>CABZTP010000001.1:0-116895 GCA_902528735.1 uncultured Pelagibacteraceae bacterium
CCGCCTTAACCATTGCAGGCCAAGCCAATAAACCCATTAGGGTTACAACTGCCCCAATGATACCTGTTGCTGTTGAAAACAAAGTACAAGTTACAAGCGCAGCTACAGCCATTGAAGCTGGCAAAGAGTGAGAGGCAAGTCTTATAGCATAAAATAGTCTTGCAACTATTCCTGCCCTCTCAACTAAATAGCCCATAAAAAGAAATAATGGTACAGCGGTGAGGACGTGATTGTCCATGACAGAATAGGTGTTTTGGACAAATAGTTTAAAAATTCTATTATCAAACAAATGATCCATCCTTGAAGGATCAAAATAAGCATAATAACCAAAACCAAGACCCATAGCCATTAATGTAAACGCTATTGGAAAACCAAGTAACACAGCGAATAAAAATATCACCATCATTAAAATTGCTATTTCTGGATTTGTTAAACTAAATAACATCTGCCTTGTCGTCCTTTTGAGAAGTTCTCATTAAAACTTTTTCTGTCTCTTCTGCATCGACAGATAATCTTTCAGGCCACTTTCCTGTGTTTATACAAATAATTGCTCTAAAGACTTCACTAACTCCTTGAACAGTTAATAAAGCTCCAGAAAGAGGGATTAATGATTTAGCCATATAAATTTGAATTTGTGCCGGACTATTCCAGCTAGTTTCTTTTATCATCCAAGCTTTAGCGGCATACTCATATCCATAAAATCCAAGTGCAATGACACCAGGGAAAAAGAAAATAAAATACAATACAAGATCTATCCATGCCTGAACTTTAGTTGGAAACAATCTATAAATTACATCACCTCTCACATGTGCCTCTGTAGATAAAGTATAAGCTCCTGCCATCATAAAAATTGCACCATACATTTGTAAACTGAAGTCAAAATTCCATAAAGTGGGAGCATTAAATACATATGCCATGACTACTTCATAACAAGTCCCTCCCATCAATATTACAATGCACCATGAAAATGCTTTTCCCATAGATGAGCTCAATGTGTCTGCAAATTTTATAAATGAATGCATCAGCTTAATTTATCGTGATTTATTAAATTTAATCAATTATTAAAAAGGGGGCTAAAAGCCCCCTTTAATTTTTTAATTGTTGTTTTGCTTTAGATTTTTACTTTACCTAAAGGACCAAACTCATTTTCATAAGCAAGTCTGTAATTAGGCTGATTCATTAGTAAGTATTTCATTACTCTTTTAGCGTAAGCTTTTTGTGAATCTACTACCTTCTTAAAGAACGGATCCTTACCAGCAAAATCACCAATAACTTTATCCCAACCTTTTAATTGTTCTGCAAGAATTGCATCGGAAGTTTGGTAAACATTTACTTTGTGCTCATTCATCAATTTAGATAAATCAGCTGAGTATCTTACTAAAGCTTTGAAGTAGTTTGCAGTATTTGCAGCATACGAAGCATTTTTTAAAATTGCTTGGTGTGCAGGTGACAAACTATTAAAAGTTTTTTTATTGATTGGTATTTCAAACATCTCTTGAGATTGGTGAAATGATCCTAAGTGATAATGTTTAGAAACATCTTGCATACCAAACTGAGAGTCTGAAGTAGGGTTGTTAAACTCAGCTGCTTCAATCAAACCAGTTTTCATAGCTGGTTGTATTTCACCACCTGGTAATTGTCTAACGACCATTCCCATTGCTGTAAGAACGTTAGTTGCAAGACCAACTGTTCTATACTTCATACCTTTTACATCAGATGCTTTTGTTACATTCTTTTTGAACCAACCAAACGGTTGAGCAGGCATAGGCATCGCAAAAACTCCAACATAGTCATAGCCGACTTTAGCAAGTGTTTCCTCATACAATGCTCTTCCACCACCTTCTTCCATCCATCCCATAACTTCTTGAGATGAAAGACCATAAGATGGACCTGTTCCAAAAAGTGATGCTGCAGGGTTCTTTCCATACCAATAAGCTGTAACCCAGTGACCCATATCAAGCACACCATCACTTACAGCTTCTCCGATTTCACCAGTCTTTACAACTGCTCCAACGGGTTGCAGATCTATTTTTAGTGTACCACCCGACATATCTTCGACCATTTTGCAGTAATCTCCTGCCATCTCAAAGAATATGTTGGCTCCACTAGGCCAAGCCGCTTGCATCTTAAGTGTTGTGTGACCTCCACCTAGTGCTAGGTTTGGCATTGCTACAGCTGCTGTTGCTGCTGCACCAGTCGCTGCTGCTGCTTTAAAGAACTTTCTTCTTGAAGGTATTTTACCCTTCAATGATTTCTTCTCTTTAACCATATTTTTCTCCTCTTAAGTTAATTAACTTAATATAAATAAAGCATATAAATATGTTTGTGTCTTTCTTAAAATGAGTTTAATTTATAATATTCAATCTTAGATTGAATTATATCAGCTTATCGTCAACATATACGCAACATTTTTCAGGCGGTATATATAAATTTACCTGTCCTTCAGTCACAGGTTTTTCTCTTTCAACTTTTGATTTAATTACCTTAGAACCAATATTTGCAGTTATAAGTTTAAAATTTCCAAAATCTTCAACTCTATTTACTCTAGCTTTAAAAGTGTTTTCTCCTTCATTTTCTGCAATATCAATGAATTCTGATCTTACTCCTAATTTAACTTTTTTATCTTTAAGTTTTGAAAGATTAGAATTCGTTTTTATCTTTACGCTTTCAACTTTAACTTCAAAATCTGTCAGAACCTCAGAGTCAAACAAATTCATTGCTGGTGATCCAATAAAATAACCTACAAAAGTCGTTTTAGGTCTTTCAAATAAATCTTTAGGCAAACCAACTTGCACAATTTCTCCTTGATCCATAACAATTATATTTTCTGCAAAAGTCATAGCTTCATTTTGATCATGAGTTACATAAACTAATGTAGTTTTATATTGTTCATTAATTTCTTTTAAGTTTCTTCTAAGTCTAAATTTTAAATCTGGGTCAATTACTGTAAGAGGTTCATCCATTAAAACGGCCGCAACATCTTCTCGAACCAAGCCTCTACCTAAGGAAATAAGTTGCTTTTGATCAGCTGTTAATTTTCTAGCAGGTGAGCTTAAAAATGAAGATAGGTTTAAAGTATCTGAAACTGCTTTTACTCTTTCTTCAATTTTTTCTTTTGTAAATTCCCTGCATCTTAGTGGAAAAGCTAAATTATCATAAACAGTCATAGTATTGTAAATTACTGGGAACTGAAAAACTTGAGCAATATTTCTATCTTCTGTTTTTAATTCAGTTACAGGATTGTCATCAAATAATATTTGCCCATTTGATGGTTTTACAAGACCAGAAACTATGTTTAACATTGTAGTTTTTCCACAACCAGAAGGTCCCAAAATCGCATATCGCTTGCCATTTTCCCATGTCATTGAAAAAGGATTAAGAGCATAAGTCGGTTTTGAGTCCAATGGATTATAAGTGTGAGAGATTTCAGATAAATCAATTTTAGCCATTCAATCCTCCATATGGTGAAGAAACTAATTTTTCATCTTCTCCAAAAGCATAAAACTTATTTGCATTAAATTTTATTTTTACCTTCTCATGAATTTTAAAATTCATTACTTCCTCAATTAAAGCAATTATTTTTGAATTTCCTCTTTTTAAGTGAATTAATGTTTCTGAACCGCTAATCTCTGCTAATTCTATCTCAAATTCTTCACCGCTATCATCCAATTTTACCTCTGAGGCTCTAATTCCAAAATTATAATCTTTATCTTCTAAATTCTTAAAATGATTTGGAATTTCTAAAAAAATATTCTCAAAGTTTAGATTTTTTAAATTTTTTGAACCTTTTAAAACATTCATTGGTGGATCATTTGATATCTCTGCAACTTTTAAATTTGTTGGATTTTCAAAAATTTCCTTTGCTGGACCTTTTTGTAATACTTTGCCCTCATCTAATACAATAACTTCTCCATTAAGCTCCATCACCTCTTGAGGATCTGTTGTGGAATAAATTAAAATCGTATCTTGTGACAATCCCTCAGAAAAGATTCTTTTGAATTCCTCTCTTAATTGCTCCCTCAATTTGTAATCTAAGTTGACGAGAGGCTCATCCAATAATAATATTTTTGCCTTTTTAGCGAGTGACCTTGCAAGTGCAACTCTTTGCTGTTGCCCACCTGATAATTCCTGAATTTTTCTGTTCTCAAAACCAACCAATCCTACAGTTTTTAAAGCTTCATCTACATCACTTTTGATTTGTTCTGCACTTAATTTTCTTTGCACCAATGGAAAAGTAATATTTTCATAAACATTCAAATGAGGATAATTGATAAATTGCTGATAAACCATAGCAACATTTCTCTCCCACACTGGAATTTTAATGAAATCTTTTTCTTCAAATGAAATGGCACCTTTGTCAGGATTTAAAAGTCCTGCAATTGTTTTTAAAAGTGTAGTTTTGCCAGATAATGTCCTACCTAATATTGTATACAAATTTCCCTTTTTAAAATTAAATGACACGTCATTTAAATGAAACTGGTCATCAGGCTTATAAGAAATATTTTCTCCAATTAAATTCATTATTTCAATGCTCCAGATAAATTTCCTTTTGACAAATATCTTTCAACTACAAACGCAACAATGATTAAAGGTGCAACAGAAATTAGTGCGGATGCTGATAAACTCCACCAAGGAGTTATTGATGAATTAAGAGCAACAACCTTTACTGGTAATAATTGTACCTCAGTAAATGTTAAAATGAATGCAAAAAAGAAATCTATCCATCCAAATATAATACAAAACATTCCAGCAACTATTAAACCGGGTATTGAGTTTGGCAAAACAACTTTATAAAATGCTTGGTAAGGATTGCATCCATCAATTAGTGCTGTTTCATCCAACTCTTTGGGTACCCTATTAAAAAAATCTACCATAATCCAAACAGCTATTGGCATTAATAAAACGATGTAGACTACTACTAATCCTAATAAACTGTCTAATAATCCTATGGTGCTCAAAAAAATAAAGAAAGGAATCGATAGTACTATTGGAGGCATAATTCTTTGAGAAATAAAGAAGAAAGTGATGTCGTTATTTCTTACAAACCCTGCCTTAAAGGTAAATCTAGACAACGCATAAGCAGCTAAAGTTCCAAGTACAATGCTGATAAGGCTCGCAGTACAGGTTACAAATATACTGTTAAAATAAGGTTCAACAATATCAACTCCACCTTTTGCTGGTGACTTAATTAAAACCCTCCAACCTTCCAATGTTGGTTCAAAATCTAACCAAGGTATATATGTAACTTTACTATTTACAGACTGGAAATCTTTAAATGAGGTTGATACAGCCCATAAAAATGGCGCAACAACAAACACAGTCCAAAAAGTAATAAAGAAATATTTAAGAAAAGTATAAAGTTTTGTCATATTTATTCCTTGATCATTAATTTTGTTAAAACTTTAGCAATTATTGTCAAACTTATAATCATGATAACTAGATATGTGAAAGAAAGTGTTGCTGCATATCCCATTTGAAATTCTCTTAATCCTTTAATATAAATATAAAAACTTGATGTCTCAGTGGCAGTTCCTGGTCCACCAGATGTTAAAACAAATACTGTATCCATAATTTTTGAAGCCTCAATTAGTCTTATTATTATTGCTCCAATTGAGATTGGCGCCATTAAGGGAAAAGTTACATAGACAAATTTTCTAAATGGACTAGCACCGTCAATCGCTGCTGCTAAAAATGGTTCTTTAGGAAGTGATAAAAGTCCCGCTAATAAAAGTAAAAACATAAAAGGTGTCCATTGCCAAACTTCAACAATTATAACTGTAAATTTTGCAATTACAGGGTCACTCAACCAAAGTATTGGTTTCACTCCTAAGCCTCCCAAAAGATCATTAACAGGACCTAAAGATTCGTGAAAAAAAGTTCTCCAAATAACTGTCATTATTACTGGGGTTGTCATCATTGGTATTAGAAAAATTACTCTAAAAAATCTCTTAAATTTTATATCCCTCCAAACCATCATGGCCAGAGCAAATCCAATAATATATTGGAGAATTACTGTTGTTACTGATAAAAAGCTTAATCTAAAAAATGATTCCCAAAATCTTGGGTCATCTGTGAATAGTCTTATATAATTCGTTATACCTATAAAGTTCATTTCTGGTGTGTAACTATTCCAGCCAGAAAGGCTAAGCCTAATTGTAAATATTATAGGAAAAATTAAAATGCCAATAAGTACGAACAGTCCGGGAAATAGAAAAACAAACTTGTGTTTAAAATTCATACTTTATTTTTTTTTGGATTTTTTATAAGTGTGGCCGTTAGATAACGGCCACACACTTCAATTTATTATTGTTTATTGTCTTCCATTGCTACACCAACAGCATAGGCTTTTCTTACATTATCTTTTCCTACTCTGTTAAGTATATCGTTCCACTGTTTAGCAGCTTCATCTAAAGCAGCTTGTGGAGATAATTGCCCAGCAAGTGCTTTTGCAGCAGCTGTTGCTAAAGCAGCATTAAACTCAAAAGTTCCAGGAACTCTTAATGGAAATACTCTATTTTTACTTTTTTCCATTTGCGCAAGAGTATCTACATATGATTGAGCAATATCTTTATCCCAACCAATTTGAGTCCAAACATCAGCTTGGAAATCAGCGTCTCTGAATGGGTTTACTCCAAATCTACCAATTCCAATATCAGCCTGGTGGTTAGCTTCGTTTGCAAAGAAACATAAATAATCAAATGCCATCTCATGCTCTTTACTTTTCTTAGCTACACCAACTGCCCATCCCCATACGAAGAAAGGAGCTTGGTTAAAACCTTCATCCCAGCTATTAGTTTTTCTATTCCAAACTTTTGTTGCTCCTGGTAATTGTGCAGCACCAACTTTATTGTTTATTGGACTATCTGGTTGCATAGCAGCAACAAATGCATCATCCCATGAAAAACTAAACAATGTTTGTCCTCCACCAAATGACCCAATTTCATCACCTAGACCAAAGTTTATTCCTCCTGGAGGGACATACTTAGTTGCAGCAACCCAATCTGTTAATGCTTCTACAAATCCTGGATTATTAATTAGTGGTGTCATAGTCTCTAAGTCGAAAAAGAAACCACCAGGTGTTTTTGGATTTTTAGAATAAGCAGCGGATCTTGAATAGAAAGCAGCATACATTAGGTCGTCTTTTTTCATAACTTCTGCTGATCCATATTCTAATTCGCCATCACCATCCCAATCCCATCCATTGAAATAAGCAGCCATTTCTCCATACTCTTTCCAAGTAGTTGGTACTTTTAAATCTTTACCAGTATCAGCTTTATATTTCTTTTGGTACTCTGGATTATCAATTACATCTTTTCTGTATTTTAGATAGTGTCTGTCTCCATCAACAGGAAACTGATACATAACACCATCCCATGATGCTACACCAATGTGAGATGGCGTAACGTCTTGCATTTGTTTCATCTCAACATATTTTTTTGGAACAGGCTCTAAATATCTTCTCCAATCGTTTATGAAATTTGAAAAACCAAAAACGATATCGTATGGAGCTTGACCTGCTTGGAAAGGAACCATAGCTTTCGCATATAGATCTCCAGCTGGTGTATGTGTTACATCAACTTTTGCCCCTGTTAGTTTTGCAAACTGTTCAGCATGAAGAGCTGTTGGCTCACCCATTACTGGTACAGCATGTGTGTTAATTTTTAGTGTCTTACCTTTGTAGTTTTTCTTAGACATTGCTTCATAAGAACACTCACCAGGAATATCCCCAGTGTTTTTGATATGTGGAAATTGATCGCTCCACTTATCTGCATACGCAACAGGACTAAGTACCAACAAAGCTGATATTAGAGCAGTTACGCAAGTTTTTATTGTCTTCATCTTCATTTCCTCTCTTTTGTTATTTATGGAACTAGAACTGCACGACCTTTAATCTTGCCATCGTTTAAATCATGTAGTGCTTTGTTAGCTTCTTCTAGTTTGTATTCTTTCATTGAAAGTTTTACTAAACCTTTATCCGCTAATTCCATTAGTTCATATAATTCAGCCCAAGTGCCCACTAAGCTTCCAACTATACTTTTTTCTTGATCGATCATATCAATCGCCAAAACTCTTATTTCTTCTCCGTAACCTACAATATAAAACGTCCCAGTTGCTTTAGTCATCTTAATTCCCATTGGTGTAGAACCCTTTTCACCAACAAAATCTATAACAGCCTCTGCTCCTTTACCTTTTGTAAGTTCTTTTACTTTTTCAATTTCATTACCATCAATTAAAACTCCATGGTCAGCTCCAAGTTCCATTGCATGGTCTAAAGGTGTTTTTGCTTTTTCAACAACAATAATATTTGCAGCACACATTGCTTTCATACATTGAATTGCTATGTGTCCTAGTCCACCTGCACCTATAATTACACAGTTTTCTCCCGGCAAAAGGTGTCTCGTAGCTTTTTTAACAACTCTGTAAGCAGTTAAACCTGCGTCTGAAAATGGCGCAACATCTATTGGACCTAAGACTTTTGGAATTTTTATTAAATTTCTTACACTTGTTTGAAGTAATTCTGAATATCCTCCGTGTTTAACATTCAAACCCGCAAAAATTGGATCTTCAGCATGCATATCGTTACCTCTCCGACAATCCAAACATGTTCCTCCAGTGCCAGAAACTTTTGGGTGCAAAATTACTGCATCTCCCTTTTTAAATCCTGAAACATCTTTACCAACTTCTTCTATCCATCCAGCATTCTCGTGTCCCATTACCATTGGCAATAGATCGTTATTTTGATCTGTGATGTGCTTCCAAACTCCTTCAATGATATGCAAGTCAGTTCTACAAACACCTGCGGCTCCAATTTTAACAATGACATCGCTTGCTTTCTCAATTTTAGGATTTGGTAACTCTTCTCCCGTGACCCAAACAGCTTCTTTCATCTCAGGATCATACTTATGTAAAACCTGTGCTTTCATTATTTTCCTCTCAAAGGTTAATTTTTATAATTAAATTTTAAATTGAAATGAAAAATAAGTCTAGGAACTTAGAATAATTTTAATTACCAATTACAACTTGAGATTGTTAGTTGACTTTGTTTTTACACCCACCAGTCTTGAAGAATTCATCCAAATTATCAATTGCAAGGTTTGCCATGGCAGTCCTAGTTTCCTTTGTTGCGCTACCTAGGTGTGGAAGAATAAAAGCGCTCTTATGTTTTAAATATCCTGGATTTAAATTTGGCTCATTTTTGTAAACATCAAGACCAACAGCATATACTTTTCTTCTCTCAAGAGCGTCTAATAAAGCATCATCATCAACAATATCTCCTCTTGCTACATTTGTGACAACAGCACCTTTAGGCAATAGCTCAAGAGCATCTCTGTTTATTAAATTTATTGTATCTTTAGATGCAGGACAACAAACTGACAGAACATCAGATACTTTCATAAGATCGTTTAAATTATCATGATAAATTGCACCTTGTTCTTTATCCTCACTCAGTTTTGATCGATTATGATAATGAATTATCATCCCCAGTGATTTTGCTATTTTTGCAATTTTCTGACCTATTCTTCCCATTCCAAGTATTCCAAGTCTTGTACCAGTCAATTGTTTACCTATTAACATATCTGCAGACCAAACCCATCCACCTTCTCTAGCTTTTTCAATCCCTTCAGAAGCTCTTCTGCAAGCTCCTAGTATAAGCAACGCACCAATTTCAGCAGTAGCATCTGTCAATACATCCGGAGTGTTCGTAACTGCAATACCTCTTTTTTTTGTAGCTTCTAAATCTATATTTCCAAAACCAACTGCAAAATTTGAAATAATTTTTATGGTATTAGGTAGTAGATTGATTGTTTCTTCATCAAGTTTGTCGGTAAGAGCTGATAAAATACCATCGCAACCATTGCTCATTTCAATCAATCTTTTCTGAGAATATAATTCATCATTTAAATTGAAGTTTGCATCAAATAAATCTTTTGCTTTATCCTCACAAGATCTTAGAAGTCGTCTTGTAATCAATATTTTTTTCATGAAGCTTTAGATTAATTTAAATCGAAAACTTTACCAGGATTCATTATGTTATTCACATCTATGCTTCTTTTAATAGCCTTCATCACTGGTAAATTATCTGGATGTTCTCTGAGTAAATAATGTTTTTTTTGAAGTCCAATTCCATGTTCTCCGGTAATTGTTCCCTCTAATTCAAGAGCTTTATTAATAAGATCATCACTATACTGTCTAATTTTTTTTTGTTTTTCTTCGTCATCTGGGTCATATAAAATTATAGAATGAAAATTTCCATCTCCTACATGTCCAACCATTGGTGCTGTTAATCCTAATCTTTTAACTTCTTTTTCAGCCCAAGAAATGCATTCAACTAATTTTGAAATTGGTACACATACATCTGTAGAATAAACTTTCATATCATTTCCTAAAGCTTTTACAGAATAATAAACATCGTGTCTTGCTTTCCACAATACTTTTTGTTCTTCAGATGAAGATGCCCATTGAAAATCACTTCCACCGTTATTCTTCGATAATTCTTCAACAATTTTTATTGATTCATTATTTGATAATTCACTTCCATGAAATTCAAAAAATAATGTTGGTGAGGCTTTAATATTTTTTAAATTCGAATATTTAATACTGATTTCCATCTGATCTTTATTTAACATTTCAATTCTCGCAATTGGAACACCATATTGAATGACCTCTTGGGACGTTTTCACTGCAGAGTCTAGATCCGGAAAATAACAAACTGCACTCATAATACTTTCCGGTATTGGGGATAATCTAAGTTGAACCTCAGTAATAATTCCAAGTGTTCCCTCTGATCCTATAAATAAGTTAGTTAAATTATATCCAGCAGAAGATTTTTTAGCTCTTGCTCCTGTTTTGATTATATCTCCATTTGGTAAAACAACTGTAAGCCCCGAGACTACAGTTCTCATTGTTCCATATTTGACAGCCATAGTTCCTGATGCAGATGTAGATGCCATTCCACCTAAGGCAGCATCGGCACCTGGATCTATTGGGAAGAATACACCGTCTTCTCTTAAATATTCATTCAGTTGTTTTCTTGTTACATTTGCTTGAACTCTACAGTCAAAATCCTCAGCATTTACACTTAATACTTTATTCATTTTCTCTAATGAAATTGTAATTCCATTTTGATTACCAACTACATGACCCTCTAAAGAAGTACCAGTTCCAAAAGGAACAACTGGAATTTTATGCTCATTACATATTTTTAGAATTTGAGAAACTTCCTCGTTTGTCTCTGGAAAAACTACAGCTTTTGATAAAATAGGATTGTATGTGTCTTCACCTCTAGCATAATTTGATCTAGTAGATTCAGATGTGGAAAATCTACCATTAAAAATTTTTTTTAATTCTGTTTGGACAATTTCATTCATTAATTAATAATACAAAAGAATTTATTAAAAATACAGTTTATTTAGATAGCATCTTGCCTATGTTTTCTAAGGCTTGCATTATATTATCTCTAGATGCTGCAAAACTAAATCTAACGTAATCATTACATGTTTTACCAAATGCAGTCCCTGGCACAATTGCTACACCAGCTTCATGCATTGCTTTTTTACAAAATTCAGATCCACTCATTCCTGTTCCTTTAATGTTTGGAAATGCATAAAAAGCACCACCTGGCAAACTACATTCAACACCAGGTAAATCATTCAATCCTTTATGAATTAAATTTCTTCTTAATGTAAACTTATCAAGCATATCTTTTATGGAGTCCTCTGGTCCGTCTAGAGCTGCAATGCCAGCATACTGAGCAGCTGCATTTACACAAGATACACTATTAATTAAAAGTTTGTTTACATGCTCAACTAAATGTTCTGGCCAGAAACTCCATCCAAGTCTCCATCCAGTCATTGAATATGCTTTACTCCATCCTTCTAAAACAATTAATCTATCTCTTAAGTTTGGGTAATTAAAAAAAGATGGCATTTCTTTATAATCAAAAACTTGCCTACTATAAATTTCATCGCTTAAAATTGTTACGTGAGAATGTTTTTCTAATTCTTTAGCTAAATAATCTATAGCTGGTTTTTCAACAAAACTTCCAGTTGGGTTATTAGGATTTATTAAAATCAAAAGTCTAGTTTTATCGGTTATTAAAGATAAAAGTTTATCAGGATCAAATTTTAAATCTTTATCTTCTGTCAAATCATAAGGAACAGCTTTTGCTCCGGAATAATTAATCATAGACTCATATATAGGAAAAGCTGGAGTTGGATGAATTATTTCTGCACCTGGTTCACCAAAACAAGTGATTGCATAATACATTGTTGGTTTACCGCCTGGCATTATTAATACTCTATTAGGATCAATATCTGTACTGTAAAGTCTTTTTACCCACCTCGTAACAGCTTCTCGACATTCTGGAATACCATTTGATAAAACATAACCGTGATGTCCATCATCTAATGCTTTTTTTGCAGCTTCAACAACATGTTTTGGGGTTTTAAAATCTGGTTGACCCAAGCCTAAATGAATCATTGGTTTACCTTGTGCTTCCAATTTTTTAGCCTCAGCTAAAACAGAGAATGCACTTTCAGTTCCTAATCGGTCTAATGCTTTTGATAATTCAATCATAATTTTTCGACGACAAACTAACTGAAAAGATACTTCATGTCTATTTATTTAAAATGAAAAAATTTATAAATATTTTTTATATTAAAATTTAATTTCGGTAAATAATCTTTGATCTATCTAACTCTTTTACGTTTTTACAGCCCATTAAGATCATATCACGTCTAATTTCATCGTGCATATTTTGAAGCAGCCTCTCAACTCCTTGCTGTCCACCTGCTCCTAAACTAAACAAAAATGCTTTACCAAAACTACAAGCTGTTGCTCCAGCAGCTAATGCTTTTAATACGTGGGTCCCTCTTCTAACCCCTCCATCCAAAATTATTTCAAGTTTATCGCCTACTACATCTGAAATAGCTTTTAATTGGTCAAAAGGTGTTCTTGAGCCATCCAATTGTCTACCTCCATGATTTGAAATTATGATTGCAGTACATCCAATATCAACTGCTCTTTTTGCATCCTCAACTGACATAACACCCTTCAATGCAAAAGGTCCATTCCACTTTTTCACACAATACTCAGCGTCTCCCCAATTCATTTTGGGATCATACTGTTCATTTACATAATCAATTACTGACTTGGTGATATTTGTTCCCTTATCAGTTTTGTGTTTTATATTTGCAAGTTCAAACTTCTTATTAGTAAAATATCTAAACAACCATCCAGGTTTAATTGCAAAATTGACTAAGCTCTCTAATGTAAATTTTGGAGGAGTAGTAAAACCCGTTCTATGATCTCTTTCTCTATTGCCTGCTACCAAAGTATCGACAGTTAAGCATAAACCATCAAAATTTGCTCTTTTACATCTATCAATTAAATCATCGGTAAATGATTTATCCTTATGAATATAAAGTTGAAATAACTTTGGACCACTTGATATATTTGCAATCTCTTCGATTGAAAAAGAAGCCATAGTAGACATGCTGTACATTGTACCAAATTTTTCAGCAGCTCTTGCAGATGCTTTATCTCCATCAGGATGGTATAGGCTTTGCATCGCTGTTGGAGATAAAAAAATTGGCATATCGATTTTTCTACCAAAAACTGTGGTAGATAAATCTGGTTCTCCAACGCTTCTAAGAATATTAGGAACTAAGTCACAGTCATCAAATGAATTTGTATTTCTCTTTAAAGTTGTTTCATCATCTGCACCTCCATCGATGTAATGGAAAATTGGGGAAGGTAATTTTTTTTTTGCTAATTTTCTAAAATCTTCGAAGTTATAACAATCTTTTAAACTCATACATTTCGGAACCTTAAATTATTTCGATTTAGATCACTTATTTTTGTGCATCCCATTAATTTCATGTCTCTTACTAATTCTGTTTTATATAAATTAAGTGCTCTCTCTACTCCGTCCTGGCCAGCAGCTGCCAAAGCATAAAGATACAGTCTTCCTCCAGCACAAGCTTTTGCTCCCATAGATAAAGCCTTAAGCATGTGAGTTCCTCTTTGAAACCCTCCCTCACAAATAACATCTAATTTATCACCCACAGCATCTACAATTTCTGCTAATTGATCAAAAGGTGATCTTGAGCCATCTAACTGTCTGCCCCCATGATTTGAAACCATTATTCCAGTGCACCCAATATCTACTGCTCTTTTAGCATCTTCTACACTCATCACACCTTTGAGAGCAAAATGGCCTCCCCACTGCGAACATAATTTTTCAGCATCATCCCAATTCATTGATTGATCCAACATGGTAGAAAAATATTGTCCAATCGAAGTATTGGTATCTGTTCCTTCTTTTACAAAATCTTGTAAGTGAGGTAATTCAAACTTTCCTTTAGTTAAGTAGTTTATCCCCCACATAGGTTTTGTAGCAAAGCTATATAGGCTTGATAATGTTAGTTTAGGGGGTGAAGTAAAGCCTGTTCTCAGATCTCTCTCACGATTTCCCCCAGTGATAGTATCAACCGTTAAAGCCATAACATCAAATTTTGCTGCTTTTGCTCTTTCTAAACAAGAGTCATTCAAACCCCTATCTTTATGAAAATAAAACTGGAACATTTTTGGAGTATCAATCAAAGAAGATATTTCCTCAACACTAACAGTTGCTAATGCTGAAACACCAAACATAGTATTAAATTTTTGAGCAGCTTTTCCAACAGCTCTTTCACCATCATAATGGAATAACCTTTGAAGAGCAGTTGGTGAACAGTAAAATGGTAAATCTAATTTTTTTCCGAATATTGTAGTAGATAAATCAACATTCTCTACCCCTCTCAAAACATTTGGAACTAAATCTACATCATTAAATGCACTGCTATTTCTTGCGTAAGTTATTTCATCATCAGCTGCACCATCAATATAATGAAAAATTGGCGATGGTAATTTTTGCTTAGCTAGTTTTCTAAAGTCATAGAAATTATGACAATCTTTTAATCTCATATCTTAAATTAAAATTTTTTAGTAAAATTAAACATATAACTATTTGCCCCAGGATTCTTATCTCCTAAACTTGCATTAGAAATATGATTATATGAAATACCAATTTCTGAACTTGAAGATATTTCAAATAATACTTGAATTTGCGTTTTAAATTCAATTGCATGCCCTAGGTCTTTGCCATCACCTTCATCATATAATCCAACTGCAAAACTAGGAGAAAAAGTGGTTGAATTAGATTTTTGATTTAATTGATATCCTGTATAAACATAGATGGCATCGTCTGCAGTTATCATTCCACCAGTTACAGGCTGGACATTGCCTAAAAAAATGTCTTTACTTGATGAATAATTTACATATTCAGCTCCAAAAAGATTTGCTTTCTTTCCGTCATCACTAAAATCAAACATTCCAGTATAAAAACTCCATTTATTTTCTGCATTAGAAAATGAAATAGTAATAAAAAAAAATAATAAGGATTTGATAATAACTTTCATAACTAAGTTTAATTACTTTATAGATACTTTTCTAGTAATTAATAGGCCACCAAAAATGAATAAAATCAAAGGGATTAGCCAAAGTAAAAAAGTATTTTGATTTAATTCTGGTTCATAGACAATCCATTCGCCATATTTATTTTTTAAATATTCATATATTTCTTTTTCTTCTTTTCCCTCATCAAGTTTATTTTTTACAACAGTTTTCATACTTATTGCAAAATCAGATTGTGAATCATAAACCGATTGACCTTGACAAATCAAACATCTTAAATTTTTTGTGATTTGATCTACTTGTGAATTTAATTCATTAGCATAAGAAGTTTTAAAAATTAAAATAAAAAATAAAATAAGATTTATAAATTTAGGTTTTTTCATTTATTAAACTTTTTATTTCTATAATATTTTCATTGCTTAATGGTCCGATAAACTTTTTTATAATACTATTTGTCTTGCCATTAATAACAATAGTTTCAGGAACGCCAATTGCTCCAAATTCTATGGATTTTGTTCCGTCTTTATCAGTTATTATTTCTGAATAAGGATTTCCTAGTAAATTAAGGAAATTTTTTGCATTTTTTGGATTATCTTTATAATTTATTCCAACAACTTTAATATTCATATCTTTTAGCTGCATTAAATTAGGATGCTCATCCTTACAAGGGGCACACCAAGAAGCCCAGATATTTATAACTGACAAATCCTCTTCATTAAATAAATCCTCAATATTTATTACTTCATCGTTAAATAATTTTTTTACTTTAAAAGAAAAATCTATTTTGCTGTTTAGTTTCTCATTTGAATAATCTTTTGAAACATTTAAACCTTTAAGCAATAAAATAAAAACTATTATCAGAGATAATATTAAACTTATAAATTTAATATTTTTTTTCATTTTTTTTAATTAAACTTAGTAAACCACCAATGCTTATTAATATTGTAGATATCCAAATCCAAATCATGACAGGTTTATATTGATATCTGACATTATAGTAACCATCATCTTTTAGAATATTAAAAACTAAAAAATTGTCTGAAAATAAAGTTGTTTTAATATCTGCTTCACTCGTAATTGTAAAAGGCTGTTGATAAATTCTGACCTCAGGTGATAACTGAATAAAAGAATTTTGATTTTTAATTTCGAAATTTGCTTTGAGAGATTTGAAATTATCAATATCTCGAACACTTACACTATTAAGTTTAATAACTTTATCATTAAATTTTCTTTCCTCACCTACTTTCATATTTGCGTTAAAT
The DNA here is from genome assembly GCA_902528735.1 of uncultured Pelagibacteraceae bacterium. Classification (GTDB taxonomy): domain Bacteria; phylum Pseudomonadota; class Alphaproteobacteria; order Pelagibacterales; family Pelagibacteraceae; genus Pelagibacter. The sequence goes on from CABZTP010000001.1 coordinate 16,719, forward strand.
TCATTTGAAAATAACCCATTTAATAAAATACTTGTAATCAATAGGCTAAATCCAAAATGAGAGACCTTTTGACTCAAAGATGATTTTTTATTAAAAAAGTCATTTATTGTAACTAACAAAAGATAAAAGCTCAAAATTATCAATGGGACTGATAACAAAAATTTTTTTTCTGTATTTATTAAAATAAAATAAGAAATTAAAATTGATGCTAAAAAGATAATTAAAAGATTATATTCAAACTTTTTTAATTTATCTTTAATCCATTTTAAACCTGGACCAAAACTCATAAACACCAAAAATGGTATTAAAAAAGGTATCAAAAGATTATGGTAGAATGGTGGTCCAACTGAAATTTTAGACCCATTCAAAACTTCTAAGAAAATTGGATAAATTGTTCCAACTAATACAACTGAAAGGAAAAACATCATAAACCAATTATTAACCAATATTGCTGTCTCTTTGCTAATTATAAAGCTGTTTTTAATTGTGCTAGTTAGTTTATTTTGATTAAAGAAGAAGATTGTTACAGACATTATCACCAATACAAACAAAAAACTTAATATGAATATTCCTCTTGAAGGATCATTTGCAAATGTATGTATTGAATTAAGAATTCCTGATCTTACAAGGAATGTACCACTCATACTTAATGAAAATGTAGTAATTGATAAAATTATTGTCCATTCTTTAAACAAATTTCTTTTTTCTAATACAATTACAGTATGCAAAAGCGCCGTTAGACAAAACCACGGCATTAGTGAAACATTTTCTACTGGGTCCCAAAACCAAAAACCGCCCCATCCAAGCTCGTAATACGCCCATATAGAGCCAAGCAAAATTCCGATTGTTAAAAAAATCCATGAAACTAAAACCCAACTCTTTATATGTTTCGCCCAACTGTCACCGATATTCCCTGCAACTAATGCTGCAAGTGATGTTGAAAATATTATTGAGGTTCCAACATATCCAAAATATAAAATTGGCGGATGAATAGCCAAAGCTGGGTCTTGTAAAATTGGATTCAGTCCTAATCCTTCAGAAGGAATTGGAAAAACAGTATTAAAAGGATTTGATGTTAACAAAATAAAAATCAAAAAGCCTGAAATAATTATTTGCTGAAATAACAAAGTTAAGAGTCTGTACTTTATATTTTGTGACCTTGATTTTAGTAAAAAAATATAAAGAAAAACAGATAAAACAAGCAGCCATAGTAACAAACTACCTTCATGATTTCCCCATGAACCAGAAATTTTGTAAAACAAAGGTTTTAAGGTATGCGAATTGTTAAAAACTGTTTCATTACTAAAATCTGAAATTATAAATGCAACAACTAGACTTATAAAACTAATTATAATCATAACAGTCTGCACTGACGTAATCAAAACTAAATTCTTGTTTAGATTTTTAATATTAATATTCGTGTCTATATAAGATTTAATTATCAGGTAGATAGATGCAATTAAAGCTATGTATAATGAATAATTCCCGAAATAATTTAACATTTTTTAATTATTCTTTAATGCCTCACTTACTTCTGGTGGCATATAATTTTCATCATGCTTTGCAAGGATTTTATCAGCATTAAGAAAACTTTTATCTTTTAAAATCCCCTCGGCTACAACACCTTTACCTTCTTCAAATAAATTAGGGACAGAGCCTGTGAAGTTTACTAAAAGTTCATTTTTAAAATCAGTAATAATAAAGAAAATTTCTTTATCATTTATTTTTATTGAATTTTTTTTTACCATGCCACCAACTCTAATTTTTTCAGTATTTTTAACTTCTGTAAAATTTTTAATATCGGTAGGAGATTTAAAATATACTACATTCTCCTCCAAAGATTTTGTAACAAGAAAAATTGAAAGTATTATAGATATTAAGATTAAAAATATAAAGAGTGCTCTAAATTTAACTTTTTTACCGTACATGTGAATTTTAATTAAACTTTAGAGGTATGAGTGTTTGCTAATATCTCTCTGTACGTTTTTTGCTTATTTGCTGATACAACTTTATTTTCATCAAGCACTTTAAAATTTTTCTCAAACTTCTTTTTCTCTGTAATCAAATTTAATTTTGTTACAACATACAAAAAACCAAAAGAAATTAGGGTGAATATAAATGATGACCAAACGTATAAACCATATCCATTCATATTTATAATTTCATTAATCATAATCTATTAAGACCTTTATTCTTAATTTTTAACAGTTCTGTATTATATTTCATTAAAAATATCAAAAGTGAAAATAGTGCAAATGCCGCAGTCATTATAGCTAATGGGGTCAGCATTGAGGAATGGATTGTGGTTTCTTCTAAAATATTAACTGAGGCTGGTTGATGTAATGTGTTCCACCACTCAACAGAAAATTTTATGACAGGAATATTAATAAGACCGATAATAGCTATAAACGAGCTAATTCTTTGTGCCTTATCTGAGTCTGTGGTTATTCTCCAGGACAAAATAAATAATAAATAAAAAATACTTAACAAAAGCATAGATGTAATTCTTGCATCCCAAGCCCACCAAGTCCCCCAAGTAGGTTTGCCCCAAATTGAACCTGTTACCAAAGCTATGATACTAAATACAAAACCTGATGGAGCTAAACTTTTTGTAATTAAAGAAAAGTTTTTATTTTTAAAAATAAATACTCCAAATGAAAGAATTGAAATCACTGAAAATATTCCAAGGGATATCCACGCAGAAGGAACATGGACATACATTATTCTAACTGAATCACTTTGTTTATAATCTTCTGGTGAGAGAATTAAAGCTTCAATCAATCCAAGCATTAAAACAATAACAAAAAGTGCAAAAACAAGTTTCTGTATTTTGTTTATTATCTGAAGAGTATTATTTGGGTTAAAATAATTAATCATATTTTTTTATAACACATAAATTTTAGATTAAAATTGTCTAATGATTTCTGACCAAGAATACAGAGGGAGATGGATAGAGGAAAAACAGTACTCTTGATCAGAATTAGATTTTTTATAGATGAAAGATATGACAAAGGTTTGTATTAATTGTGTTAAAATATTGGCTTTATATTAATTTGAAGGCTTAAAATAGCTTGAGCCCCTTTTGCCAGAAAAAATTTCATTTATTAATGGATGCTTTATTGGTTCTTCAGAATCGTCAAATAGCAAATTTTGCTCAGAAACATAAGCCTCATAAGTTATCTCATCATTTTCTGCAAGAAGATGATAAAAAGGTTGATCTTTTCTTGGTCTGACATTTTTAGGTATAGACTGGTACCATTCTTCTGAGTTATTGAACTCAAAATCAACGTCATAGATAACGCCTCTAAAATCAAAGTGTCTGTGTTTCACTACATCACCAATTGAGAATTTAGCTTTATCTGTACTCACGGTATTAAATATGGATATTTGATGAAAAAAATCAATAAAAAAAATATAAATGTTTTATTAATCTGTTAATATGTAGCAGTGAATAAATCTCTTTTAAAATTCATCACAGACGTCGGGCCTCTAGCTATTTTTTTCTTCTTTTATTATAACAGTGATAAAAATTTGAAAGTTGCAATACCACCTCTAATTGTTGCAACTGTTATATCAGTACTGTTGGTATGGATACTTGAAAAAAAAGTTCCAATGGTTCCACTATTAGGTGGGATTTTAATTACTTTATTTGGTGGTTTAACAATTTATTTTGATAACCCAATTTTTATTTATATGAAGCCTACAATTATAAATATTCTTTTTGCTTTAGCGTTATTTTTTGGCAAATATTTCACAAACGAACCAGTTTTAAAATTAATTCTCGGGAAAACATTACCAATGTCTGACGAAGGTTGGAAAATTCTAAATAATAGATGGACTTATTTTTTTATTTTTTTAGCATTGTTAAATGAAATTGTGTGGAGAACACAAACTGAAGAGTTTTGGGTCAATTTTAAGGTTTGGGGAATGCTACCAATAACTTTTATCTTTACAGCATCGCAAGTAGGCATAATTAACAAATATAAATTAAATGAGTAATTTAAAATTAGTAATTAATAATTTAAATAAAGAACAAAACCAAAAATATTTCTTTGAAAAAAAAGAGCTAAAAATAATATTAGACTTGTATGCAAAAATGGTATCTGAAGGATCTTGGAAAGATTATGGTTTATCAATATCAAGTAAAAGGGTGAGCTTTAGCATATTCAAGAATGCTGCTGAAAAAGCTATTTACAATATTAGTAAAAATTTTAAACCCTCGAACAAAAATCTAAAATACTTGATTTTGGATAGAAATGGGAAAATCTTGAATAATGAAGGTGATCTTGAAACTCTTTTAAAAAGAACAAATTGGAAAAAACTGTAGTTTTAATTATCTTCTTTGACCGAATAATCTTAAAAGCATTATAAATAAATTTATAAAATCTAAATATAAAGTTAATGCACCCATAACTGCTTTTTTACCAACCATTTCTCCAGTATCTGAAGCTACGTACATATTTTTAATTTTTTGAGTATCATATGCTGTTAAACCTACAAATATTAGAACACCAATAATTGAAATTGCAAAATACATCATAGATGATTTCAGGAAAATGTTTACTAATGATGCAATTATTATTCCGATTAAGCCCATCATCAGGAATGATCCTAGTTTTGTTAAATCTCTTTTTGTTGTGTATCCATAAATACTCATAGCTCCAAAGGTCGCTGATGATATAAAGAAAACTCTAGTTACACTTAATCCTGTATAAATTAGAAGTATTGAAGAAAGTGACAAACCCATTAATGCTGCAAAAATCCAAAACGTCATTTGTGCTTTTGAAGCACTCATTTTATTTATCCCAAAACTCATGTAAAAAACAATTCCTAGGGGAGCTAACATAACTACCCATTTTAAACCGGAAAGATAAATGGCGTTACCAAATTCAGTAAGAGCAACAATAGATCCACTTGCATCGGTTACTACGGACATTTTAAAAGACAACAAAGCAATAATTCCCGTTAGTAAAACTCCAGTTGTCATGTAATTATAAACTTTAAGCATGTAGGCTCGTAGGCCCTCATCCATTACTACAGCTTTTTTTGAAGTAGCTGTTCTATTTAAAATATTGTCTCTGTTGAAATCCATAATTAAATATATAGTAATAATTCAATAATTTTTCAAGCTGTCAAATTATAGGTAACAAATACTTAATAAACGATGAATTATAAAAAATTAGGTACAACAAATATTGATATTAGCACAATTTGTCTAGGTACAATGACCTGGGGTGAGCAAAATAGTCAAGAAGAAGCATTTGAGCAGATGGATTTTTCTTTAGAAAATGGTGTTAATTTTTGGGATACAGCTGAATTATATGCGGTGCCTCCAAGAGCAGCTACATTTGGTCATACAGAAACAATTATAGGTAATTGGTTTGAAAAAACAAAAAAGAGAAAAGATGTAATTCTTGCAACTAAAGTTTGTGGGCCTTCTAGAGATTATATTCGAGATGGAGAAAATAGTTTTGTCGGAAAAAATCTTGAAACTGCACTCAATAATAGTCTTTCAAGACTTAAAACTGACTACATTGATTTGTATCAACTTCACTGGCCTGAAAGAAATGTAAATAATTTTGGAAGATTAGGCTATGTCCATAAAGAAAACGAATGGAACCAATTTGAAGACGTATTAAATGATTTGCAAAAATATATTGAACAAGGAAAAATCAGGTATGTGGGTTTATCAAACGAAACTCCATGGGGTGTTATGAATTACTTAAAACTATCAAAAGATAATGGTTTACCAAGAATGATGTCCATACAAAATCCATATAGTTTATTAAATAGATCGTATGAAGTTGGTTTAGCAGAAGTATCCATTAGAGAAAACATAGGATGTCTATCATATTCTCCATTAGCAAGTGGTTTTTTAAGCGGTAAGTATAGAAATAATCAATTTCCCAAAGGATCGAGAATGGAGAGAGATTGGGAATTTTGGACAAGATATCGAAAGCCAAATACTAAAGATGCAGTTGAGGAATATTTTGGTATCAGTAAAAAATACAATATCGATATGAGCCAAATGTGTATTAAATTTTGTGAGATACAAGATTTTATGTCTAGTGTGATTATTGGAGCTACAACAATGGAGCAGTTGAAAACAAATATAGAAAGTGTAAAAGTCAATCTTGATAAAGAAATTATTAAAGAAATTAATGAAATCCAAAAAAAATATCCAAATCCATGTCCATAATTTTTAAATCAATATTTTTTGTTTTATTTTTTAGTTCAATATCTTTTGGGGAAGAGCTAAATAAAATTGGAACTTTTAAAGATTGGGATGCAATTGTTGTAACAAATGATGGTAACAGAGTATGTTTTGCTCAATCCAAACCCGTGCTTCAGTCTCCAAAAAAAAACGATAGAGATGCAAGATTATTTGTGACCTTTAGACCTTCTGATAAAATAAGTGATGAGGTAAGCACAACATCAGGTTATGAATATAATAGTCAAAACTCAATCACTGCCTCATCAGGAAAATCTAAATATAAATTTGATATAGCGCAGGATAATTTCGCATGGATATCAAGCAACAAAATTGAAAAAAAAGTAGTTAAAAGAATGAAAAAAGCCTCGAGATTAATGGTTACTGGATATAATAAATCTGGCTCTCAGACAATTGATCATTATTCTTTAATGGGTTTCACAAACGCATATAACGCTGCTAAAAAAAGTTGTAGTTAAAATAATGAAATCTAAGAAAAAGATAGTACTTGCCTATTCTGGCGGTCTAGATACCTCGATAATATTAAAATGGTTACAAGAGAATTATGATGCGGAAGTAATTTGTTACACTGCAGATATTGGTCAAGAAATTGATAGAAAAAAAATATTAAAAAATGCAAAAAAACTTGGAGTTAAAAATATAATTATTCAAGATTTAAAAGATATTTTTGTTAAAGACTATGTTTATCCTATGTTAAGAGGTCATGCTATTTATGAGGGTGTATATTTGCTAGGAACCTCTATTGCCAGACCTCTAATAGCTAAGGATCAAATTAGAATTGCTAAGAAATTTAAAGCCTATGCTGTTTCACATGGATCGACTGGAAAAGGAAATGATCAAGTAAGATTTGAGTTAGGATATCATTATTTTGGACCTAAAATAAAAATAATAGCTCCTTGGAGAATTTGGAAATTAAGATCAAGATCAGATTTAATTAATTACGCAAAGAAGAATAAAATTGAAATCCCAAAAGATAAAAAAGGAGCACCTCCATTTTCAGTAGATGATAATATTTTTCACACATCCACTGAGGGAAAGATTTTAGAAAATCCAAAAAACTCTGCTCCTGACTTTATTTTTCAAAGATCAGTCTCCCCAGAAAAAGCACCAAATAAATCATCATTTGTAAATATAGATTTTAAAAACGGAGATCCAATTTCGGTAAATGGGAGAAAGTTATCTCCATCTAAATTGCTTGGAAAATTAAACGATATTGCCGGAAAAAACGCAATTGGAAGGGTTGATCTGGTTGAGAATAGATTTATTGGGATAAAATCTAGAGGGGTATACGAAACACCAGGTGGAACATTATTAATGCATGCACATCGGGCAATCGAATCTGTGACACTTGATAAAGACACCATGCATAAAAAAGAGCAAGCTATGCCTAGATATGCAGAGCTTATTTATAATGGATATTGGTTTTCTAAAGAGAGATTTAAATTACAAAGAATTGTAGATCTTAAGAGAAAAAAAGTTAATGGATCAGTTAAATTAAGATTGTATAAAGGAAATATAATTATTCATTCGAGGATAACTAAAAGTCCAGCTTACTCAATGAAAAAAGTTTCATTTGAAGAAAATAAAACATTTAATAAATCCAATGTTGAAAGATTTATTAATTATCACAAGAAAAAATTAAAATAGAATATCATGAATTTTGAACCAAGTAGAGTGCAGGCCACTAATAATTTAAATAATTTTGTTGAAAATAATCTCTCTGAATATTCAAAATTGAGAAATTTTGATTTTGGTCCAGATAAAAGGTCAAATACATCTTGTATTTCACCTTATATCTCTCATGGAATATTGAACGAGTTAGAAGTTATAGATAAAGCCTTAAAGAAATTTTCATTTTCTAAAAATGAAAAATTTATTCAGGAAGTTTTGTGGCGTACATATTGGAAAGGATGGTTGGAGTTAAGACCTAATGTTTGGACAGATTACTTAATAGAATTAAAGAGTATAAGAGAAGAATATAAAGACAATAAAGATTACTTAAATGCTATTGATGGAAATACAAATATAGAATGTTTTAATGAGTGGGTTAAAGAACTAAAAGAATTTAATTACCTTCATAATCATACAAGGATGTGGTTTGCTAGTATCTGGATTTTTACCTTAAATTTACCTTGGCAACTAGGAGCAGAATTATTTATGAAGCATCTCTTTGATGGTGATTCAGCATCTAATACATTGGGATGGAGATGGGTTGCTGGAATACAAACACAAGGCAAGCATTATTTAGCAAGCGAATGGAATATAAAAAAATTTACCAACAATAGATTTAATAACATTAATTTAAATGAAAATGCACCACCTAAAGTTAGTGAGAAAATGTATAAGGCAGTCTTAAAAGATTTTAGTAATCCAGTAAGTTTAGATGAGAAAAATTTAATAATTTTTGAAAATAACCTTTCTTTTGAGTTCACTGATTTCAAAGATCATAAATTTAAAAAAATTTATTTAATTAATAATAAAAATGAAAGTAGAAATATTAAGCTTAGTGAAAAGACAATGAAATTTAAGACTAATTTAATTCAGGATCAAAAAAGAAGGTTGGATGAAAAATCTTTAGATTGTGAAATTGTTGATATTAGTAGCCTTAAAACAATTGAGAATAGTTATTTTTTATATCCTTGTGTTGGAGAAAACTTAGATTTTTTGACTTCTCATGGAATGAACAATATAAAATTTCTTTATCGTAATTTAGACCAAAGTTCTTGGAAATATTGTAATAAAGGTTTTTTTAATTTCAAAAAGTATATACCCACTATAATTAAAGAATTTTTTTAAATAACTATTGTAAATTATTAAAATTATGAAATAACCATAATATGAATAACCAGCAAGTTCTTGAAATTATTGAAAATCTCAAAGGCAGAAGAAATTACGAAGAAAAGAAAGCTTCAAAATTAGGTTTCAACTCTCTTCATGCATACATTGAAAATAAAATATTAAAAGAGAAAGAAGCTCAAGAAGCAAAAATTCATGAACAATCAGCTGCTAAGGAAGAAGTGGTTGAAGAAAAAAAACCAGAGAAAAAGAAAAGCTGCTCTTGTTGTTAATTAATTATTTTTTGAACATTTCTTAGAACAATATTTCACTTTATCCCAGTTTAATTTCCATTTTTTTCTCCAAGTAAAAGGTCTCTTACATATAGGGCAAATTTTTGTGGGTAAATTTCCTTTTCTCACTATGCAGTATTTTGTTTAATAAATTTTTCTGCCTCAGCTAAAATTAATTTCTTTCTATCAGGTTTCATTTTATCAAAAATTCTAACCATCATAGATAATCTAGGATTTTTTAAGAAGAAAGCTCTATTTCTATTTATGAATCTCCAATAAAGTCCATCCATGGTATTGCACCATTCTCCTTTTTTAAAATCCATCATTTTCATGAAATAAGCAGAACCACAAATATATGGTTTTGTTGCAAATATTCCTCCATCACTAAAAAGCCCCATTCCATAAACATTTGGGACCATTACCCAGTCAGAAGAATCTACAAACATTTCCATAAACCATTTGTAAACATAGGTTGGCTTCACTTCACATAAATTCATTATGTTTGATAAAATCATTAACCTTTCAATATGGTGTGACCAACCATAATTCACTGCATTTTTAATAGCATAATCAAGAGGTGGTAATCCTGTTGTTCCTTCATACCATGTGTTTTTCATTTTTCTATTTTGTTTAAAAAAATTTCTAGTTTCCATTTCTTTTGAGTAGCTTTGATAAATTCCCCTCATAAATTCTCTCCATCCGATTACTTGACGAATATAACCCTCTAAAGAATTTAATCTTATTTTATTTTTGTTGTGAAAATCTAAAACTTTTTTAACTATAAATTCTGGAGTGATAAGACCTAAATTGATGTAAGGACTTAAAGCACTGTGAAATAAAATATTATCTTTCTGATCAACTGCATCTTCATAATCCCCAAATAAATTTGATTTCTCCTTAATAAAAAAATTTAGTAATTTAATGACATCATCATATTCAGTAGCAAACCAAAAGTCTTTCGTATTACCCGGGTGACTTTTAAAATTTTTATCAACTAAAATTTTTAGTTTTTTGGTATGAATAGTCTCAGTAATTTTAGGAAATTTAGGTATAGATATATCTTTTGGAAGTTTATTTCTATTTTCTTCGTCAAAGCTCCATTTACCTCCCTCTGGGTTACCATCTTTTTTCATAAGTATATCCAAATCTCTTCTAGTCTCCTTATAAAAAACTGCCATAAAAGGCTTTTTGGATTTCGATAGATAGTCTTTAAATTTTTCTCTGGAATTTAAAAACATAGGAGTTTGAATTATATTCCATTTAATTTTTTCTTTTTTTAAAAAATTATTAATTTTACTCTCAAAAAATTTATCTTCTATTTCAAAACTAGAAACTTCTTTAATTTTCTTTACTTTAATTACTTTTTTAAGTTTTTCTGTGTAATCCTGTTTAAAAGATTTATCTTCAACTGAGGAATATTCTAATTTAAATTTATTTTTCTTTAATCTGTCTGCATGCGATCGCATAGAAGACAAAAATAATAATATCTTTTGTTTGTGGTGTTTTTCGTAAGTACAAAGCTGATAATCCTCAGCCATGAAAAAAATGTGGTCTTTCTTGTATTTTTCAAGATATTTATCTGAAAAAAGCTGATTTCCAAGTAGAAAAAATAAATTCATTAACTATATATAACCCTTTAAAAATTTATGTCAGAAAAATATTTAGTAATAGGTGCGACAGGATCTATCGGTTCAAGTTTAGCAGAGCAGTTGTACTCTGCAGGAAAAGAGGTGCACCTAGTTGGTCGTGATGAAGAAAAAACAAAATCTTTATCTGAAAAATTAAACTGCAAATATACAGTTAGCGATGTTTTAGAAAGTGGATTTGTAGAGAAAATTAAATCAGAAATTGATGATATCAAGGGTATAGCTTATTGCGTTGGGTCAATAGATCTTAAACCATTAAGGATGGTTTCAGAACAAGATTTTACAAAATGTATGAAACTAAATTTATATTCGGCAGTTGAATTAATTAAAGGCTATCAAGACGTATTAAAAAAAAATAAGGGTTCAATTGTGTTATTTTCAACTGTTGCTGCTCAAAAAGGTTTTACAAATCATTCAATTATTGCATCTACAAAAGCTGCTGTTGAAGGATTAACAGTCTCTTTAGCTGCTGAGTTTGCGCCGAATATCAGAGTAAACTGCATTGCACCAAGTTTAACTAATTCAAAAATAGCTGAACCGATGTTAAAAAATAAGGCAATAGCAGATGGTATTGCTAGAGCTCATCCTTTAAAAAGATTAGGTGAAGGTAAAGATTCTGCTTCTCTCGCAAAATTCTTAATTTCAGAAGAAAGTTCATGGGTAACAGGACAAATTATTGCTGTTGATGGTGGTAGATCAAAACTTTCTTAAAGTGATAAAATTTTTAATTTCTCTTCTAATATTTATTTCAGTTCCACAAAATTCTTTTGCTCAGAAATACGAATTCAAAAAAATAATAAATTTAGAGTCTCCATGGGGATCATCATTCTTAAATGACGATGAAATGATTATTACAGAAAAAAGTGGTAAAATTAAAATTATTAACTTAAAAAATTATAGTGTTAATGACGTGTTTCATAATTTAAATTTTTTAGAATATGGACAAGGTGGATTACTAGATATTTTATACAATCAGAATTATATTTATATTTCTTACACTGAAAATAGAAATAATTTTAAAACAAGCACATCAATTGCTCGTGCAGTTTTAAACAAAAAAAAAATGAAATTTGAAAATATATTTCAAGCAAATCCACCAATAGACTCACCTTATCATTTTGGATCAAGACTAGCTATAAAAGGTAATCATTTATATGCATCAGCAGGTGAAAGAGGAGCAGGAATGATTGCGCAAGACGCAAAAAAACATCCAGGTAGTATCATAAGAATTAATATAGATGGCAGTATTCCTAAAGATAATCCTCGGTTTGAGGGAAAGTCAGACTGGCTTCCAGAGATTTATCAAATAGGTGTTAGAAACCCACAAGGCTTAGTTTTGTCACCTTTTGATGACAAAATTTATATCAGTAATCATGGGGCTAAAGGCGGTGATTGGTTTGGAGAAGTTAAAAAGGGGGAAAATTATGGCTGGAAAATTCTTGGGTGGGGAGGAACAAACTATTCTGGAACACCAATTGGACCAAAATGGAAACCAGGATTTACAAAAGCAATTCAATATTGGGTTCCTTCTATAGCAACAAGCGCAATTACAATTTACAAAGGTAATGAATTTAAGGAATGGAATGGACATGCGTTAATTACATCTTTGAAAGATAAATCATTACGGAAGTTAGATTTTAATGACATATCTAATGTTAAGGAAGAAGTAATTTTTAAAAACAAAATTGGACGTATAAGAGATATACAAATTCACCCTTCTAGTGGAAAACTTTTTTTTTTAAATCAGGATGGACTTTGGTTAATGCAAAAAGTTAACTAAAATCTATAAGATCTTTGAGTAATTTAAACTCTCCAATTTTATAAATAATTGCATCATCTCTTCTAAAACCATACTTGCTTGCATTATCTTTGAATCTAACAGGTGGTTCCATTATAGGCTCTAATGATAAAACAAAAGTACCCCAGTGCATTCCAATTACTTTTTTACTTTTCAAGTCTCTAGCTAGGCTAAGAGCTTCCTCAGGATTTGTATGATAAGCAGATGAGTCTTTCACAGAAGCCATAGGATAAAAATTATATGCACCTATGTTAATAAATGTTAATTCAATTGGACCATATTTTTCTCCTAATTCTTTATAAATTTCCCCAACACCTGTATCACATGCAAATAAAATTTTTTTTCCTTTATAATAAATTAAGTAACTTCCCCATAAAGTTTTATTTGTGTCTGTAAGGCTTCTCTTTGACCAATGAACTGATGGTAAGAAAGTAATTTTGATATCATTATTAATTTTAATTTGTTCGTACCAATCCATTTCATTCACATCTTTGTATCCATTTCTATCAAAATACTTTCCTAGTTTTAAAGGTGTTAAAACTTTGACATCTTTAAAAGGAAATTTTCTTATAGTCGTCATATCTTGGTGATCATAATGATTGTGAGTTAGTAAAAAAATATCTATCCTAGGGATTTCATTAAGCTTTAAAGCAGGATTTGTAAATCTTTTGGGTCCAAAAATAAGGGGTCCAGCATTTTTTGAAAATACAGGATCTGTTATTATCGTTGTTTCACCAAACTTCATTAAAAAAGTTGCATGCCCTATCCACGCAATGTAATCTTCATTCTTTAAATTTCTTAAGTCAGATAATACTTTTTCTTTTTTGACAACATGATCTGAAGGAAATGTCATATCTAATTTCTTTTTTTCTTTGTTAAAAATTTTAAATGACCAATTAAAATTAATATCTCTTACTTTTGAACCTTCTAGATTTCGAAATGTTCCATTTTCTAAATGATGATATTTTTTTTTCATATATATTAAAAAGTTGATTTTAATAGTTTTTTAAAATCATGTTTTGTATTGTATTACTTATAACAATTGTCCCTGCTTTGTTAGGATGAATACCATCTCGCTGGTTTAGATCAGCATTTAAGGCAACACCTTCCAGTAAAAAGGGAATAAATGGAAGACGGTATTTTTCTGATAATTTTGGGTAAATTTCATCAAATGTTTTTTTATATTTGGCCCCATGTGTCGTGGGAGCTACCATTCCTGCTAATATAATTTTAATTTTTTTATCTTTGGCAATTCTAATAATTCCCTCTAAATTTTTTTCTGTCTCATTAGGTTGTATACCTCTAAGCATATCATTAGCACCTAGACCTAAAATAATTATATCTATACCAGGTTCGGATAAACTCCACTCTGCTCTATTCAATCCGCCAGATGAAGTACTTCCTGAAACACTACCATTTATTACTTTAACATCTAATCCATTCCTCTTAAGATTATTTTCTAAAACTAATGATAGATGATGTTCTTCTGGCAAACCATAACCTGCCATTAAACTATCTCCAAATAATACTACCTTTTCTATTGCACTTGCATTTATGTGCACTAGAAAGAGAAGCAAAATTTTTATAAATAAACTTTTATTCATGAGTACACTTCTTAAATTAAAAAAAATAAATCTCAAATACCAAACTGGAAAAAAAAATATAAGTGTTCTTAAAAATATTGATTTAATTATAAAGAAAAAAGAGACAGTTTCAGTAGTTGGTGAAAGTGGCTCAGGGAAAACAAGTTTAATTATGTTAATTGGTGGACTAGAACGCCCAACCTCAGGAAAAATTATTTTTAATGAGAAAGAAATAAACAGTCTTCATGAGGATGAAATTTCTGAAATTAGAAAGAAAAATATAGGAATTATATTTCAGTCTTTCTATCTAATTCCAAATTATACTGCTGTTGAAAATGTTGCTTTAACTTTAGAACTTAATAAATTTAAAAATCCTGAAAAAGAGGCAAAAATATTATTAGATAGATTTGGTTTAAAACATAGATTTAACAATCTTCCCAGCCAATTGTCAGGAGGAGAACAACAAAGAGTAGCTATTGCAAGAGCAATTGCGATGAAACCAGACTTGATATTGGCTGATGAACCAACTGGTAACTTAGATACAGAAAACTCTTTATTGATTTCCAGTATATTGTTTAATTATGTTAAAGAGGAAGGATCTTCTCTAATTATGGTTACACACGATCAAAAGTTAGCAGACAAAGCAAAAAGAAAAATAAAAATTAAAGATGGAAAAATTAAATAAAAATTCTGAATTCATTATAATTTTAAAGTATGCTTTAAAAGATATAAGTAGAAATTATAGAAAAATTTCTAGTATCATTGTAACTCTATTTATTAGTCTTTTTATATTGAGTGCAATATTTACAATTGAGGATAGTTTAAAAAAAGAATTAAATGATAATGCTAAAGTTTTATTAGGAGGAGACCTTGAGATTGATTATAATCGAAACCAAGGAGACCTCAATTTAATTAATAAAGTCAAAGAATTTTCAACAGTTTCTCAAATGATAGAATTTAGCACAATGCTATCAACAATTGGCAGGACAAAAAATAAATCATTATTTACAAGAATTAAAACAGTTGATGAGAAATATCCATTATATGGAAAAGTTATTTATGAACCTAAGGGTGCATTTGAAAGAATGCAAAAAGAGCCAAACACTATATTAATTAACGAGAGCTTATCAAAAACATTAAAAATAAAGATAAATGAGGAAGTAAAAGTACAAGACCAAAGTTTTACTGTAATAGGAATAATAAAATCAGTCCCTGATGTTAGTGGATTTGTTGCTTTTGGTGACTGGGCATTAGCGGGAAAACAGACACTAGAAATTTTAAAGTTAAACGGAATAGGTAGCTTTTTAAATTATGAATATAAAGTAAAGTTCAATTTAAATGATGATGCAAATAAAATTGAGAAAAAAATTGAGAATATTTTTAAAAAATGACGAAAAAGTAAAGCTCAGATATCCAGAAAATTCAGCAAGCGGGTTAAAAAGAATAATCAACAGCTTTTCCCAGTTTCTTTCTTTAGTGTCAATAAGTGCAATGTTAATCGCAGGCATAGGTATCGCTAATACTCTTCTATCTTTCATAAATCAAAATAATATGTCTATTGCGGTTAGAAAAGCGGTTGGTTTTTATTCAGGTAACATAAAAACTTTATATTATCTTCAATTATTAATAATATTATTTATAATTACTGTAATTTCTTATGCTTCAAGTTTTTTAATTGTACCTATTGTTGATAAATATTTATCTGATGGATTGGGACTAAATGTATATCCAAAATTTTCATTAATTAATTTTATAAAAATATTTTTAGTGGGTTTATTAGTTCTTATTATATTCTCCATTCCGACTATAAGTTCAATCGATCAAGTTAAAGCATCAAATTTATTTAGAAATGTTTTTCAAAATCTGCAATTCTATTATTCAAAAAAATCGATAACACTTAGTATTTTTTTACTCTCAATTTTAGTTTTAATATTTGTATTTGGCTCTGAGAAGGGCTCATATAGCTTTGGTTACTTTGGAGCATTTTTTACTTGCTTAATTGTTTTTTTTCTTCTTTCAAAAATAGTTATTTTTTTACTCAAAAAACTAAACTTTAGTTCAAATATACCTTTAAAGGTATCGATTAAAAATATTACACAAACAAAAAGTATAACGCCTATTACGATTATGTCTTTGGGTTTAGGCGTAACTTTACTTTTAACTTTAGCATTAGTTGGAACAAATTTTAAAAGGGAAATTGCAAAATCTATACCGGATATTGCTCCTGATTATTTTTTCGTTGGTATTCAAAAGGATGAAAAAAAGAAGTTTGAAAATGGAGTTTATAAAATGGATCCTTCTGCAAATATTGAGATTGTGCCAATGGTTTCATCTGGAATTGTAAAAATTAATGGTGTCAATCCAAATACATATATCAAGCCCAATAATGATAGTTATTGGGTTATAGGTAGTGAGAGAAGATCATCCTGGATTGAAAATATTCCTAAAGACAACCCTATTTTAAAAGGAAATTGGTGGGATTTATCCAAACCTAATGAACTTCAAATATCTCTTGATGCAAAAGTTGCAAAAGATTTCAATATTGAATTAGGAGATATTTTTACTTTGAATGTCTATGGGCGTGAAATTGATGGCAAGGTAATTAATTTTAGAGAAGTTGATTATCGTGATTTGAGTATTAACTTTGTTATGTTGTTTAATCCACAGTTTGCTAAAAATATACCACATGAATATTTGGCTACTGCTAAATTTAATAATCCAAGTAAATTCGATGAAACATTAATGTTAGAAGTATTACCAAGTTTATCCATGATTAAAATTGCTGATTATTTGAGCAAAGTAACTGCGGTTTTAAACAAAGTTTTTATAGCAGTAACACTTATATCTGCGGTAACAATAATTATTGGATTAATTGTTATCTCAAGTGCAATAATGGTACAGGGTAAAGTTAAGGAATACCAAAATCTTGTGTTTAAAATTTTGGGTTTTTCAAAAAAAGAGATCGTATATTCTTCTTTGATAGAATTTATGATTATTTTTATGTCTGTGATATTAATTGCAACATTTTTTGCAGTGATTGGTTCAAAATTTATTATAGAAAATATCTTTGACTTAGCATGGAGGTTTGATTTTAATATTTTAATTTACCTTACTTTTTCAATAGGTTTGGTAACTTTAGTTTTAATCATGTTAACTAATTTGAAATATTTAAATCCTAAAGTGTATCCTTTAATAAGAAACCAATAGCTGAATTATTTATTTGCTCTCTTAAAACACTCGATCGTATTTTTTAATAGACAAGCAATAGTCATTGGGCCAACACCACCAGGGACAGGGGTAAGAGCCCTAGCTACTTTTGAAACCTCATCAAATGCTACATCTCCAACAAGACCATTTTCAGTTTTATTAATGCCGACATCAATAACAATTGCATCTTTTTTTACCCAATCTCCTTTCACTAATTCTGGAATTCCAACCGCAGCAACTATTATATCTCCTTTTAAACATTCACTTTTAAGATCATTTGTTTTAGAATGAGTGATTGTAACAGTGCAATTTTCTTTTAATAAAAGTTGTGTCATTGGCTTACCATTTAAATTTGATCTACCAACAATGACAGCTTTTTTTCCATTTAAATTAGGTTCAATTTTTTTTATTAATAAATAACAGCCTAGAGGTGTACAAGGAATTGAACTTTCGTAACCTGATGAAAGGTTTCCAACATTCATGGGATGAAATCCATCAACGTCTTTTTCTGGTACAATTGCCTCGATTACCTTTTGTTTATCAATATGTTTTGGGAGAGGAAGTTGAACCAAAATACCTGATACTGCATCATCATTGTTTAGTTCATCAATTTTTTTTAAAATTTCACTTTCCTCAACGTTATCGGGGTATCGAATTACTTCGGATTTAAGACCTACTTCATTAGCAGATTTTTCTTTATTTCTTACATAAATTTGACTTGGTGCGAGTTCTCCAATCAATATAACTGTTAACCCTGGTACTTTATTGTGCTTATCTTTTAAAATAGAGACTTCTTTTTTTAATTCTTCTCTTAAATCAGCAGCAACTTTTTTTCCATCGATTAAAATCATTTATTAAAATATTAATGGTGCAATGTAGAGTTTCATACACATTTCTATAAACCATATCAACAAAAGAAGTACGATAGGTGAAATATCAAAAGCACCAAGATTAGGTAGAAATCTTCTAATTCTTATCAGAACTGGTTCGGTTAACTTGTAAGTAAAATCTAATATTAAATAAACAAATCGATTGCCAGTATTTAGAACATTAAATGCAACTAACCAGCTAATAACAACATTTGCAATTACAACATAAGAGTATAATTTTAAAACTTGAAGAGCCAGATAAAATATAGCGATCATTTTTTTTCAACATAAATTGACTGGCTTGGAAATGCAAACGCTGCACCTTTCCCTTCAACAATCTTTTTTATTTCAAGAGCTAAGTTTTCTTTGACCTCTAAATAATTTGTCCAGCTATTTGTTTTCGTAAAACATCTTACATACATATCAATTGAACTATCAGAAAACTTATCTACTCTTACAGCAACTCCTACCGATTGATCATAATTTTCACCCTTATTTATATGATTTTCAATTTCATCTCTGATTGTTTTTAATTGATCGATCGTAGTGTCATATTGAAGGGTTATGACCCAACTAATAGACCAATTTGTTTTTCTTGTATTATTAATAACTGCATTTTCGGCAAATTGAAAATTTGGAATAATTGCAAGTGATTTGTCAAATTTTCTAATTACTGTTGATCTAAATCCGATATTCTCTACAACTCCCTCTATTACACCTTCAACTTTTATCCAATCCCCTATTCTGAATCTTTTCTCAACCAAAACTAAAATTCCAGAGATTAGATTTTTAAATAAATCCTGTGCCCCTAATGCAACTGCAACACCAAATAATCCTAATCCTGCTATAATAGGTCCAATTTTTATTCCCCATAATTCAAGGACGGCTGCAGCTCCAAGTATAAATATTAAAATTTTTAAAGATTTTATAATCCAACCTATTAATTCTTTTGTAAGTACTTTATCTAGGCCGCTTAACACATATGATATCGGTTCAATTATTTGATGTATTATCCAAAATATTAAAATTGTTATCAAAGTTCTATTAATATTATCTATAAAATTCCTAGTTTCATTGTCGAATGCCATGTAATAACTAGCAAAGAAAACTCCCAACACAATTGGAAGAAACCTTGCAGGTCCCTCCATTGATTTAACAAATGTGTCGTCCAGTTTATTTGTTGTTCTTTTTGAGATTAATTCTAGCTTTTTTATTACAAGTTTACTTATAAGACCTCTAAATATTAAAAAAACTACAAATATTCCTAGACCAATTATTATTTGAAAGAAATCAACTCCCAGAAGTCCTTGTTGCCATACTGATAAAAAAAGCTCTTGTAGTTTATTTAAAACGTCCATTTTTAAATTTTATATAGCAAAAACTCTTCTTCACCAGAGTTAAATAAGAAAATTTTTTTCCATTTAATGTCATTTAATGCAGCTGATGCTTTTTCACCCATACACATTAGGTTAGTTTCCATCCAGATATTATCTAAGTTATATTTTTTTATAATTTTATAAAAAATTTTAGCACTGTTTTCTGAATATATATAAACTATTTCAGGAACAGATGATTTAATTTCTTTTAAAAAATTATCATCTAAATTTTCATTTGGTGTCGCTGTGTAATTAATAATTCTTTTAACATCATAATTTTCTTCGATTAAATTTCTATCTAAATTATAAGATATAATCTCCCCACTTACATAAAGTAATGATCCTATTTTTGGATCAAAATTTCGTAATATTAATTCTTTAAGATTATTTACGTTACCCTCTGCACAAAATATGTTTTGAAAACCTAATTCTTTAGCTTTTTTCTCTGTTGCAAGACCAACACAAAAACAAAAAACGTTTTTACCTATTTTTGTTGTGTCTAAATTTTTTAAAGCATTTGCACTTGTAAAAATTATTCCTTTATACTGATCAAAGTCAATTTCTTCTGTTTCTTTTTTTTTTATATTTAACAGCGGTAAATGAGATACTTTATGTTTCAGTGAACTGAATTTTAAAATTAATTCTTTACTATCATCAAAAGGTCTTGTGAGTAAAATATGCATATTAGTTTTTGTATGAACCTCTTGATTGTTGCTTTAGTTTCTCTCCAATTGTTCTACAAGAAATTTTTATTCGATCAATTTCCAATCTCTCTTTAATAAAATATCTTTGTTTTCCATCAACAGAAAAAAGCTCTGTAGTTAAATCTACTTTCCCATTTTCTATCTTGGCATAAACACCAACAGCCGTATCGCAATCTCCATCCAAAATTTTTAAAACTTCTCTTTCGGCATTAGCAACAATTCTTGAATTTAAATCATTTATTTTTTCTAGTAATTCTCTAATATCAGTATCATCTTTCCTACATTGAATTGCTATTATGCCTTGACCTGCACAAGGTATAATATCTTCAACACTAAATTCTTGAGAAATTTTATGCTGTAAATTTAGTACATCTATTCCAGCTTTAGATAGAACTATCGCATCATATTCGCCCATTTCTAATTTTTTAATCCTTGTGTCAACATTTCCTCTAATTAATTTATATTTTAAATTTGGTCTTTTTTTTTTAAGCTGATACTCTCGTCTAAATGAGGATGTTCCAATAACAGAATTGGGTTTTAAATCTTCAAATTTTATATTATCTCTGCTTATTAATATTTCATTTGGTGAGTTTCTTTTTAAAAAATTATTAGTTAAAAGATTTTGAGTTTCAACTGTAGGCATATCTTTCAGTGCATGTACTGCAATATCAATATTTTTATTTAATAAATCTTTTTCAATTTTTTTAGAAAATAATCCTTTGCCTCCTACTTCGGATAATCTTTGATCATTTTTTTGATCACCTGTTGTAACTATTTTTTTTAATTCAATCTTATTAGAAAAATATTTTTTTAACTCATTTCTCACATTTTCTGCATAAATCATTGCTAACTTACTTCCCCGTGTTCCGATTATTAGATTAGCTCTTTTCATAAAACTTATTTTTATTACATTCTTATAGTTTAATTGTATTAATTATAAAAAATAATTTATGACTAAAAATCCAATAATATTAGGTATAGAAACAAGTTGCGATGAAACAGCAGTTTCAATTATTCAAGATCATGAAAGTGGTATACCAAAAATTTTATCAAATATAGTGTCTAGCCAAGTTGATATTCATAAAGAATTTGGTGGGGTTGTTCCTGAATTGGCTGCACGGTCTCATGTTGAAAAAATTAATTTAATAGCAAAAAAAGCTTTGGGTGAAAGCAATATTCGCCTAGAAGATATATCTGCAGTAGCTGCTACTGCAGGTCCTGGATTAATAATTTGTCTTAGTATTGGTTTAAATTTTGGAAAAGCACTTGCGTCTTCTTTAAATATTCCATTTATTGGTGTTAATCATTTAGAAGGTCACGCTTTAAGTCCAAAGCTACATACTAATATAAATTATCCCTATTTACTTCTATTAATCTCAGGTGGGCACAGCCAGTTTTTAAGTGTAAGTGGATTGGGTAAGTACAAAAGATTAGGCACAACTATTGACGATGCTCTAGGAGAAGCATTTGACAAAACAGCAAAACTTTTGGGAATAGAATTTCCAGGAGGTCCTAAATTAGAAAAATTTGCAGAAAGAGGTGATTCAAATAAATTTGATCTTCCCAAACCCATAATAAGTAAAGGTGGATGTAATTTATCTTTTGCAGGACTTAAGACTGCTATTTTAAGAATAACAAAAAACATAAAAACAGAACAAGAAAAATATGATTTGGCAGCTTCGTTCCAAAAGACTATAGAAGAAATATTGAGTATTAAATCAAAAATTGCATTTAATGATTTTTTAAAAATTAATTCTGTTGAAGAAAAATCATTTGTTGTTGCTGGAGGTGTTGCTGCAAATAATGGAATAAGAAAGAAATTAATTCAAGTAAGTAATGATAATAACTTTGAAGTAATTTTTCCAGATCCTAAATTATGTGGTGATAATGCAGCCATGATTGCAATGGTTGGTATGGAAATGTTTAAGTTAAAAAAATTTAATAATTTAGACTTTCCTGTTACACCCAGACTTCCTTTAGATAAAAATGCTGCATTTTTAAAAGGAGCAGGGATTAAATTATAAAAAAAATCTAATTAATTATTAAACTTTTAGGTTTCTTATTTTCTAGTAAATTTTTGTGAACTTCTTCGTATGCAGTTTCTATGTTTTTGGTAAAAAGTTTTGTATCAAATAATGACATACTAATAACATTTTTTTTTAATTTGTTTTTAATATCATTATAATAAGTTTTATCCTCTGCGATTTTAATTGCCAATTTTTCATAATCCTCGTCTGTTTCTGTTATCAATTGTTCTAATCCAACTGATGTTAATAGACTAGACGCAACTCGACTTGCAAATGATTTTCCCTTGAGAGTGATAATTGGTAAATTCGACCTAATAGCATCACTTGCTGTTGTATGAGCATTACATGGAAACGTATCTAAAAATAAGTCAGCTAAGCCTAATCTTGCCAAATGTTCTGAATGCGTCACTCTATTTGCAAAAATTAATCGATCAGGGTTTATATTTCTTGAAGTTAAAATTTTTCTTAGATTATTTTTAGCTATATCATTATCAATGAGTAACCAAATCACACTATTTTTAACTTTACTTAAAATTCTTAACCAAGTTTCAAACATGTCAGGAAGAATTTTGTAATTATGATTAAAACAACAAAAAATAAAGCTTTTTTCAGGTAAATTATAATCTTTTTTGGTAAAAATTTTTTTTGAAATTTTGGGATTAGAGTCATTTACTTGATATGAATTTGGAAGATAAATAATATTTTCAGAATAATAAGACTTACATTCTTCTGGAATTAATATTTTATCTGCTATTAAGTAATCAATGCAATCAGAAGCGGTTGTTCCCGGAAAACCTAAGTAGCTTATTTGTATAGGTGCACATCTTTCTACAAATAAATCAAATCTGTTATTGTTAGTAAAACCTTTTAAATCGATTGCTATATCTAAATTTAGTTCTCTAGATATGTGGACAATTTCTTTTGTTGTTTTGAATTTTACATCAAAAAACTTATCAAAAGTTTTTACAACTCTTTCTCTAATTTCAGAGTTATCATCAGGACCGAATGAGAAAGCGTATATTTCAAATTTTGTTTTATCGTGTAACTCAAAAAGATTGGCCATTAAATACATAGTTGCATGATTATGAAAGTCAGAAGAGTAATAACCTATTCTAATCTTCTTATTTGTATTTCTTTTGAAAGAAAATTTTTTTGATTTTTCAAATTCACTCTGAATAAACATATTTGTTACTTTTCTTTGTAAAGAAGGTGAGTCGTAAATTAGAATGACAGGAAATGGATCTGCTGTTTTTTTTCCATGAATAATACTTTTTTCTAAAATTTCTTTATCTTCTTTAAAGTTTTTCCAATCAGATAAACCACATTTTGCTTGAAGTATTGTACCTAACAAATAACTAATGTTTGGATTTATTCTTAAAGATTGTTGATGATTATATATTGATTTATCTAATATTTTTAATTCCATATATAGATTTCCTAAATTTTTAAAGGCAGCTGAAAAATTACTTTGTAAGTTTATTGCTTTTTTATAATCTGAGATTGCATCAGTTTTTTTATTAACTGCTTCGAGAGATTTGGCCCTGTTATAGTAACCTAAAGCAAAATTTGGATTTAAATTTATGGCAGTGTTATAATTTTCTATAGCCTTATTGTATTCTTTAAATTGATAATAGACATTCGCTAAATTATTATACTCATTAAAATGAACTGGTTTAATTGATATTGCTTTTTTAAAAATTTCTATGGCTTTACCATACTCATTGAGCTCTGCGTACAAACTTCCCAGATTATTATATGCTTCTTTATAATTTTTTTTTTTTTCTATTGCTTTATTATAATTCTCTATAGATTTTGGATAATCTTTTAAAGTTGAATAAACATTAGCAATGTTAAAATAAGCTTCGGCGTACTGAGGGTTAACATCAATTGCCTTATTCCAACTTTTGAGAGCTTCATCATAATTTTTAGTCTGACATAGTGCTAAAGAATAGTTATTATATGCCTCAAGTTTATTAGGATTAATTTTAATTACTTTTTTCAAATAAATTGCAGATTCATTAAATTTTTTAGTTTTAAAATAAATAACTCCAATCAGATTGTTAGCATCATAATTATCATGATCATTTTTCAGAATTTTTAAGCAAATTTCTAAAGAATCTTTAAATTTATTTTTTTGGAATAGAAGAAATGCTTCTTGGATTAAACTTCTCATTATCGATTAAAATATACAACAATAGTTTATAAATTGCTGATTATTTTATTAAATATTATTACTATTATTTCATATAGAAATTGGATTTGAACTATTTTTTTATTTGAATTTTAAAGATTTTTATACTTTTTAAACAAGTATCAATCTAATATAATTTATCATAATGCAGTACTGGTTATTAAAATCTGAACCAAATGTTTGGTCTATAGAACAACAAATAAAATCAGGTACCAAAGGTGCTGACTGGGATGGTGTAAGAAATTATCAAGCAGCTAATAATTTAAGAAAAATGAAAAAAGGAGATCTTTGTTTTTTTTACCACTCGAATATTGGAAAAGAAATTGTTGGTGTTGTTGAGGTATGTAAAACAGCATTTATCGACCCATCTGATAAAGAGAAGCGATTTGTAGCAGTAAAAGTAAAGTATAAAAGTAAACTAAAAACACCAGTTTCTCTTGATAATATTAAAAAAAATAAAGATTTAAAAGATATAGCGCTTGTAAAACAGAGTAGGCTATCTGTAATGCCAATAGACACTAAATGCTGGAAAATTATTTTGAAGATGGGTAGTATCTAAAAAATTATAATCCATGCTAAAAAAAAAAAATACAAAAAGAAAAAAAAAAATAATTACTAAAAAAAAAAATAAAACCAAATCTGCATTACCAAAAAAAGAAAAAGAAATCATATACAAAACAAAGAAAGATTGGATTAGTAAAGCTTTAGTAAATAAATCTCAATATGAAAAGAAATACAAAAGTTCAATTAAGGATAATGATGGCTTTTGGAAAAAAGAAGGAAAAAGAATAAACTGGATAAAGCCTTACACAAAAATAAAAGATGTTAAGTACAGTAAGTCAGATGTTAAAATTAAGTGGTTTTATGACGGTACTCTAAATGCCTCAGCAAATTGTATAGATAGACACTTAAAAAAAAATAAAGATAAGACTGCAATAATATGGGTGGGTGATGATCCAAAGATACAAAAAAAAATATCTTATAAAGAATTACATAAAGAGGTATCTAAAGCTGCAAATGGACTAAAGGAGTTAGGTATAAAAAGAGGTGATAGAGTTACAATTTATCTGACTATGATACCTGAACTTGCTTATACAATGTTAGCATGTGCAAGAATAGGTGCAGTTCATTCAATTATTTTTGGTGGATTTTCTCCAGATAGTATTTCAGGAAGAATAAATGATTGTAAGTCTGATTATCTCATAACAGCAGATGAAGGGGTTAGAGGTGGAAAAGTTATTCCTTTAAAATCAATAGCAGATGAAGCTCTAGTTAATTGTCCAAATGTAAAAAGATGTGTCGTTGTTAAAAGAACAGGAAACAGAATAAATTGGGATGAAAGAAGAGATGTTTGGTATCACGAATTAACAAAAAAAGTTTCTAATAAGTGTGAACCAGAGGAAATGAATGCAGAAGATCCTTTGTTTATTTTATATACATCTGGGTCTACGGGTAAACCAAAAGGAGTTATGCATACAACAGGTGGTTATATGGTTTATGCCTCAATGACCCATCATTATATTTTTAATTATAAACCTAAAGATATTTATTGGTGCACAGCAGATATTGGTTGGGTTACAGGACACAGTTACATTATCTATGGACCATTATCAAATGGTGCTACTACGATAATGTTTGAAGGTATACCAACTTATCCTGACAGTTCTAGATGGTGGCAAATAGTAGATAAATATAAAGTAAATATTTTTTATACTGCACCTACAGCGATAAGAGCACTAATGCGAGAAGGTGACAAACCAGTTAAAAAAACATCAAGAAAAACCCTAAAATTGCTAGGAACAGTGGGTGAACCAATAAATCCAGAAGCATGGGAATGGTATTATAAGACTGTTGGAGACTCGAAATGTCCAATAGTGGATACATGGTGGCAAACAGAAACAGGAGGAATATTAATAAGCCCACAAACTGGTGCTATTAATTTAAAACCAGGTTCAGCTACAAAACCATTTTATGGAATTAAACCAGTCATAGTTGATAAAAATGGTAAAGCTCTTAAAGGAGAGGCAGAGGGACGTTTATGTATTGCACAATCTTGGCCTGGACAAATGAGAACTGTTTATGGGGATCACCAAAGGTTCATTGATACTTATTTTTCTCAATTTGATGGAAAATATTTTACTGGTGATGGATGTAGAAGAGATAAAGATGGATATTATTGGATTACAGGAAGGGTAGACGATGTAATTATAGTTTCAGGACATAATCTTGGAACTGCAGAAATAGAAAGCGCATTCGTTGCACATCCGAAAGTGGCTGAGGCAGCAGTTGTTGGTTATCCACATGACATAAAAGGGAATGGATTATATTGTTATGTAACTCTTAATGTTGGAGAAAAAACTACTTTAGATTTGGAGAGAGATCTAAAACTTTGGGTAAGAAAACAAATTGGCCCAATCGCAACACCAGATTTAATTCAATTTTCGCCTGGTTTACCAAAAACCAGATCTGGTAAAATCATGAGAAGAATTTTAAGAAAAATTGCTGCTAATGAACATGATCAATTAGGAGATACCACAACTTTAGCTGATCCAAGTGTTGTAAAAAGTTTAGTTGAAAATAGAAAAAATAATTAAAACTTAATTAACTCTATAAATTCTTTTTGTACATTATCCCATTTTAATATCATAGAATTTAAAACAATTTTTTTATCAAGAGATTTAAGTTCTTCCGCAATAGGTGACCACTCATATAAAGACAATGCGCTAGTATTGAATGGTAAGGATTCATGATATTCGCTCCAATTTAGTTTTTCATAACGCTCTTGGTATTGTTTTTTTGCATTCTCATATATTTCTTTAGGCATCTTATTTTTTTCAAATTCATTATCTAATATTTGAAAATAAATTTCGTTTGCTTTTTCAGTATCATGATGATTTCTAATATTTTTTAAAAATGAAATTGTGTAAAAAGTTAAATCTTGCAACGCTACAGAATAAATATTCCACTTTGCTTTATTGATAGAGCCCAAAAATATTTCATCTTCAAACATTAAAACATATTTTGCTCCCATTCGTGTTTTTAAATATCCATAAAGTGTAACTTGACTGACCCACGCTGATTTTTTTTGAATAAATTCTTTTAGATCTGAGTAATTTTCTATTTTTTTTGATTTTTTAAAATATTTTAGAAATGGAATGAAATATTCTTTTAAGTACTCAAATTTCAAATCTTTAAGCTTTAATTTGTATTTGATGCCCATTTAAATCCCATATTACAACTTTTACTATAAATATAAGCCATTTTTAACACTTTAAATATTACTTTAAATGAGTATGGTTTTATTTTTAACCTATAGGGAGGATTAAAATAATGTCAAACAAAGAAAAACACTGGGAAAAAACTAGAGGGTTAATGATAGTTACATTGCTTATCTGGTTTGTTTTCGGTTATTTGATCTTCATGTTTGGTTCTGATCTAAACACTTCAAGTTTTATGGGATATCCACTAGCGTATTACATGTGTGCGCAGGGTTCCATCATTGCATTTGTGGTTCTAATTTTTTGGTTTGCAAATAGGCAAGAAAAGATTGATGAAGAGTTTGGTTTTACCGAAAAGGAGGATGATTAATGTTTAAAGGCAATTTTATTGACAACCTACCAAAAATTTACGGGACATACACTGGAGGCTTTATTGTATTCATCTTATTGATGGCTATAGCAGAGCAGGCAGGGATGACCGCAAAAACAATTGGTATTTTGTTTGTGGCCTTTACAGTCTGTATATATGCTTTTATAGGATATATGTCTCGTACTGTTCAGGTAGACGCTTATTATGTTGCTGGGAGACAGGTGCCAACAGTATTTAACGGAATGGCTACTGCAGCTGACTGGATGTCAGGTGCATCTTTTGTTGCTATGGCTGGAGGTATTTATTTTGGTGGTTACACGTATATGGCTTTCTTGGTCGGATGGACTGGGGGATATGTATTAGTATCATCACTATTAGCACCATACTTAAGAAAATTTGGATGTTACACAGTACCAGATTTCATTGGAACAAGATATGGCGGAAACTTTGCAAGGTTCTGTGCCGTAGTTGTTTTAACTTTGGCTTCTTTCACTTATGTAACAGCTCAGATTAATGCAACAGGAACAATAGCATCAAGAGCACTAAGTATTCCATTTGAATTAGGGGTTTGGGTTGGACTGGTAAGTATTTTACTTTGTTCAATGCTGGGCGGAATGAGAGCAGTGACCTGGACACAGGTTGCTCAATATATAGTACTGATTATTGCTTACTTAATTCCAGTATTCTGGATTAGTAATAAATCCGGATTTGGTTTCTTTCCCCACTTTATGTTAGGTGAGGAAGTTGCTAGATTAGGTGCACTTGAGTCGCAATTTGGATTAGTTAAAAATGCTGCTGCAGATGTAAAAGCTGCGGGAGTTCCAGGAGGTCTAAAATCTATCGCTGTATCACACGCAGGTGTGCCAGAAGGTGGAATGGCTGCATGGAAATTTATTTCATTAGCACTTTGTATGATGGTAGGAACAGCTTCTTTACCGCATATCTTGATGAGATACTTTACTACTCCAAGTGTAAAAGCTGCAAGAAAATCAGTGGCATGGTCACTTTTCTTTATTGCTTTGCTTTATACATCGGCACCAATGCTTGCAACACTGTCTAAAATCTCACTAATGGATCCAAACTTGGCAACAGGTATTATTGGAAAACCAATTGCAGAGATTATGAAAATCGAGTGGGTAAACTCTTGGATTAACGTCAAACAAGCCTTCATAGCAGACTTTAACGGAGATGGTATTCTTCAGTTAAATGAATGGTTTATGAGAGGTGACGTAGTTGTACTAGCAACACCTGAAGTTGCTGGATTGCCTTACGTAATCTCTGGACTAGTTGCTGCAGGTGGAATGGCTGCTGCGATGTCAACTGCTGATGGTCTTATTCTTGCAATCGCAAATGCTTTATCACACGATATTTACTATAAAATCATTGATCCAAAAGCAGATGTAAGAAAAAGATTGTTAGTTGCTAGATCACTTTTAATTGTGATTGGAGCTGCAGCTGCGTACATTGCATCAATGAGGATAACTAGTATCCTTGGTGCAGTTGCTTGGGCTTTTGACTTTGCAATGTCAGGATTGTTCTTCCCATTAATACTTGGAGTATGGTGGAAGAGAGCAACAAGACAAGGTGCAATCGCAGGTATGATTTCAGGTCTTGCGTCTGGAACAGCTTATCTAATTTATGTGTATCCTAAATTTATGGGTAATGCGCCATGGTTAGGTATTGACCACTTACGTTTTGGTATAATCGGAGCTAGTGTTTGTTTAGTAGTAATGGTTGTAGTAAGTCTAATGACTGAAGAACCAGACAAAGCTACACAACAAATGGTAGATGAGGTTAGAATACCAAGTGGTAAAACAATACTTGGTAAGCAACACTAAATTAAACTTTTTTGGGGGCGATATTCGCCCCCATCTTTTCAGAAAATGCCGTTTTATATTTTAGTAATAGACTATATTTTAGGAATTATTATGTGGACCTTAATAGGAAGGTCTGCAATGAATATATTTCAAAGAGAAGACTCAGAATTTTTTTTTATGAAAGTTTTTGTAAAGTATACAAACCCTATAATAAGAATATTTAAGTTTATAACTCCCAGTTTTATAATTGGACCTTTAGTTCCTTTATATGTTGCATGGTTTTTTTATATGTTCAGATTTTATTTAATGCCTTATTTAATGGGGTATTCAGTTATGGGTATGTTATCTTTTCCATTAGAAAGCGAAATAGCAGCAGAAATTTATAAAATTTTCGGTAAATAATAATTCAAATATAACTAAAAATTGATAGTACTAGTTTTTAATTATTAATGAAAAAAATAAAAATTTCACCTTCAATATTATCTGCTGATTTTAGCCAGTTAGGTAATGAAATAAAGAGATTGGAGGAAAATGGTGCAGATTTAATTCATGTGGATGTAATGGATGGACATTTTGTACCCAATATTACTATTGGTCCCCCAGTGATAAAAACACTTAGAAATTATACAAAATTACCTTTTGATGTACATTTAATGATCTCACCAGTTCATAAATATATTGTAAATTTTGCTGAAGCAGGATCTGATATAATAACAATTCACCCTGAAGCAACTGACAATTTAATTGAAACGATTAAACTGATAAAACAATTAAAGAAAAAAGTAGGCTTATCTTTAAATCCAAATACTGAAGTGAGGGTGATTGAAAATTTATTAAAAGAAATTGATTTAGTTTTAATTATGAGTGTATATCCTGGTTTTGGTGGTCAAAAATTTATACCGGGTGTCATTGAAAAAATTAAAAAACTTTATCAAATAAAAAAAGATAATAACTTAAAATTTGATATTGAAGTTGATGGTGGAATAGACTTCTCTAACTCAAAAGAGGTTATATTAGCAGGAGCAAATATATTAGTTTCTGGAACAACAATATTCAAAGAAAACAACGGCGATATAAAAAAAAATATAGAAACTCTAAGATCAATGTAAGATGTATTTAAAAAATTCTTTAATTTATATAAATGAATTTTTTTACTCATCAAAAGATCAAATAAGAAATTTATACTTAAAATCAAGTTTTTATAATAATAAAATTTCAAAAATTGAGATAAGCAACATTACCTATAGACCAACTCTAAGTATTTTAAGTTGTTTGGTTAAATATGATAAAAAAAAAATTAAAATCGAAGAATTAGACAAAGATAACATTTGGGAAAATGAATTATTAAGTAGTAATAACTTCTATAAACTAAATAGTTTTTATTGGTTATTTAGCATTGATTTAAAATCCTCAGCAAATATTACACAGTCGATAATTATAAAATGGATTGAAAAAAATCAAAATTTTAATTTATTAACATGGCAAATTGATGTTTTATCAAAGAGAATAATTTCCTGGATTGCTAACTCTAAATTATCTTACGACGAAAGTGACACTAAATATAAAGATAAATTTAATTTTTCTGTAAACAAACAAATTAATCATTTAATAAATGAAATAAGCAAATCTCAATCTGTTAATGATAAATTACTAGGATGTACCGCAATAATAATCGCAGGTTTATCATACGGAAATGAAAAATTTTTAAATTATGGTTTAGAATTACTGAGAAAAATTATAATTAATTCTTTTGATAGTGAGTATTTTCCAAAAACAAGAAGTATAAGGCAATTAAATTTTTATTTAAAATATTTTGTTCTTGTTAGAGAATTATTAAAGGAGTCTTTTAATGATATACCTGAGTACCTTGATGAAATAATTTTCTATCTAGGAAAATCTTATTCAGTTTTTTCTAAACTCAATCAAAGTTTACTATTTAATGGGAATCATCAAAGCGATTTAAAGGAATTTAATAAATATCTTACACTTTATAAATATAGGTTCGAAAATTCAAATAATGAAGTAGGAGGATATGCTATTTTGAAAAATAAAAATTGCATTCTTGCAATGGACGTTGGGAATTCACCTCAAAAAACATTTTCAAATAACTATCAAAGTGGAGCCCTTTCTTTTGAATTTTTTTACAAAGATAAAAAACTTATTTCTAATTCTGGTTATTTTCAGGATTATAAAAATAAATTAAATCTAATTTCAAAATCTACTGCTGCTCATTCAACACTTATAATTGATAATCATTCAAGTTGTTCATTTAGAAAAAATGGAAACTATAAAACATTAGAAAATGGTTTGAAAATTAGTAACAAAAATATTGTTAATGAAAAGAACTATTTGTTAATCAAAGCATCTCATAATGGCTTTTTAAAAAAATTTGGAGTTTTGCACGAAAGATCTTTAGAATATTTCGTTGAAAAAAATAAATTGATAGGAACGGATAAAATAATTTCAAGAAATAAGTTAGAGCCGAAAAAATATGATATCAGATTTCATATGGAGCCAGGTGTTAAATTAACAAAAACCCTAGATAACAAAACTATACTAATTGAAATTGAGAATTCTGGGTGGAAATTTTCAACTAACTGCGAGATTATAAATATTGAATCGGGTATATATTTCGGTAATAAAAATTTAACTAATGAAAATCAAAATATATGTTTATCGGGAAAAATAGGGGATATAACTCAGGAAATTAAATGGATATTCGAAAAAATACAGTAAAAATTAAGACTGCTCTAATTTCATTGTCAGATAAATCCAATCTAAGACCATTACTAAGTTTACTAAGAAAATATAAGATCAAATTAATAAGCTCAGGTGGCACATACAAAAAAATTAAAAGTATGGGTTTTAAATGCTTAGAAGTATCTAAATTTACAAATTCAAAAGAGTTGCTAAATGGAAGGGTAAAAACTTTACATCCAAAAATTCATTCTGGAATTTTGAATGTTAGACAGAATAAAAAACATCAAGAAGAAATGAAAATTAACAATTATGAAAATATAGATTTAGTTATTATAAATTTTTATCCGTTTGAGAAAGTTTTGTTAAGTAATTCTGGCCACAAAAATATAATTGAAAACATAGATATTGGAGGACCAACAATGGTTAGATCAGCTGCAAAAAATTATAATGATGTAGTTATCCTAAGTAACAAAAAACAGTATGAAGATTTAAATGATGAATTAAATAGAAATAGAGGGTCTACGAATATAAAATTTAGAGAAAAATTGGCCGAGGAAGCATTTATGGAAACCGCGTACTATGAGTCAAAAATTTTTAATTATTTCAATCAAAAGTCTAAAAATATTTTCCCAATTAAGAATATTTTTTCTGGAAAATTAGTTGATAAGACAAGGTATGGAGAAAATCCTCATCAAAAGGCGGCAATATATTCACAAACTAACAAGCAGGAAATTATTCAAATCAGTGGAAAACAACTCAGTTACAACAATTACAACGATCTTTATTCGGCTCTAAATATATCCAAAACTTTACCAAAAAATAAAGGTGTAGCAATAATTAAGCATGCTAATCCCTGCGGAGTTTCCATTAATCCAAACAAAATCAAATCTTTTAAAGAGGCTTTGGAAAGTGACCCATTAAGTGCCTACGGTGGCATTGTATCATGTAACTTTAAATTAAATATTAGTTTAGCTAAAGAAATTAATAAAATATTTTTTGAAGTAATAGTTGCAAATGGATTTGATAAAAAAACACTCAAACTCTTAAAAAAGAAAAAAAACTTGAGGTTAATTAATTCGAGTAAAATAAAAAAAAATTTTAAATTTAATTTTTTAAATAAATTTAATTCGATTTTAGTTCAAGACTCAGATAATCTAAGTTTTTCTAAAAAGGATTTTAAAATTGTATCAAAATTAAAACCTACTAATAAAACTTTAAATAAGCTTATTTTTGCATTCAATGTATGTAGAAGCGTTAAATCGAATGCAATAGTTATTACAAAAAATTTTAGAACAATAGGTATAGGCTCAGGTCAGCCAAGCAGACTAGATAGCTGTATGATAGCTATAAATAAAATGAAAAAATTCCAGAAAATCAGTGACGATGATGAAATATTAGCAGCTTCTGATGCATTTTTTCCATTCGTAGATGGTATAGAAAAACTCGTGCAAGCAGGAGTTTCAGCTGTTGTTCAACCCTCAGGTTCAAAAAATGATAAAGAAATTATTAAATTTGCGAACCAAACTAATACTATTTTAGTTTTTTCCAAAACAAGACATTTTAACCACTAATCAATTTATCTCGTCTATTTTAGCAGCTAAAATGAAATCACTCTCAGCAAGACCTTTAATTGCATGAGTAAAAATTTTAATTCTTGCGTATCCCCAGCCAAACCATAAGTCAGGATGATGTCCTTCTTTTTCAGCAATTTGACCAACTCTATTTACAAATTCTTGACTTTGTAAAAAATCATCGAATTTGAAATTTTTTATTAAATGAAATCCGTCAATTTTATCTTCAATGACTTCCCATCCATCAACTTGTTTTAGATACTTATGAATTTCTTCTGTGTTGAATGGAGGAATATTACCTTCACAAGGTATACATTTTTTACTTGCTAGATCGCTCATAATATAATTCCTATAATGGAGCGGGCAATGGGACTTGAACCCACGACCTTCTCGTTGGCAACGAGACGCTCTACCACTGAGCTATGCCCGCCTGTTCTATTGATTTAGAAACTAGTAGGTTTTCTAAAAATTAGCAAGTGGCAAAATAATTTATTATTTTGACAGGTTTAGTTACCCTTGTGATAAAATTTAAAATAATGATATTATAAAAGTGTATCAAAAGATTAATAATAAAGTTTAAATATTGTGGATTACATAAATAATAATTCAAAAATAATTGCATGTGATATAGGGGCTAGTAATTGTGATCCTACTCCACATATTGATAATTTGTTAAAAAATACTAACTCGAAATTATATGGTTTTGAACCAAATAAAAATGAATTTGAAAAATTAATATCAGAAAACAAAGACATAAATAGAGAATTTTTTAATTACGCAATTGGGAATGGGGAAGAGAAACTTTTTAATATTTGTGAGTATCCAGGTTGGAGTTCTTTTCTTGAAGCAGATATAGATTACGTAAAAAACTTTCATAGATTTGAGTTAGATGCTGTAATTAAGGATAAAATAAAAATAAAGACAAAAAAATTGGATGAGATTGAATTTGAAAATAAAGTTGATTTTTTAAAGATCGATGTACAAGGTTTGGAATCTGAAATTATAGAATACTCAAAAAATACAATTAAAAATTGTTTAGTTGTGGAATTAGAATTATCTCCAATTCCACTTTATA
The DNA here is from genome assembly GCA_902528735.1 of uncultured Pelagibacteraceae bacterium. Lineage (GTDB taxonomy): Bacteria > Pseudomonadota > Alphaproteobacteria > Pelagibacterales > Pelagibacteraceae > Pelagibacter. Next base: position 52,171 of record CABZTP010000001.1, read on the forward strand.
GAAAAGAAAAGAGATTTTCTTATGTGTGTAAACAAATGGAGGATTTAAAATTTAATTTAAATATGTTTCAAAAAATTAATACAAAGACATTTAAACCTTTTATTTTAGGTGGAAGCTCACTTAATGGCTTGCATACTCTAATACAATTAGATTGTGTATTTGTACCAAGTTATGAAACTATTAATAACTTAAACAGTGAAGATCTAAAAAAATTAATCAACATTATGCATTATTCTTACAACTCTTACGATTTTGCTGATTTCTTAATACGTTTACTTGAAAAAAAGGAGGGTATAAAAATTGTAGAAAAATATAGAGACGATGTTGCAAAACTAAAAATTTTAAAAAAATATTAAACCAATTTTGTCCAATTGTAACTTGAAGGTGAATGATTATAATTATCTAATGAAAATTAATGAACTACCAAAAAAAATATCTGTTTTTCCATTATCAAATTTTATAATGTTTCCTGGAACAACTGTCCCTCTCAATATTTTTGAACCAAGATATCTACAAATGGTAAATGACAGCATGAAAAATAATAGAATGATTGGCATGATACAACCTAAAAAATCAGGAATGTTAAAAAAACCAGACTTATATGAAGTTGGGTGTATGGGTAAGATTACAAGCTTTAATGAAACCGAAGATGGTAGAATATTGATTATTTTAAATGGAGTTTGCAGATTTAAAATTATTTCCGAGATAAAAACTGATAAATTATATCGTGAATGTAATGTTGAATACACTGATTTTTCAGATGATATGTCTCAGAAAAGCAACGAAGTTAATTTTAACGATTTAAGTATAATCATGGAAAATATGAAAAAATTTTTTAAGAAACAAGGTTATATTGTAAACTTAAAAGATTTAGAAAAGAAGGATCTAAACCAAACGCTTAACGATCTCTCAATGGCATCACCGTTCTCTTTAGAAGAAAAACAAATTCTCTTAGAAAGTCTTAATATAAATATAAGAAAAGAAAAAATGGAACAAATTTTAAATAATTATATTAAAGACGAATTTGAGAACACTACCCTTCAGTAGATTATAAATTTAATCCTTTATCAGATAGAATATTTGAATACTTTTTGAAAAAAGAATTTCTGTTTAAAATTTTAAAGACTGGTTTTGAAATTGAATTATTAATATTGCTATCTAATCTAAAAAATTCATATATTCCATCAATTGCTTTTCCATAAAGGTAATTAAGATGTTTTGTGGAATTCTGGAAATCTACAGCAACAGAGATATCTATTGGAAGACCTAATGATATTTTATCATTAACTATTCTTGAAATTATTTTTATATCTCTCATTGTCATATTAAATCCCTGTCCAGCAAGGGGATGTATACGATGTATTAAATCTCCAAATGCAAGGATATTATTATGAGTATAATTTCTAAGCATTTCAAAACTCAGACTAAATTTTTCTATTTTACTAATCTTAATTAATGTATAAAAAGAATTATATTTTTTGAATATATTAATAATTTTCCCATCATCTATTTCTTCTCCCTTATATGAAAAAACTATTGATGTTTTGGTATTAGATAATGGCAGAAACGCTAAAGGTCCAAATTTTGTAAAAACTTGAATTGCAATATTATTATCTCTACGTTGATGATCTATTATAAATGTATACGCCCTACTTCTATAGTTTTTTTTTATTTTATTTGTAAAAAATTTATTTGAAATGAAATTTTTGTTTTCACTGTTGATTGCTAAATCGTAATTTTCAATTATTTTGAGGATACTTGGATTAGATGTTTCTGAATGAATTAATCTTATAAATTTTGATTTTTTTATTTTTTTTAAAAAAATTTCATTTAGTTTTGAATAAGATATTAAATTAAAAACTTCTTTACTTTTTTTATTAAAATTAATTATCTCTTTGGATTGAGAATTTTCTGTGAAAATATTAATTTCTTTACTTTTCCAAGCTACAATACTGGATTTCGCTAGAAATTGTAAATAATCAAAATTTTCACTTGATAAAGCTATTGTTCTATTTGTTTTTATGCTTTTTATTTTTTTATTTAAATATATGTCAACTTTAAGTTTTTTTTCCTCAAAATCGTTAGCGAGAATTAAATTTGTTAAATTTTGGCCTATAAGACAAATTTTCATAACAAAATAATTTTAACAATAAAAATTAAATGATACAAAGTGACAAATGCAGTTTTGATTCATGATATTTAAAAATTATTTCAATAAAATAGCAGATTTTATTACAAAAAGATTGGCTGAACTTATAGGCATACTCTTTATAACAATATCAGTCTTGCTTTTTTTATCTCTCATAAGCTATTCACCAGAAGATCCTAATTTTATTTTTCCAGATAACCAACAGATAAAAAATATCCTTGGACTAAAAGGAAGTTTTGTTGCGGATATATTTTTTCAATCAATAGGTATTGTTTCTTTATTAGTTCCATTTTCAATATTCTTCACTGGAATATCAATTACATACAATAAAAGACTAATAATTATTATTGAAAATGTTTTTTTCATAATTCTTTATGTAACGCTTGCAACATTCTTTTTTAGTATTTTTCATAAAGAGACTTACTGGTTAATAATCAATGGGAATAATGGTTTTGTAGGTAGTTTAATGTCTGAAACAATAATGACTGATTTTTTAAAACTCAATGAATCAATTAGTTATTATTTATTGATTTTTTTTATATTTTTATTCTTTTTGTTTAGCAGTGATTTTAAAATAAATCACATATCTATATTTTTTAATGTATTAGCCAATTTATTTTCATCTAAAAAGAAAAATCAAAAAATCCAAAGTACAATTATTCAAGAAAATGAAATTATTGACAAAATACAAAAAGCACCTTTGCAGGAAGATTTATTTTCCAACAGTAAAAAAAATACTGCTAATGTTTCTGAGATAAAATTACCTTTAATTGAATTTTTAAAAAAACCAGATAAATTTTCTTATAAAGCAGATGACTCAAAAATTGATGCATCTAGTTTAGAAAAGATACTTTTAGATTTTGGAGTTGAAGGTAAAATAAAAAAAATAAGCCATGGACCAGTGGTTTCATTAAATGAATTTGAACCAGCAGCTGGAGTAAAAGTTTCAAAAATAATAAATTTATCAGAAGATATTGCTAGAAATACTAGCTCCGAGTCGGCAAGAATTGCAACTATACCAGGAAGTAATACTGTTGGAATTGAATTGCCAAAAACAACAAGAGAAAATGTGTTTTTAAGGGAAATAATTTCAGACAAAAATTTTAAAAGAAAAGATATAAAACTACCTATCGCATTAGGTAAAAGTATATCAGGTAATCCAATAACTAGTGATTTAAGTTCAATGCCTCATCTATTAATTGCTGGAACAACTGGGTCCGGAAAATCTGTGTGTATAAATACAATTATACTTTCTCTCATTTACAAACATACTCCTGAGAATTGTAAATTCATTTTGATAGATCCAAAAATGTTAGAACTTTCAACGTATGAAGGGATACCTCATTTGTTATGTCCAGTAATTACTGAGGCTAAAAAAGCAGCCTCTGTTTTAGGTTGGGTTGTTAAGGAGATGGAGAGTAGGTACAGATTAATGACTAGAATTGGAGTTAGAAATATCGACGGTTATAATGAGAAACATAAGATTAAAATGCCATATATAGTTGTAATTGTTGACGAAATGTCAGACTTAATGTTAGTGGCTAGTAAAGAAATAGAAAGCTATATTCAAAAATTATCTCAAATGGCGAGAGCCGCTGGAATACATATTATAATGGCCACTCAAAGACCGAGTGTTGATGTGATAACTGGAACTATAAAAGCAAACTTTCCTACAAGAATATCTTTTCAAGTAACTTCAAAAATTGACAGCAGAACAATATTGGGTGAGCAGGGTGCAGAGCAGCTTTTAGGTAAAGGAGATATGTTGTATATGTCATCAGCTAATCGAATAACAAGAATTCATGCTCCCTTTGTTTCAGAAGTAGAAATAGATAAAGTAAATAACTTTTTAAGAAATCAAGCAGAACCTGATTATGTCGATGAAATATTAAATTTTGCTGATGAGAGGCAGAACTCTGAAAAAGATAAAGACAGTTCAGATGTCGATGAGCTATATGTTGAAGCACTAGAAATAGTCAAATCGGAGAGAAAAGCATCAACTTCTTTTCTACAGAGAAAACTTCAAATAGGTTACAATAGAGCAGCAAGAATAGTTGATCAAATGGAAGAAAATGGAGAAGTAAGTAAAGCCAATCATGTTGGTAAAAGAGAAGTCTTAAAATAATGAAAATTATTTACGTATTATTTTTTTTTTTGCTACCTTTAAATTCTTACGCATCTACAAAAAGTGAGATTAAATATAAATTAGAAAATACATATAATATATATTTTAAGTTTATTCAAAAAATTGACAATAAAGTTGAAAAAGGAGAATGTAAAATATCTTATCCTAAGAAGATTTTATGTAAATACAATGATGTCTTTGATAAAGTACTAGTATCTAATGGGAGATCGTTAATTATAAATAGCAAAAAAATAAAAAATTTCCTTAATTATAAACTTAAAGATACACCTCTAAATTTAATTTTAGATAAAAATTTTTTATTAAAAAAAATTGATGAGATAGAAAAAATTGATGAAAATAGTGAAACATTTTTTTTTAAAATTAATCATAATGATAGTTTACTGACAATATTCTTTGATAAGGAAAATTATGATATTAAAGGATGGACAACAATCGATATGTATCAAAATAAAGTTGAAACTAAATTATTGGAAGTAAAAACAAATATAATGATTGATCAAAGTATATTTGTTGTAAACAAATATATTAATTAATATCTAAGTTAATGGTTTCTGATTTAAATATTTTCATGCCTCTTCCTAAATAATTGTTAAGTGCATGCTTGTGATCTAAAGAGCAAGTGTGCAGCCAAACTTTTTTAGTATTATTTCTAAATCCTAGCTTTAAAGCCTCTGAAAGCAAGTAACTACCATACTTTTTTCCAATGTATTGATCTAGGATACCAAAATAAGCAACTTCACATTGTCTAGTCTCTGGATGAAAGATGAGTTCAAAAAAACCAATTAATTCACCATTTTCTGATAAAACATAAGTCTCTAAATTTGCATTATTTGTGTAATTCATCCATTTGCCGTCATCCCAAACTAATCTATCTATCCAACGGTAGCTTTTTCCAATTTGTTTATAAAAAAATTTATTTATTTGAAAATCTGGGTCTTTCTTAATCTCAATCTTACAATTAGAACTTGGCTTGTCAGATAAATTGATTTCCTCAGGTGAGTTAATCTCTAAATATTTTCTATCAACTTTAGTTATCATGAAACCATTTTGCCAACTTTTTCGCCACCAAATAAATGAAAATGTAAGTGTGGAACTTCTTGACCTCCATAATCACTAATATTAGCTAGAGCTCTATAACCTTTACCATCAATAGATGAAATGCCTAATTTTTTTGAAACAATTGTGATACCTTTCATTAATCCAATTATTTCCTTATCTGAAGCATTTATATTAAAATCATCTAAATCGATATACTTACCTTTTGGAATAACTAGTGCATGAATTTTTTTTTGGGGATTTATATCATAAAAAGATAATACAAAATCATCTTCATAAATTTTGTCACAAGGAATTTCACCTCTTAGTATTTTTGCAAATATATTTTGATCGTCGTAAGGCATTTTACAATTTATGAAACATATAGTTTATTGTTAATGTAATCAATTACCAGTTATTGTTGTTTCAATTATACTTCCTTCACATAATGTTCTAATTCTTATCAAATTGTTATTAGTATAATAAAATGTTTCACCTTCTGTGGATGAAGTTCCACTGTTACCCATCCATGAATAACCCCAATGATCGTTGGGACTATAGACATTTTTGAGAATATTTGTCATATGGATTCCTACACTTTGAGCTAAATTTTCAAAAGTATTAGAACAATTAAAATTATATTCCGCTCCCTTTTTATGAGTACTATACCAAGTTCTAAGCTTTATCGAGCTTTCAAACTCGCAAAAAGCATTTTTTTCTTTTATAATTTTAACAATTTTATTGTGATTATCTTCACAAACTTTTTTTTTTGCAGACTTTGTATATCCACTATAAGCTACAACACCTACTGCAGCTAAAATTCCTATTATAGCCACTACAACTAATAGCTCTATTAGAGTAAACCCCATTTGTTTCATTACTTTATAGTTATATCTTTACTACAAAGGTGATTGGGTACAGTGCACATATTACCTGTACAAGGCGTGGTAATACATGTTAGGACCTGAATTGTGGTACCAGGAGATCTCATTCTATTAAATCCAACATCTGTATCATTTGATACGCCACCTCCATGAGTTACTGAAACTCTTGATGAATCGTAAGGATTTTTGAAATCTGCAAGTGCTTTTTCGGTTGCTTTAGCAACAAAATCCTTCCAATTAGCTAAGCTTTGCTTTGTGCAATCTAAATTATCACTCATTGCTTTTGATTCTCCCAAAGAACATTTCATAGTTTCACTCATAATATATTTAACTACAGCATTATGATTAGATTTAGCTGCAGATTTTTTTGCTCCAGCTGTGTATCCGCTGTATGCAACTACTCCAACAGCAGCTAGAATACCAATAATTGCTACTACTACTAAAAGTTCTATTAATGTAAATCCTTTTTTATTTAGTGACATTTGTAATAAGATACGACTCAATAAATATTTTATCAATTTATTTCTTGAATTTACAAAGATTAATAATTCATATAAAATTTATCAACTATTTAAATTATAATTAACAATCTGACTTAATTTATAAATGAATTTATGTTGAATGTTCATATAGGTTGTGGTTTTAACATTGGTAAGAGTTGGGTAAATTATGACAAAAGTCTTACTGCAAGAATTGAAAAAATTCCTTTTTTAAAAAAAATTTTAAGAATAAATAAAAGTTCATTTCCTAAAGAAGTTAAATATGGTGATATAGTAAGAAAACCACTTTCAGATGAAAACGGATGTAAAAATGTATTTTGTGCATATACTTTAGAGCATCTCGAATATGAGGAGTGTCAGATAGCACTAAAAAATATTTACTATATGTTAAATTATGGTGGTTGTTTTCGTGTAATTGTTCCATCTTTAGAATCCAGAATTAATAAATATAACACATCAAAAGATGCGCATGCGTTTTTAATGTCTTTAGGAATAAAAAAACAATTCCCGATCAACTCTGGTTTTATAAATTATATAAGAGATATGTTTGGTTCTCACAAACATTTATGGATGTACGATGAAAATTCATTAAAAAAGGAGCTTATTAACGCAGGTTTTATCAATATAAAAAAATGTAATTTCAATGATGCAGAAGACAAAGTATTTAATGAGATTGAAAGAGAAGATGAATTTATCGATAGAATGGGCAATATTGAAGTTGCACTTGAGTGTTCGAAATAAAGATTAGAGTATTATTTTTCTTAATATTTGTCTTATTAAAAATAAAAAAATTTGCGTTGTCAAAATATATGCAAATAATAATATATTACTTTAAAAAAAGAGAGGGAAAATGAGTAAATTAAAATCTATATACAAAGCTATAATTAGCTTAACATTTATATTTTCATTTGTTCTTACTTCAACAGCTGCCTTTTCGGAAATAGTAGGAAGATTATCTGTTCACTGGAGCCCGAAACATCATAGTGCAAAACATTCACAGATATTTGCTGATGAAGTCAATAAAAGATCAAATGGAAGATTAAAAATAGAAGTATACCCATCAAAACAATTATTTGGAGTAAGAGAAGTGATGGGTGCAGTTGCCTCTGGCGCTGTTGAATTGGGTGGAATTCTTGGGGTAGTGAGTTTTCCTCCAATTAACAAAAACTTTAATGTTGCATCATTTCCAGGATTATTTAACTCTTGGGAACAACAAAGAGGTTTCTTTCAAAATTCGCCAAAGGGGAAAGAAATTTGGGGTGAATTAACGAAGAAAACAAACTCAACATTAATTATGTATAACCCTGTTGGACCAGTTATGAACTTTTCAAGCGCGAGAGAGCTAACAGGTGTTGATGCAATGAAAGGTTTAAAAGCTAGAAGATTACTTAAAACTGATGAGCCAATGTGGGATGCATTAGAAGCTAATCGTGTCTCATTACCTACTGGAGAAGTATATACTTCGCTACAAACTGGAATGATTGATACAATAAGCAGTCCCCCGGGCAGCATAGAAGCTTATAGTTGGTGGGAATTTCTGAAATACGGTCAAAAACCATACCAATATTATGCTGATGCATACATAATGGCAAACTCAACTTGGTTTAATAGCCTACCTGCTGATCTTCAAAAAATAATTATGGATGTTGGTAAAGAAGTTGGAAAACTTTCAACAGACAGGATTATGGATACAGGTGAAAGCACACTTAAAAAGTTTCAAGAAAGAGGTGGGATTGTAACAACTCTTTCAGGGGCAGAAAAAGCTAAGTTTGATAAGCTTATGAAAGATAAGGTTATGCCTGCCATGGCTAAAATGATGGATGCTGACGCTTTACTTGCTGCTCAAGAGTATGCAAAAAATAATTAAAGTAAGACGTAAAAACTTATTTTAAAATTATGAACATTTTGCGAGCTGTTAATAGCATTTTATCTAAAATAGCTATGACACTCGCAACATGTATAATTTTTATAATGGTTGCAGCATTAACCTTAAGTGCTAGCACCAGATTTATAACAGGCTCTGGATTTGCTTGGTTTATAGAACTTCCACCAGTTTTAGTAAGTTGGTTAGTTTTTCCACTACTTGGTCCATTATTAAAAAGAAGCCAACACATTCAAGTTGATTTTATCACCTCATTAATTTCAAAAAAATCAAAAAAAATTTTAAACTTTATTGTCAATTTTGTGGTTCTTATTTCATCGTGTGTTTTTTTTAAAGCAGGATACGATGCAACACTTTTATATTTTAATTTAGGTCAAATGCTTGAAATTGAAATGAGTGTTCCAATTTGGTGGATGTTTTTGGCATTTCCAGTCGGATTTTTTATATTGGGATTAGTTTCAATTGAACTTCTTATTGAAAACGTCAAAGAATTTTCGAAAGTAAATTAATGTTTGCATCTGCCTTTATTGTTTCATTTATTACATTAATAATTTCAGTTCCAATCTTTTTGGTTTTTGGATTGGGAAGCTCAATTGCAGCGATCGGTGGTCTAAATTTACCTTGGTCTGTTTTGATACAAGTATCTTTTGGCGCATTAACAAAACATGTTCTTATTGCAGTTCCATTATTTATATTTGCTGGCATGGCAATGCTCAAAGGTGGTGCCGCTTCACGTTTAGTAAAATTCACAACAACACTTGTTGGTCATTGGCCAGGTGGACTTGGTGTTGCAATGGTCATTGCTATGGGTTTCTTTGCTGCCTTTTGTGGATCAATATTGGCAGCTATCACGGCTGTTGGAACAATAATGATGCCAAAGATGATAGAACAAGGTTACCCAACTCCATTTGTAGTCGTTCTAGCAGCCTCAGCTGCTCTCTTAGAGGCATTAATACCTCCATCCAATGCAGCAATCCTATTCAGCGCCTTAACTAATGTACCAGTATCAAAAACATTTGCTGCTGGAGTTATTCCAGGACTAGTTCTGTTAGTTTTAATGATCCTTCTAGTTTTGTTTAAATGCAGGCATATTAGAACAGATGAGAAGGCTTCATTCAAAGAAAGAATAAGCTCTTTTATTTCTGCTCTACCAGCATTGATCACACCAGTTATAATTTTGGGTGGAATTTACGCAGGGATACTAACCCCATCTGAGTCAGCAGCTGTTGCGGGTGTTTATGCGGTGTTAATTGGTTTTATAATTTACAGAGAACTGACTTTTAAATCTTTGATAGATTGTTTGAGAGAAACTGCGATCATCACAGCAGTAATATTTTCAATAATTGCTACAGCAACTTTCTTAAGTGTTGTTTTAACATACACTCAAGCCCCACAAACAATTATTACCTTCTTCACAGATAAGGGTGTCAGTGTAAATTTATTCTGGATTATGCTTGGAGCAATTTGTTTAATCCTCGGAACTTTTATTGAAATAGTTCCTGTTTTTTATTTAACAGTTCCAATTTTTGCAGCTATCACATTATCCTTTAATCAAAGCTTACTTCATCTTTATGTTGTATTTGTTGCTTTTGCTGGGATAGGAATGATAACACCTCCAGTATGTGTTGGTATTTATACAGCTGCTGGAGTTATAAAAGAAAATCCTGCAAAGGCATTTAAAGAAGTTCCATTATTTACAATCGTTGGAATAATTTATGGAATACTAATGATACTATTTCCAGCATTCTCAACATGGTTGCCTGGAAAATTATAATTAAAAAAAGAAATGGTAAATTAATAGTCCTACTAAAATTCCCTTAATAAAAGACAACCAAGCGAGACCATGTTCTGAAACTCCAAGTTTTTTATTCCACCATTGAATTTGTCTTTTTTCCCAATTTATGTAACTTTGCATCATATTTATTTACGTTAAGTTTATAATAAAATTTTTATTATAGTTAAATCTTTAAAATCAATTTTTTATTAAAAGATCTCTCTCTGTTTTGAGTTTATTGTTTTCTTTGATTAATTGAATAATCATATCTTTCATTATTCTGTTTTCCTCAACTGCTTTACCAGTTATCTCTGCCAATCTCTCATTTTCTTTAGCTAATTGTAATTGATCAAACAATTTCTCTAATTTAGGATCAATTGGTTGGCCCTCTATTTTCTTGATTATATTATTTTGAATTTTCTTAGATAAAGAAATATTTACCTGGCTATCTTTAAGTCCATTTTGTTCATTTAACTCTAGATTAAAGTTAAGTCCAAAATTATCAGTATTTTTGGTAATATTTAAACCTGCTTTTATTGCTAAATCATCATCCATAAAATGAACAGCATCTTTTCTTTCTCCATCTGCAATTATATCTATTTTTTCACTTAAAGTTTTATTTATAGACAAACCCATGTAAGGTTTAAGGACAAATCCATTTTCAAAAGACTTTGAATACTCTACATTAAAGCCTGCTGATAATACTTGATCTACCGCATCATCAATAGAAAGGTCTCCATCTGTAAAAGAAGTTAAGTAAGTAGGAAGTCTTTTTAATCCATATTTACCATCTACTTCAATATTTATACTTTGGTTTTCATTGATCTCTAATTCTCTTGAGGCTTTATAATTAACAGCAGCAAACTGACCAAAATCTTCTTTTAAAATTGTCTGTTTTGTTTCAGTTTCAAGGTCTAAATATTTATTTTTTGTTAATCCTACTATCGAAACTACTGAAAATTTAAATTTCTCATACTCACTCTCTTTTTTTACACCTGCCACCAAGTTTTCACTATCCAAAGACTCGCCATTATTAAATTTTGCATGTTGACTTGAATAATTTAGGAAAGGTGTAAAATTATCATTTTCTATTTTAAAATCTCCAGTTATGCCTGCTGTTTGATTAGTATAAATTTTGTTTCTTTTTTTTACAGAGTAGTATCCACTAGATTTTTTTTCTTCAGACACTGAGTTAAAAATATCATTTAATTTAGATAAAAATATTTCTGTTCTATATTTTTTATTATTACTATTAATATCTAAATCTTCTCCGTAAACATACAAAAAACCATTTGTTTCTGAATTATCTGTATCTGGATCACTATTAATATCTAATATTTCATAAGTATCATTTCCACATAGATTATTAGTAATCACCATATTAGTTTTGCTATGGATTTCTATTTTTTGATCTTTTGAAATACTACAGTCTAAAGTCATTGTAGTTACAGTAGAGTTTAAATCAATCTCACCCTCATAAGAACCTTCGCCTTTTGTAACGATATTAATATCTGTAGCGCCATTGTTAACAACTAATATAGAATTGTCAGATCCTGATATTGTTCCAGAGTTATTTATTGTAAGATCATTTGTCGGTTGTGCGGATCTACCAATTGCTACACCATCAGAATTGCTACCACCTGGTGCGCTTATGGTTCCAAAGTTATTGAGAATATTGTTTACTCTTGTAGAGCCATCATTTGAATACCATACTCCATATCCATCGCTTGCTGTTGCTGTGATTGTTCCATAATTCGTTATTGTTGAGTTGTCAGAATGACCAATATCAATTCCTCTACCAACGCCAGTTATACTCCCAGTGTTTTGAACTGTTGTCCCATTTGTTTGTCCTATGGAAAGACCGGCATTACTATCAGTAGCAGTTATTGTTCCAGAATTTATAATGGTATTTGCTGGCCCATTAGCATACGCAGCATTATTCCTGTCAAATACTACGGTATTATTAGTTGAAGTGATTGTACCAGAATTAGTAAAAGTAGCATCTGAACATTCTCTACACCAAATTGCATTTTGCGCTGCTGCTTTAATAGTTCCCTCATTATATATATTTAAATTAGTTGAACCATCAAGATATAAAGCATATCTATCACCTCCATCTATTGTTGCTCCTTCATAATTGTAAATATGGATATCTTCACTAGATTTTGATCTAATTGGAGCTTGTCCTGTAGTAGTTTTAATTATTCCTCCATTGTAATTGTAGATCCTAAGATTTTTTGACCCATTAGTTGTTCCACCGGTACCACCAAAAATAGTTCTTTCTTGCGCACTTATTGTTCCATAATTATATAATTTTAGTCCAACACCACTTGAAGAACTAAGACTAGGGTGACATCCGCTTGATCCATTTTTATTGCAATCCCCAATATTGTTACCTCCAATTGCATAGGCATCAGCTGAATTTATTGTTGCACCTGAATTATTTGTAATTGTTATATTTTCTGCTCCCGTAAGTTTAATAGCATAATCCTCAGTTGCATCTGTTGCTAAATCAATTGTACCATTATTTGTTATAGTGGTATTTAAAGACGTGCTTGCATCAATCAGGTTGCTGTGGGTATTATTATTTCCATCTGCAGCATTTGTTATGGTGCCATCATTTTCAATTTGAACTCCAGAGATATCAACTATATTAATAGCTGACTCTACAATATAAGTAAGAGATCCACTTGAAGTAACACTTAGGATGTCATCATCAGAACAATTTAATTGTGGTTGATTTGACAACGCAACAGTTACTGTTCTTAAACAATCACCCGCATAGCTTGTTGAAGTAAATATAAGAAAGAAGACAATACTAAGTAAAATCTTTTTCATTTACTTATTTTTTTCTAGAGATCAGTTCTTCCATCACCTCTTCAATTTTTATACCACTTTTTTCTAGGTACATTATTAAGTGATAGAAAACATCAGCAGCCTCGTGAATTTTATTTGAGTCTTGATCTACAGCCTCTATTAACTCATTTATCTCTTCTAAAACCTTTTCTTTTGCTAATGATTTATCTTCTAAAAGCTTGTTAGTATATGAGCCTTCAACAGGATTAGTTTTTCTATTTCTTGCTAAGGTTACAAGCTCTTCTAAAATCTTTAACATACTAAATCCTAACAGGTATATCTTTTGAAGCCAAATATTGCTTAGCTTCATTTACTGAATAAGTACCATAATGAAATATAGATGCAGCTAAAACGGCACTAGCTCCTGATTTTATACCATCAACTAGGTGATCTAAAGTTCCAACTCCTCCAGATGCAATAACTGGAATATTAACCATAGATGCTATCTTTTGCATAAGTTCAATATCGTATCCAGATTGAGTTCCGTCCTTATCCATGGATGTAACTAATAGTTCACCTGCTCCACATTGTTCCATTTTTGAGGCAAATTCTAAAGCGTTTATGCCTGTTGGATTTCTGCCACCGTGAGTAAAGATTTCCCATCCATCATCTTTTCTCTTTGCATCAATTGCAACAACAATGCACTGTGATCCAAATTTTCTAGAACTATCTTCAACTACTTTTGAATTTTGAACGGCTGCTGTATTTATTGATACCTTATCAGCACCGCAATTAAGTAGTTTATTAATATCTTCAATGCTTCTAACGCCTCCACCAACAGTCAGCGGCACAAAGCATTTCTTGGAAGTTTTCTCTACTACTTCATAAATAGTATCTCTATTTTCGTTTGAAGCGGTAATATCTAAAAAACAAATCTCATCTGCACCACCATCGCTATAAATTTTTGCTTGTTCAACAGGATCTCCGGCGTCTTTAAGATCCACAAAGTTAATACCTTTTACAACACGACCGTTTTTAACATCTAAACATGGTATAATTCTATTTTTAAGCATCTATTTCTTTTGCAAGTTCATATAATTTTATATCACCATCGTATATAGCTTTTCCAACTATAACACCTTCAATATTTTTTAATTCTCTGGATTTTTTTATATCTCCAATAGATGAAACTCCGCCAGAGATTACTACTGGACAATTTGAAATTTCAGCTACCTTTTGAGTTTCTTGAAAGTTTGGACTTTGCTTAGTTCCATCTCTGTTAATATCTGTGTAAATAATTCTACTAACCCCATATTCATTTACTTTTTTCAAGTATTCTGTTGTTAATTTATCTGAATCTTCAGTCCATCCTGAGATTGCAAGATGCCCATCTTTTGCATCTAACCCTAGGGCAATTTGATTAGGAAATTTTTTACAAGCCTCCTCTAAGAACCTTCTTTCTTTTATTGCAGCACTTCCTAAAATTACTTTTTCTACACCGACATCGATATATTTTTGAATAGTTTCAAAATTTCTAACGCCACCCCCTATTTCAATCTTAAGGTCGAATTTTCCAACTATATCTTTAATAATTTCAATATTAATTGGCTCGCCTGTAAGTGCTCCATCTAAGTCAACAATATGCAAATTTTTAAAACCAGAGTCTTTATATTTACCAGCTTGGTCAATTGGAGACATTTCATATTCAGTTTTATTTTCAAAATCTCCTTTAATTAGTCTTACACATTTTTTATCTTTTATATCTATTGCAGGAAAAATTTTCATATTAGTTTAAGATTTTTTTTTTTGCTTTTTCAAATTCCTCTTTTGTCAAAGCTCCAGATTTATAAAGATCATCAAGCTGCTTTATTTGCTCTACAATATTTAAATTACTGTCTGATTTATTAATATTATTTGATGTATTAATTGAAATACTATTAAAAGAGTTTTTTCTCATTTTATTAAACTTATTATTGAATTTTGAACAATTTACGTAACATGCTGAAACAAGCATGACAGCTTTATCATTATATTCTGTAAGAAATAAGTTTAAATCAATATCTAAACTCATAGGTCCCATAATATATATAAAATTACCAGCTGCTTTTAAGAACAATTGATTACTTTTATTTTTAGATATTTTAAATTTGGACAAATTTATTGTCATTGAATCATTTATTGGAATACTCTTATTATTACCAGATAAACTAGTAATCATTTTTCTAATTTCCTTTGTTTGTTCATTTAATTCAGATTGATTCATCCTATTTAATTCATCTAAAATTTCAGAGAAATCATCATCAGACAATGTTGTTATTAAATTTTGGTCTGAAGTTATTACATAAGAAATAAAATCAATTTTCTCTTTCTTCATTATTTTTTTTATCTCTGACATAATCCATTTAGAAGCTTGTACTTCATCCTTGAAATTTTTTTTTTCCATTTTTTTCATTATTAATTTGGCATATGGATTATTCATAATATCCTCTCCATCCAATATAGCTTTTTCAAGATCAACATATTTTTTAGGTCCCACTAAATATGTTGTAATATTTGCTGTGTCCGTAAAATCTTGGTACAAATTTTCAACCTCTTCATTGGTGTACTTGATAGAAATGTGACTTTCGGGAACTTCTAAGTTAATATTTTCAATACTAATAATCTTAGAATAAGAATTTCCAATTAATACTAAAGTGCATAAAACTAAAAGTAATATTTTTTTCATCTATAAATTTATAAAATTATTGATTATTTTGAGACCAATTTTATCACTTTTCTCAGGGTGAAATTGAGTTCCAAACAAATTTTCCTTCTCTATGGCACATACAATATTAGATGAATAATCCGTTGTAGCAGCTGTAACTGATTTATCATCAGGTATAAATTCATAACTGTGAACAAAATACATGTGTGAATTATTATCTATACCTTTAAAAATTTTACTATCTTTAGCGATATTTATTTGGTTCCAACCAATATGAGGCAGTTTATATTTACCATTTTGATTATCAATTTTAGATACCTTACCAGAAATCCAACCAAGTCCTTTAGTCTCAACTTCTTCATATCCAACATCAGCAAACATTTGAAGTCCTACACAAATTCCTAGAAGTGGTTTTTTATTATTTAATACAAATTCACCTAAAGTATCGATTAAACCACCGATGCTATTTAAACCATCTATACAGCTCTTAAAGGATCCCTGCCCTGGCAAAACCACTTTATCACTAGATTTAATTTTATTTATGTCTGAAGTTACTTCGATATTGACTTTATCCTTAGCAACTTCCTTAAAGGAATTGATTACAGAGCTAATATTGCCCGATTTATAGTCAACAATTGTGACGTCCATTAATCTTATAATGAGCCTTTTGTGGAAGGAATGGTACTTTTATTTCTGGGGTCCATTTCCAATGCAGCTCTCAGAGTTCTCGCTAAGCCTTTATAACAAGACTCTATAATGTGGTGACTATTATCACCGTAAATATTTTCAACATGTAAAGTTATTCCAGCAGCTTGTGAAAATGCCTGGAACCATTCTTTAAATAATTCTGTGTCCATCTCACCAAGTTTTTCAACTTTTAATTTCACATTCCAAATTAAATAGGGTCTATTTGATACATCAATTGCAACTCTAGTTAATGTTTCATCCATAGGTAATAAAATGTGAGCATATCTTTTTATGCCTACAAATTTTTTGGATGCCTTCTTTAGACATTCTCCAATTGCAATCCCTGTATCTTCTGTTGTGTGATGAAGATCAATATGTGTGTCACCTTTTGCCTTAACATTTAAATCCATAGATGAGTGTTTAGACAACTGCTCAAGCATATGGTCTAAGAAACCTATCCCTGTGTCAACTTTGTATTTCCCTTTGCCATCAATGTTAAGATCAACACTTATGTTGGTTTCTTTCGTTTTTCTTGATATTTTTGCTTTTCTTTTCATATTTAAAATTAGGTATATATGTATTTTTGATTATATCAATAATACTAAACCTGGGCTTGAACTATCAAAATTCGTATCCATTTATAATCCATGACAACAATTGTACTTGTAAGAAAAAATAATGACGTAGTTGTGGCTAGTGATGGACAAGTTAGCATGGGTAATACTGTAATAAAAAAAACAGCAAACAAAGTTCGTAAAATTGAGAAAAGAAATGTGATCGCAGGATTTGCAGGATCTACGGCTGACGCTCTGACTTTGTTTGAAAGATTAGAGTCTAAACTAGAAAAACATGCGGGTAACTTAACAAGAGCTGCTGTAGAATTAGCAAAGGATTGGAGAACAGACAAATATTTAAGAAGACTAGAAGCATTAATGGCTATTGGGGATAAAGAGAAAAGTTTTATAATTTCAGGAACTGGTGATGTATTAGAACCTGAGGGAGATGTAATAGGAATTGGATCAGGTGGAAACTATGCTTTGGCTGCAGCAAAAGTATTGATGGATACTGAGTTATCCGCTGAAGATATAGCAAAAAAAGCAATTAAAGTTGCATCAGATATTTGTGTGTTTACAAATGATAATCTTAGTATGGAAAAAATATAATGGAAAAATCAAACGTTACATCATTTCCTAAAGGTAAAGTTGCAAAAGAAAAAACAACGATCACGAACTCTTTATCACCAAGAGAAATCGTTTCTGAATTGGATAGATTTGTAGTTGGACAAAATAAAGCGAAAAGAGCAGTTGCAATTGCATTAAGAAATAGATGGAGGAGACAAGCTTTAGATGATGATATGAAAGATGAAGTCCTTCCAAAAAATATTCTGATGATTGGACCAACTGGAGTAGGTAAGACTGAAATATCAAGAAGATTGTCAAAGTTAGCAGAAGCACCCTTTGTGAAGGTTGAAGCGACAAGATTTACAGAAGTAGGATATGTAGGACGAGATGTCGAGCAAATCGTAAGAGATCTTTTGGAAATTGCTATAGCGATGGAGAAGGTTAAAAAAAGGAAAGAAGTTCATGCTCAAGCACAGAAGTTAGCTGAAGATAGAGTTTTAGATGCATTAGTTGGAAATAAAGCAAGTGTAGCTACTAGAGAAAGCTTTAGAAAAAGATTAAGAGACGGTGATATGGACGATAACGAAATAGAAATTGCTGTAAGCGAGTCAGGTCAGATGCCTTCATTTGAAATACCAGGAATGCCAGGGGCAAATGTTGGTATGATAAATATTTCTGATATGCTTGGAAAATCTATGGGTCAAAAACCTAAGAAAAAGAAAATGACTGTAAAAGAGTCTCATGAAATATTAATCAATGAAGAATCTGATAAACTAATAGAACAGGATACAATTATTAAATCTGCAAAAGACTCAACGGAAAATAATGGAATTGTTTTCTTAGATGAAATAGATAAAATTTCAGCAAGAACTGATAGAGTTGGCGGAGATGTTTCTAGAGAAGGTGTCCAAAGAGATTTATTACCATTGATTGAGGGGACAACTGTAAGCACAAAATACGGTCCTGTTAAAACGGATCATATTCTTTTTATTGCATCAGGTGCTTTTCAGTTAGCAAAACCATCTGATTTGTTACCTGAGTTACAGGGTAGACTTCCAATAAGGGTAGAGCTTGATGCTCTTAATAGTAAGGATTTTATTAGAATTTTAAAAGAACCAGATAACAGCTTAATTAAACAATATAAAGCTCTTTTGAAGACTGAAAACGTAGAATTAGAATTTACAGAAGATGGAATAAATACAATCGCTGATATTGCGAATGAAGTAAATTCAACTGTAGAAAATATTGGGGCTAGAAGATTGCATACTATAATTGAGAGAGTACTTGACGATATTAGTTTCACTGCAACGGATAAGGCTGGTGAAAAAATTACTGTAGATGGAAAATATATAAAAGATAATATTGGGGAATTGGTAAAAGATACCGATCTTTCAAAATTTATTTTATAGTTTTTAGAAAAATATCAAAATTTCCACTCGACTGACTATTGACTGCATCAAAATCAATCTTAATAATTTTACTCATAAGATCTGTATCATTCTGAATGAATTCTGGTATTGAATGTTTTAGAATACTAAGATCTAATGATTTATATGGATCATCTAAGTTTTTTGACCGCATACCTTTGCCTGTAATTACGTTTATTTTTTTTACATTATTCTCAAAACAATAATTTATAAACCTTGAAATTTTTATATTAGCTTCCTCTAAAGTTAAACCATGGAGATCAATTGTTTTTTCTGGTATTTTAGTTTTTTTATAAGTTTCTTTGTCTTTAACTTCTAATTTTTCTTTGCTATTTAAAAAATTATTCCAATCTTTTTTGTCTTTATCTGATAACTTGTTTATCAAGCCTGAGTATCGATCAAAAGCCAATTTGGATTCGCAGATTTACTATCTTTTGAGAATTTCCAAGTATCTAGAACTTTTTTAATTTTCTCTGGATCGCCAGAAACTATTTTATTATCTTTATCTTTAACGCAAGAAATAATTTCACTTACAAATTCAACTGTTACTTCGAGCATATTTTTATTTTGGTGATGATCCTTTACTTCAGCTGAATTGATACCAATGAAAGTAGTCTCCGATGATAATTTCTTAGAGTCTCTATCATTAATTGCATCTTCAAATTGTTTATATACACTTTTATCAAGTAGTGATTTTATATCTTTTAATTTTCCCTTAGCAAAATTAGTTATGATTGTTTCGTAAGCAATTTCTGCACCTTTTACGAATTCTTTTTTTGCTTTATCATCAAAAGTCTCAGCATTTAAATCTGCTACTGGTTGAACGGGTGGTGCCTCATGCGGGAAGCTCGAATTAATGTCTTCTTCAAAACCAGTTTTTTTTCCTAAAATACCCCTCAGCCTTAAAAAAATAAATCCTGCAATCATTGCAAGTAGTATGATATCGATGTATTCAAAGCTATAACTCATAAATGTATAATATTTACTATGTTGCTAAATTTCAACCTGCTATTTAAATTATAGACAAATGAACACAGCCCTTATTTTAATTATAGGTATACCGCTCATTGAAATTTACTTATTTATTAAAATTGGTTCTCAAATAGGTGCTTTTAATACTGTTTTATTAATTTTAGTAACAGCCGTGGTAGGTGTTGGTTACGCACGTTATGAAGGTTACAACACTCTTAAAACAGGCATGAGCCAGTTAGTAAAAAATGAATTACCTGTTTATGAATTGATTTCTGGAGCAACGCTTGCTTTTGCTGCCTTACTTTTAATTTTACCAGGTTTTGCTACAGACTTGATTGGAATATTGTTAATCGTTCCTTTTACAAGAAAATTTATACTTAAAAGATTTATAAAGAAACATGATAAGACGAAAAAAAAAAATACTAATTATATTGATGGGGAGTTTGAAGATATAAGTGAAGATAATGACAAAAAAATATGAAATAATTTTGAAATATATAAAAGATCTTTCGGTTGAAATCCGAGATGCTGAAACATTTGTTTTTAGTAGAGAATATATTACTAAGTACTCACTTGGCATTAACATAACAACCAATCCTTTGAAAGATGAAATGATAGAGGTGATTACAAAAGTAAATTACAAAGATCCATCAGAAAATAAAAGGAAATCTTTTTTTGAAATACTATATGCCACAGTCATAAGAATTAAAGATAAAAAATTAAAAAAAGAGGAATTAGAACAAATTATTCTTTGCGAAGTTCAAAAAGAAATATATCCAGGACTCGAAAAAGTTTTCTTAAATACAATTAAAGAAGCAGGTTTTCCAGATCTAAAATTAGAAAAAAAAGTAGATTTTGATAAACTTTATAAAGAAAAATTAAATTAAAAAAAATTTTTTTTTAAGTTATTTTTCAAAAAATTTTTGTGGCTTTCAAATTCTTCTTTTGAAATTTTAACTATTTTTTTTGAGTAATCTGTAAATCTATTTGAAGTTTGATCAGTTTTTATATAGTCTTTTTGAAATTGAAATATTGGTTCTTTTTGACCTATTAGATTAATATAAACTTTAGATAGCAAGTCACAATCTATTAAAGCTGAATGTTTTTTTCTTTTAGAATTATCAATCTTAAATCTTTTACAAAGTGCATCTAAACTAATTCCAGACCCAGGAAATTTGTTTCTCGCAAGTTCTAGCGTATCTACAACGTTTTCTTTGGATATAAGATTTTTATTTATCAAAGATAATTCATTGTTTAAATGAGTTATATCAAACTCTGCGTTATGAATTATAATTCTTTTATCATGTATAAAAGCTAAAAAATCATCAGCAACTTCAGTAAACTCTTTTTTGTCGCTTAAAAATTCGTCTGTGTATCCATGAACTTTTAATGCACTTTCAGATACTTTTCTTTTAGGGTTTAG
Organism: uncultured Pelagibacteraceae bacterium; assembly: GCA_902528735.1. Lineage (GTDB taxonomy): Bacteria > Pseudomonadota > Alphaproteobacteria > Pelagibacterales > Pelagibacteraceae > Pelagibacter. Next base: position 73,671 of record CABZTP010000001.1, read on the forward strand.
ATAACAGTGAAAAACATTTTTTGTTGGTATTAAATCAATTAACTCTATGCATCCGATTTCAACAATTCTGTGACCATCTTTAACCGATAAACCTGTTGTTTCCGTATCAAGTACTACTTCTTTCATCTAGAATTTTTTTTCTTAATTTTTTGATTTTATTTTTCATTATATTTGGAGAGGAATTATTATCGACAATATAATTGGCCAATTTCATCTTTTTTAACAAAGCCGTTTGATTTATTTTAAGCATATTTATTATTTTTTTGTCATAATTTTTGCGATTCTTAATTCTATCGATAATTTTCGACTTTGAAGCTTTAATAAATATTAATACATCTCCTTTAACATATAGCTTATTTTCTACTAAAAGTGGAATATCTAGAACAATCATTTTCGAATTTTTCTCTTTCTTGAGAAAATTTCTTAAGTTACTCCTTACAATTGGATGGACAATGGAAGAAATTAATTTTAGATTTTTACTATCTGCAGATATAGCATTTTTCAGCTCATTTTTTCTGATTGGAAATGATTTAACAAAATTTGGAATTTTTTTTTTTAATTTTATAAAACAATCTTTGTTGTTCTTATAGATATTTTTTACTTCTTTATCGGCGTTAAAAACTGGGCAATTAAATAATTTTGAAATAAAAGATTTTCCCGAACCAATATTTCCCATCACACAAATCCTAATCATAATTATTTTGTCTCATCTTTTATTTTTATGAATTTAATTACCTCATCATTAATTTCAGGTTCTATATTGTGCCAAATTTTAAATGCTTTTTGGGCTTGATAAAAAAACATATTTAATCCATTTTCTAAATTATTGCCATTTTTGGCCCCGTTTTCAGAAAATTCTGTTTTAAAAGGTTTATATATTATGTCATAAAATAATTTGTTGTTTCCTTTTTGTGCAAAATCTATTCCAAATTTATCGTTCTCTTTTAGGCCTAAACTAGTAGCATTTATTATCATATCGAAATCTGGCAAATCTCCCCAATCTATAATTTCTAAGTTTTCAAACAAAAGTTTTAAATTTTCAGCTTTCTTTCTTGTCCTATTGCCTAAATATATTTTAGAAACATTCATTTTCTTTAATGCATATATTAGGGAGGGAACCACTCCTCCTGCGCCTAAAATAATTACTCTTTTATTTTTAACATCATAATTTAATTTTTTTATACTTAACTCGAATCCATCTATGTCTGTGTTGTGTCCAATTAACTTTCCATTTTCAATAGATATGGTGTTTACAGACTGTGTTCTAAGAGCATTTCCGCTTAATATATCTAAAAATGGTATGATAATTTTTTTAAAAGGGATGGTCACATTTAGTCCATGTAGTTTTCTTTGTTTAAGGCTATCACATAATTCTGGTAAATCACTTTCATTCGTCTCTAATTTTCCATAGATTGCTTGTAGATTATTTTTTTTAATCCAATAATTTTGAAGTTTTGGAGAAAGTGAATGTTCTATGGGATTTCCTATTACTAAAAACTTTTTCATCAATAATTCTCAATATACTCTTTAATTTTTTTTACAGGCAGACCCATTATTGTATCTTCATTGCCTTCTATGCTAGAGAATAATTTTCTTCCCACTCCTTCTATTTGATACACATTATATGCATATAAATTTTCATCAGAGATGCTTGCCAAATATACTTCGAGCTCTTTATCAGAAAAATTTTTCATCGTTAATTTAGCTTTATCAGTATAATTCCATATCATTGAACCATTCATAGAAATACAAACTGAACTTATCAATAAGTGTTTTTTTCCATTTAAATTTTTTAGTATATTAAAAGCCTGTTTTCGATTCTCTGGCTTAGAGATTAATAGTCCATTTAAGTCAATCACACTATCTGCTCCAAGTACTAATTTATCAGTATTTTTTTGACTTATTTTATTAGCTTTAAGTTCAGCTAAGTTTTTTGATATTAACTCTGGACTAGCGCCATTTTGTAGTAAACTATTTTTTACAGGTTCTTCATCAACATTTGAAGGCTCTACAAGACATGGAATGTTATTTTTTATTAAAATTTCTTCTCTAACTTTGCTCTTTGATGCTAATATTACTTCAACCATTTTTGTTTTGAATCTCAAATATTTTTATGATTGATGCGGCAGTTTCTTCTACGGATTTTCTTGTGACATCAATAGTAGGCCATTTATTCTTTTTGAAAATTTTTTTTGATTTCTCCACCTCATCTCTTATTTTCTCGATATCAGTATAATCGGAAGCTTCGTTTTCTTTTAAGGAATTTAATCTATTTCTCCTAATATCAAATAATCTTTCTGCTTCTGTTACTAATCCTACTACACAAAGTTTTTTTGAGTTTATTATATCTAGAGGAATACTCATATCATTTACGAGGGGTATATTAGAAGTTTTTAAACCTTTATTAGCTAAATATATTGATGTTGGTGTTTTACTTGTTCTGCTTACGCCTATTAGGATTATATCCGACTCTAATATATTTTCTGTCTGATTTCCATCATCGTGATTCATTGTAAATTGTATTGCTTCAATTCTTTTATAATATTCTTCATCTAGAACGTGCTGCCCACTTGGTTCATGAGTCGCTTTTTGGTTAAGAATTTTAGAAAAATTTAATATTAAGTCACCCAAAACACCAAAACATGGTACTTGCATTTTATTTGCTTCTTGTGCTAAAAATTTAGCTAGTCTACTATTAACAACAGTATAAAGAATTATAGGGCTTTCTTTTTTTTTTGCTTCTTTTAATATAGTATAAATTTGGTTCTCTGTTCTTGTAAATGAAAATTGGTTTAGTTCATAATTAAAATTATTAAACTGAGCTTTTAAAGCCATAAAAATTCTATCTAAAGTCTCTCCAGTTGAATCAGATATTAAGTATATTTGATGTGTATTTTTCATGTATAAGTAGTTTCTAAAGTAATTTTAAAACTAAGAAATATAAATTTTTTGATAAAACGATGAAAATTACTTTTTTGTTATCATTTAATTAACATATTTATAATTGTGAATATGTTATCAACAATTTTAGACTATATTTTTGTTATCAAATAATTGTTTTAAATTAGGGTTTTTTTAGAAAAATTGAAAAATAACTTGTGAATAAAGTGTTTAAATTGAGTAATTTACGTTATCTACAATTCATACTACTAATAATACTAAATATAATTATCTTAATATAGATGACTCCTATTAAAGAATGTTTATTAAATAAAAACACTAAGAACAAACCTGTGTGGTTGATGAGACAGGCAGGAAGGTATTTGCCTGAATTTAGGGAAATAAGAAAACAAAATACTGATTTTATCAAGTTATGTTTGAATCCTGATTTGTCTAAAGAGATAACACTGCAACCAATAAAGAGGTTTGGATTTGATGCTGCTGTAATTTTTTCAGATATACTTATGGTTCCATATGGCATTGGTCAATTTGTTGAATTTAAAAAAAATTTTGGTCCACAACTTGGTGATCTGAATAATATCAACTTAGATAAAATAAATGAAAAAGAGTTTACAGATAATCTTGCGCCAGTATATAAATTATTAGAAAGCTTAAAGAACGACACTAATTTAATTGGCAAAGATTTAATTGGCTTTGTTGGTGCACCATGGACTTTAATGGTGTATATGATCAACAAAGTATCACCCAAAAATGGTTTAAAAGATGATTTTTTTGAAAACGAAAAATTGATTGATAAGTTACTAGATATTTTAGATCAATTTATAAAACTTCATATAAAAAATCAGGTTGAATCTGGCGCAAGTATAATACAAATTTTTGATAGTTGGGCAGGATTAATCAATAATAAATTTGATAAATATTTATACAATCCAACAAAATCACTTGTTAACTATACCAAACAACTTGGTGTTCCAGTTATATGCTTTCCTCGTAATATTAAAGATTACCCTAAATTTTGTAATATTGTTAATCCAGATGTTATAAGCATAGATTATAATGTTGACCCAAGGTCAATAATTAATGAAATAAGTATTCCAGTTCAAGGTGGTCTTGATCCTGATATTTTATTAAGCGACAAAAAAAATATGAGACAAAAAGTAAACGAATATTTAAAAATATTTAATAATCACCCTTATATATTTAATTTGGGTCATGGAATTTTGCCAACAACAGAGATCGATATGGTTGAAGAATTAGTAAAAGTTGTTAGAGAGTTTAAATGAAGCAAGATCATCCAAAAATCAACTTTGGAAAAACGGGTGTGTTAGTTATCAATTTAGGCACTCCTGATTCAACGAGCTGGCTCGATATTAGGAAATATCTTAAAGAATTCCTTTCTGATAGGAGGGTAATCGAAGTAAATCCGGTTATTTGGCAGATAATTTTAAATTTATTTATACTTACATTTCGCCCATCAAAAACAGCTAAAGCATACAAAGAAATCTGGATGAAAGAAGAGAACATGTCACCATTACTTTATTACACAAAAAAGCAAGCTGAAAAAATTTCTGAAAATATTGTTAATGAAAACGTAATAATTGATTTTGCAATGAGATATGGAAATCCAAGTATTAAAAGCAAAATCAAAAAATTGCATGACGAAGGTTGTGAGAATTTAACAATTCTACCGCTTTATCCACAGTATGCAGCAGCCACAACAGCTACTGTCTGTGATGAAGTTTACAGAACACTCATGAAAATGAGGTGGCAACCATCTTTAAAAGTAATACCTCATTATGAATCTGATCCTCTTTATATTGATGCATTAGTGAATTCTATTAATAAAAAACTTGAGAGCATTGACTGGAAGCCAGATTTAATAATCGCATCATATCATGGCATCCCAAAAAAATATTTTGATAAAGGAGACCCATATCATTGCTACTGTCATAAAACCACAAGGTTGATTTCAGAAAAGTTTAAATCCATTGAAATTAAAACAACTTTTCAGTCTAGATTTGGACCTCAATCGTGGCTCCAGCCATATACAGATAAAACATTAGAAAAACTCCCAAAAGAAGGTAAGAAAAATATACTGACAATATGTCCTGGTTTTTCATCAGATTGTGTTGAGACGCTAGAAGAAATTTTAATACAAGGTAAAGAAAGTTTTATGGATTCGGGAGGTAAAAATTTTGACATGATTCCTTGTTTGAACGACAATGAAGATCATATTAAATTATTAAAAAGCTTAATACAAAAAAACATTTAAAAAATGGATGGTTTAATTATTTATTCGTCAACTGATGGACAAACAATAAAAATTTGTGAAAATATAAAAGAAAATTTATCTACAAGTCACACTTTAGAAATTGTATCTGTTGAAAAAGCTTTAGATATTAATCTAGAAAAATACAAAATCATAATAATAGGCGCCAGTATTAGATATGGTTCGCACAGCAGAAAAATTCTAAATTTTGTGATAAAAAATAAAAATATCTTAGAATCAAAAAAAACTGCTTTTTTTTCAGTAAATGTTGTGGCAAGAAAAGCAGAAAAAAGCTCACCTCATAATAACCCTTATTTGATAAAGTTTCTTAAAAAGTCAAATTGGAAGCCCAAGAAAGTTGGAGTCTTTGCTGGTAAAGTAGATTACCCAAATTACAATTTTATAAACAGGAATGTTATCAGATTTATAATGATGATAACCGATGGCCCCACCGACACAAATAATTCATATGAGTTTACGAATTGGGAAAGCGTAAAAAAATTTGCAACTGAATTACAAAATTTTTAAAATTAATTAAACTCCTATTTTATTTTCCTAGCAAAGCGAAAAGACATAAAACACAGGTAAACAAATATACTGCCAGTTACTAGCATCATTAATTTAGATAAATCTGCCCAAAAATTAACAAATACGCTTCCTTTTAAGATGAGCCTTATCAAATCTAATCCACCTAGAACTGTTATCAAACCGAGTGTAGCAACAATATGCATTAATAGTTTCTTATTGTTAGGAATTTTAAGCGCAAGAAAAGAAAAAATTACTATTAAAATACCTAAATAACTTGGAATGTAGGAAGTAAATGATAAGCTGTTAGATAAAAAGCTGACAATTATTCCCCACAAAATTAGAAACAAACCATAAAGAATAGATAATTTTTCCATATTTTTATCAAAAATTTTAAATTCTTCTTTTTGGATCTCCATAAATTCAAGTATTTACAGTATTTTCTTAAAATTAAAAGATAATCAAAGGTTGTAATTTCTAAATCATGCGACTATATTAGTCTCATCTAAACAATCATCCCTTCATTATGAACATACAAGAATTAAAGGAAAAAAGCTCAGAAAAGTTAATTACAGAAGCTGAAAATCTAGGAATTGAGAATGCTAGTACATTAAGAAGGCAAGAAATTTACTTTGCTATATTAAAAAAATTAGCTGAAAAAGGTGAAGAAATCACAGGCGGCGGAGTGCTCCAATTACTGCAAGATGGTTTTGGATTTTTAAGAGCGATCGAGTCTAATTATTTACCAGGGGCAGATGATATTTATGTAAGCCCTAATCAAATAAGACGATTTGGTTTAAGAACAGGTGATACTGTAGAAGGTCCTATCAGATCACCGAAAGAAGGTGAGAGATATTTTGCATTACTTCAAGTAAGTAAAATAAATTTTGAAGAAACTGACAAATTCAAACATAAAATAGCTTTTGATAATTTAACACCTTTATATCCAAACAAGCAGTTAGTGATGGAAGTGGAAACTGTAAAAATAGATAGGAAAGTTGATTTAACTCCTAGATTGATTGATTTAGTAAGTCCAATTGGAAAAGGACAAAGGTCATTGATCATATCACCACCAAAAGCTGGAAAGACAATGATTTTACAAAGTATTGCAAATTCAATAACTGCAAATCATCCAGAATGTTATTTAATGGTTTTGCTAATAGATGAAAGACCCGAGGAAGTAACTGATATGCAAAGAACAGTAAAGGGGGAAGTAATAAGCTCTACTTTCGATGAACCTGCCCAAAGACATGTAGCTGTCGCGGAAATGGTAATAGAGAAAGCTAAAAGATTAACTGAACATAAAAAAGATGTAGTAATATTACTTGACTCTATAACTAGACTAGGAAGAGCTTACAACGCAGTGGTACCAAGTTCTGGAAAAGTTTTGACCGGAGGTGTCGATGCAAATGCGCTCCAAAGACCAAAAAGATTTTTTGGTGCTGCAAGAAACATTGAGGAAGGTGGATCTTTAACAATTATAGCAACAGCATTAATTGATACTGGTAGCAGAATGGATGAAGTTATATTCGAAGAGTTTAAAGGAACTGGAAATAGTGAAACTATTTTAGACAGAAAAATTTCAGAAAAAAGAATTTATCCCGCAATAGATATAACTAAATCTGGAACGAGGAGAGAAGAATTAATATTTGAAAAAAATGATCTACAAAAAATGAATGTTTTAAGAAGAATAATTGCACCAATGGGATCAATGGATGCAATAGAATTTATAAATTCAAAATTGAAAGATACGAAAAGCAATTCAGACTTTTTCAATTCAATGAATAAACCTTCTTAATCTCACAGATATCCAAGTTCCTTCATTTCATTTTCAAATCTTTTCTCAATTGATTTTATAGTTTCTGTTTTAAGTAATTTTTTGTAATTATTTTCTTTTCCAAGGTTGAAAAAAGGTTTTTTCCCTACTAGATCCTCAGAATAAACAGCTTCAATAAACCCTTCCTTCTTTTCTTTATTTTTTAATACATCGAAATCAGTTGATTTAATTGATTTTTTTAACTTTTGTTTATTAATTTGTTGACCATTCTTCATTAACTTATTTGTAAAATCTAATATCTTACTGAATGTTTTGACTCTGTTATTTTCTAAATCCTCATATTTTATTAAAAGTTTGTTTATATTTTTAGAAATTTTCCAAGACTTGTAATTATTAGCCCACGAACTTATAAATGAATAGTTAGAATAGTCATCTTTGTTGTTTCGATCTTTTAGATTTCTGTGAACACTACTTAACATCTTAAGTGCCTCTTCTTCATTTATTGAATAGTGATTCATCAATGATGTAATCACATTTCGTGGATCTCTAACAATGTTTATTGCACCTAAAGTAAACTCTGGAGTTGTAAAATTATTTCCTTTGTAGGCTCCATAAACATTATGAGTTTTTAAAAAATATACTTTTCTTGTTTCTTTTATCTTTTTTTGGATCGGCAACCAATTTCTTGATGCCTCTTCTATACTGAAAACTTTTTTTTTAAAAAATTCTCTACTTGGAAACTGTTTGATATTTTTTAAAAGATCAAAATTAAATTCCCCATCTTTTGAAAAATAATATGCTGATAATAAAGACCTTACCCAAGTATTTCCACATTTAGGATAAGATGCAATCCAAATAATCATAGAAAAATTTATATATTTAAATTCAATACTAGCTATAATTAATTTAATGACAATATTTGCTCTGTCTTCTGGTCCAGGAATAGCAGGAATTTCTGTTATAAGAGTTTCGGGTTTGGAGACACAAAAAGTTATATACGAATTGACCAATAAAAAGCTTCCTACACCCAGGGTGGCCACCAGACGGAAATTCAATAAAGTCAATGAAAATGGGCTTATTGATGAAGGTATATTAATATGGTTTCCTGCTCCAAATAGCTACACAGGCGAAGATATGGCGGAATTCCATGTACATGGCAGTAAAGCAGTTGTAGCAGCTATTCAAAAATCAATCTTTAAAATCGATAATTGCAGATTAGCAGAACCTGGCGAATTTACTAAAATAGCTTTTCAAAATGGTAAAATAAATTTATTAAAAGCAGAGAGTATTTCAGATTTAATTTCATCAGAAACAGAAATCCAAAGACAGCAAGCGATCAAAATTATGTCTGGAAAAAGTTCAGATAAATTTAATTCGCTCAGAGAAGCACTTATAAAAGTTTTATCAAGTGTTGAAGCTAAAATTGATTTTCCTGAGGATGATCTTCCTGAGAATATTCTAAATAATATTCACCTAAAAACAAAAAGTGTAAAAGATGAAATAATGGAAATATTAAATGATCAAAAAGTTGGAGAAAGGATTAGAGAAGGATTTAAAATTGCAATAGTTGGTCCTACAAATGTCGGAAAATCATCTTTATTAAATTACTTAACTAGAAGAGAAGTCTCAATTGTATCTGAGATAGAAGGTACTACAAGAGATATTATAGAAGCTCATTTAAACTTAGATGGTTTTCCCGTTGTAATATCTGACACTGCAGGAATAAGAGAGTCTAAAGATGATATTGAAAAAAAGGGAATTAAATTGGCTTTAAAAAGTGCTAAAAATTCCGATTTGAACATAGTTGTAATGGAGCCAAAAAGTCTACATTTTACTGATTTTTTAAAGGATTTTGGAGTTAAGAAAACGATTTTAGTAATAAATAAAATGGATCTAGGCATAGATAACATTAGCTCTGAAATCAAAAAATTTGATCCAATTTATATTTCGATTAAAGAAGAAAAAAATTTAGATAAATTTATCAATTCAATTAAAGAAAATTTGAAAGATAAATTTATTTCATCAGAAAATATCTTTATAACTAGAGAAAGACATAGAGCTAACCTCGAGAAATGTGTTGAACATTTAGAAAAGTTTGAAGAAAAAAAATCTTTGGAAGATTTTGATAAAGCAGCTGAGGATTTAAGATTAGCAACAAGATATTTAGGAATGATTGTTGGCAAAGTTGATGTTGAAGAGATATTGGGATCAATTTTCAATGATTTTTGCATAGGTAAATAACCTTTGGTATTTCAGGCTTTTTAAACTTTCTTAACTGTTTTCTTGTAAATTTTAATATCAATAATAAATTACAACTATGAAAAACGAGCTATCATTCGATGTTGTAGTAATAGGTGGTGGTCACGCTGGCTGTGAGGCAGCTGCGGCATCAGCAAGGTTAGGTGTTAACACTGCTCTATTTACTCACAAATTTGACTCCATAGGAGAGATGTCTTGTAATCCAGCTATAGGAGGTTTGGGTAAAGGTCATTTAGTGAGAGAAATCGATGCCTTGGATGGTGTAATGGGAGAGGTGGCAGATAAATCTGGCATTCAATTTCGATTATTAAACAGGAGTAGAGGTCCAGCAGTAAGAGGACCTAGAACACAAAGTGACAGGCAGCTTTATAAAAAATTTATGCAAGAAAAACTTGTAAACTATTGTAATTTAAGCATTTTTTCTGATTCGGTAATTAAGTTTAATTTTAAAAATAATGATATAATTAGTTTTGTGACACAAACTGGTAAAGAAATCCGATCATCAAAAATAATTCTAACAACTGGCACTTTTTTAAATGGATTGATTCATATTGGAGATGAAAAGACACCAGCTGGAAGATTTAACGAGAAACCTTCAACAGGTTTAAGCGAACAATTAGAAAAGTATAATTTTAAAATAGGAAGATTAAAAACAGGCACTCCTCCAAGACTTGATGCTCGAACAATTAATTTTGACAATTTAGAGGAACAGCATGCAGATGATGATCCATACTTCTTTTCATTCTTAACGAAGAAAAACTACAATAAACAAATTTCGTGTCGAATGACTTATACGAATGAAGCTGTTCATAAAATTATTTCTAAAAACATAAAAAGAAGTGCCATGTATTCCGGAAGCATACAAGGTGTAGGCCCTAGATACTGTCCATCTATAGAGGATAAGATAAAAAAATTTGCAGATAAGCAAAGACATCAAATTTTTTTGGAGCCAGAAGGTTTAAATGATCATACAATTTATCCAAATGGAATATCTACATCTCTACCAGCTGATATACAGCAAGAAATATGTAACAAAATCAATGGTTTAGAAAATGTAAAAATTATAAGGCCAGGATATGCCATTGAATACGATTTTGTTGATCCTAGAGAGCTTTTTTTAACTTTAGAAACAAAAAAAATTAAAAACCTTTATCTTGCAGGGCAGATAAATGGTACAACTGGGTATGAAGAAGCAGCAGCTCAAGGAATAATTGCAGGAATAAATGCAGCCTTAGCATTTAAGGGAAAAGAACCATTTATTTTGGATAGATCTGAAGCATATATAGGAGTAATGATTGATGATCTAGTAACAAAAGGTGTTGCAGAACCATATAGAATGTTTACTTCTAGGGCTGAGTATAGACTTTCATTAAGGTCTGATAACGCTGACGTGAGATTGACGCAAAGAGGAATAAATATAGGAATTGTACTTAAAGAGAGAGAAAAAATATATAGAGAGAAATATACACAATTATCTAAAATTCAGTCTCAAATGGATAAATTAAAGATAACACCCACAAAAATTGCAAAATTTGGTGTAAATATTGCGAAAGATGGAATTGTTCGATCTGCAAATCAAGTTTTAGGCCAAAAATCAGTAAATATGGTTAAAATTAGAGAAATCTGGCCTGAAATTAAGCATGTTTCACGTGAAATTGATGAACAATTAGAAATTAATTCACACTATAAAGGCTATCTAAGTAAGCAAAAAGCTGAAATACTAGCATTTAAAAGAGATGAAAATCTATTAATACCTGAAAATCTAGATTATGATAATTTTTCAGGACTATCTATTGAGGTAAAATCAAAATTCAAAAGAATTAAACCAAAGACAATGGGACAAGCTTTAAGAATCGATGGAATTACCCCAGCTGCTGTATATATTTTGTTGTCTCATCTAAAAAGAAAGTCTATTAAGCATATAGCTTGATTGATTCGAATATTTTAAAAATAGATAAAATTATCTCCCCAAATGTTTCACGTGAAACACTAGAGGAACTCAAAGCCTATACAAATTCAATAATTGAAAAAAATAAAACAATAAATTTAATTAGCAAAAACACAGAAAAGTCAATAAAACAGAGGCATATAGAAGATAGTGCGCAAACTATTGATTTTATTGATAAAACTGATATTAAAATATGCACTGATCTAGGATCAGGGGCAGGATTACCTGGTATAGTTTTAGCTATTTTAATGAAACCAAAAAAACCAATATTTAAGCTAATTTTTTATGAAAAGAGTTATCATAAGAGTATTTTTCTAAAAGAAATGACAAAAAAATTTAATTTAAACGCAGAAGTTCATCGAAAAAATATTTTTGAAGAAAGAAATTTAAGAACTGATGTAATTATTTGCAGAGCATTTAAACCACTAACAACAATTTTTCAAATAGCGCAAAATAATTTCAAAAATTATAAGTACATTATTTTATTTTTAGGCAAGAGTGGAAAAAAAATTCTAAGTGATGCATTAAAAATTTGGGAATTCGATTATGAGGAAAAAAAAAGTTTAACAAGCAACGAGTCAGTTATTGTAAAAATATCCAATTTGAGAAAAAAATATAGATAAAAAAATAAAATATGAAAGCGCACTCATCGACATACTTTAGTAATTACTTGAGTGATGAAAGTACAGTTATAAAAATTTAAAAAGAGTAAAAAATGGAAAAAAAAATTATTTCTGTCATAAATCAAAAAGGTGGAGTGGGTAAGACGACCACTGTCATTAATCTTGCAGCTGGATTATCCATGAAAGGAAAAAAAGTATTGGTAATCGATTTAGATCCACAAGGAAATGCTACTACAGGACTTGGATTATCAAACAATACAAATTCAGATGCAACAATTTACAGTGTTCTAAATGGAAAAAGGAAAATTTCAGAGGTTATACAAGAAACAAGTTTTACCAATCTAAATTTAATCACTTCAAATGTCGATCTATCAGGTATAGAAGTCGAAACAGCTGGCGATAGCCGTAGGGCCTTTAAATTAAAAGACGAATTAGCACTGATTTTAAATGATTCTAAAGCATCTTATGATTATATATTAATTGACTGTCCTCCATCACTGAGCCTGCTCACAATTATGGCGTTGGTAGCGTCTGATGCTTTATTAGTGCCGCTCCAGACAGAATTTTTTGCATTAGAGGGCTTAACTCAATTGATGAAAACATTTGATAGGATAAAATCCAATTTAAATCCATCTTTAGACATCAGGGGGATACTTCTTACAATGTTTGATAAAAGAAACAAACTTTCTGGCCAAGTAGAGGCAGAGGCAAGAAACTATTTTAAAGAAAAAGTTTATACAACTGCAGTTCCAAGAAATGTGAGACTTTCAGAAGCCCCGTCTCATGGAGTACCAGTTCTTCTATACGACAAGGTTTGCCCAGGTAGTAAAGCTTATTTTAAATTCACCGAAGAATTTTTAGAACAAGATAAACGAGTGGAGAGTGCAGCATGATAAATCCTTTCAAAAGTAAAAAAGGCTTAGGTAGAGGTCTGTCATCTTTAATAGGTGATAGTGATGTTAAAACACAAAATGATAAAGTTTCAATAAGTTCAATAGTTCCAAATAAAAATCAGCCAAGAAAATTATTTGAAAAGGAAGCTCTAAATGAATTAACCAACTCAATAAAAGAGAGAGGTATAATTCTGCCTTTAGTTGTAAGAAAATCCGTCGATCAAGATGAAAAGTATGAATTGATTGCAGGTGAAAGAAGATGGCAAGCTGCACAATCTGCAGGATTGCACGAAGTCCCAGTTGTAATTATTGAGGCAGATAATCTTAAATCATTGGAGTTAGCAATAATAGAAAATGTTCAAAGAAAAGATTTAAATGTTATAGAAGAAGCAGAAAGTTACCAAAATCTTATTGAAAACTTTGACTATGATCAAGATATGGTCTCAAAGTTTATTGGAAAAAGCAGATCACATATATCAAATACTTTGAGACTACTATCTCTTCCTGAAAAATTAATTGTTATGTTGAGGAATGGAGAAATATCCCAAGGACATGCTAAAATCTTGATTGGATTGGAAAATGCTATTTTATTAGCTGAAAAAATTGTTAAAAAAAAATTGTCAGTAAGACAGACAGAAAGTTTAGTAAGAGTATTAAAAAGTGATAAAAAAATTCAATACAAATCTAAAGATCCTAACACACTATCAACGCAAAACAGTCTTGCTGAAAAAATTGGTATGAGAGTAGTTTTAAATAATAAAAAGAATAATTCAGGGTCCTTAACTATTGAATATAAAGGGTTAGAACAACTAGATAGATTAATAAAAATAATTAAAGAAAATTATTAAAAATTAACAATAAAATCAGATACTAAATTTAATGATTTTCCAGAATTAGTTTTTACTAATAACTCAATTTCGCTTATTTTGTATATCTTGTCCTTTAATTCATCAATTTTCCAAGTAATTGCTTGTTTTTTAACATTCTCTTTTTCTTTCCAAAAAATTGGTGGTTTTATATTTGAAATGGCATTATCTAAATTTTTTGTTTCGTTAAATTTTTTGATAATAGTTAATAATCTTTTAGATTTAGATAATAGTGTTCTCAGAATTAGTATGCAATCATCATCTGTGTAATTATTTTCATTTAAAATTTTAGATACATTCTTTCTATTTTTACTTAGACAAGAGTCCGCTAGTTCGCTCACACCATAATTTTCAGCTAAATTTGTAAGCCTTTGTACGTGTTCAAATTCAATTTTATTATTTGAATTTGAGTAATTTAAAATTTTATCCAGTTCAATCTTCAAGTTCTCTCTATCTCCGCCAGCTCTGCTAACTAACAAATTTATAGATTCCCTAGATAGTTTAATATTATGCTCACTTATAAATGAAATTATAACAGATGTTAAACTTCTAACATCATCTTCATAAAATGGGATTGTTATCAAATTACTATTTTTTTCAAAATAATTTCTTAATTTTGATCTTTTTTCAAGGATACCAGACTTAAATATTATTTTTATATCTGTCATATCTCTTTCTTCAATCTCTTCAATAGCTTTAGTAATTTTATCGGATGTCCTTGATATTATTAAAATCTTATTTGATTCGAAAAAAGACTTATTAAGCAATTCGGCAATAATATTCTCATAATTTTTTAAAAATTCTATTTCATCATACTTATCAATTTGTCCTTCAAAATTTTTTAGAAATTGCGATTGAATTATTTCATTTTGTAAGCCCTCATTTTTACCATATAGTAAATAAAACCTATATTTATCTACAATTTTTTTATTTAATTCAAAACTTTTAACAATCATTTAACCGCGATTGTTATTGACGTTAATATTTCTAAAGAAATATTTCTTAGTAGATTGTCTAAAATATTTTCCTCATATTTAAGTAATTCGAATTTATCATTGATATTATTGTAATTTACCTGCTTCACAATTTTATTTGTAAAAATTATCTTATCATTCTGGATTAATGAATAATTTGTAACAATTTTTATTTTAAATACTGTTGGATCTCCATTTTCATTTGAAGATACTATCTCTTTCTCATCCTTTGTTGAAAAGTATAAATCATAACTATTCTTGTTAGTGTTGCTGCTTCTTTCGAGCAAGTTTTTCTTTAAAATTATATCAATTTTACTCTTGTTTTCTGAGCTTATATTTTCAAACGTGATATCATTTTTTTTGTCTACTAAAATAGGTTTGTAAGAACAACCACTTATAATAAAAAGAGCTATAAATATTAAAATAATCTTATTCATCAATTAAAATATTTATTAAACGGTTTTTGACAAAAATAATTTTTTTAAAACTTCTGTTTGTTAAATATTTTTCTAACATTTTATCCTTTTTTATAATTTCTAACAGGTCTCTTTCTGATATGTCTTTTTTTTCGTTTAAAATTGACCTTTTTTTACTGTTAATCTGTATCACATATTTTATATTTTCTTTATCAAGTACATCTCTATCAAATTTTGGCCAATTTAATTCTATTTTTGATTTAAGGTCAAACAAACATTCATTAACAAAATGAGGTATAACGGGATTAAAGCAAGTTAGTATTTTTATATAATTATTTTTTAAATTTTTAATGTTCCTCTTTTTTTTTATGTAATTTACTAAATAATTATAAGTTTCATACATATTAGCAATAATTACATTATAGTTAAACTTCTCAAGATTATTGGTAAATTTAAATATTAATTCATTTGTAAAATTTTCTATTTCTGCGTCATTTTCTTTTTCATCTTCACTTGAAATTTTTTTCTTTATTTCAGAATGAATATTCCAGAGTTTTTGAATAAATTTATAAGAAGAAACCATACCTTGCTCAGACCATTGAACATCTTTTTCAGGTGGGCTATCTGAGAGAATAAATAACCTGACTGCATCAGCTCCATAATTATTTATTATATACTCTGGATCAATCACATTCTTTTTTGATTTTGACATAGATTCAGATGGTCCAACTTTAACAACTTTGTTTGGATTATTTCTTTTAACAACTTGCCCATTAACCTTCTCAACTTCTTCAGGGCTTAACCAATTATCATCATCATCTTTATAAGTTTCGTGACAAACCATGCCTTGAGTGAATAAACTTTGGAATGGTTCTTTTATGCTAAAATTTTTATTTTCATGATTGATAGCTCTCATAAAAAATCGCGAATATAATAAATGCAAAATAGCATGCTCTACACCACCAATGTATTGGTCAACTGGCATCCAATAATCAATATCATTTTTATTGAAACCATAACCAATCTCATTAGGAGAACAAAATCTTAGATAATACCAAGATGAGCAAACAAATGTGTCTAATGTATCAGTTTCTCTGGTATATTTTTTTCCATCTATAATAATTTCTTTCCAGTTTTTTTCACTATCCAAAGGATTTCCCTTAACTGATAGATCAATATTTTCTGGCAACTTTACTGGCAACATATCTTTTGGTATTGTCTGTACATTTCCATTTTCGTCATAAGCAATTGGAATAGGACACCCCCAATACCTTTGTCTTGAAACCCCCCAGTCTTTCAATCTATAATTAATCTGTTTTTTCCCTAATTGTTTGTCCTCTAGAATTTTTATTGTTTTAGTTACAGATTCTTCTGGGGCCTCAAATCCATTTAAAAAACCTGAATTAATTATTGTTCCAGGTCCTGAATAAGACTCATTATTTACTGTAAAATCGTCACTCTCATTAATAGGTTTAACAACTGTTTTTATTTCTAAATTATATTTTTTTGCAAAATCAAAGTCTCTTTGATCATGTGCTGGACAACCAAACACAGCTCCAAAACCATAATCCATTAAAACAAAATTTGCAAAGTAAACTGGGACTTTTTGATCAGGTTTTAATGGATTTGTAGCCATAAGATTTGTCTTAAAACCAATTTTCTCTCCTACTGCTATGGCCTCTTCCGTTGTGCCGGTTTTCGAACATTCTTCTTTAAATTTAATAAAATTTTCATCATTTTTGTAAAAACTAGCCACTTCATGGTCAACCGATAATGCCAAAAACGAAAAACCAAAAAGTGTATCGGGTCTTGTTGTAAAACATTTAATATTCTTAACTGGTAAATCTCCTTCTACCTTAAAACTTATTTCACAACCAAATGATTTTCCTATCCAGTTTTTTTGCATAACTTTTACTTTATTTGGCCATGTGTTAAGTTCGTCCAATCCATCTAGCAAATCTTGTGAGAATTTAGATATATTAAAAAACCATTGGCTTAATTTTTTTCTTTCTACAACGGCGCCTGATCTCCAACCTTTTCCATCTATAACTTGTTCGTTTGCTAAAACTGTTTCATCGATTGGATCCCAATTCACATAATTTTCTTTTCTATATACTAAGCCTTTCTCAAATAATTCTAAAAAGAAAGTTTGTTGATGTTTGTAATAATCTTCATTACAGGTTGAAATTTCTCTATCCCAATCAATTGATAAACCAAGTTTTTTTAATTGATTTTTCATTGTATTAATATTTTTGTTTGTCCAGCTTTTAGGATCTAATTTATTTTCTCTTGCAGCGTTCTCAGCTGGCATTCCAAATGCATCCCAGCCCATAGGATGTAAAACGTTAAATCCTTTTAATTTTTTGTATCTTGATAAAACATCTCCAATTGTATAATTCCTTACATGTCCCATGTGAATTTTTCCAGATGGATAAGGGAACATTTCTAGACAATAAAATTTTTTTTTATTTTTTTCTACTTTTGTCTTAAATACTTTATTTTCTTCCCAATATTTTTGCCATTTATCTTCAACTTCTTTGAAATTATAACGTTCCACAATAAACTTTAAATATTTTTATAAATTAATTAAGCTATATTATTTTTTTTTTGATTTATTTTCTTTTTCATAGACTGCCGCCTTCTTAAGAATTTTTTTTTCGATATCCTCTGATAATGCACTAGTTTTATCTGTAATTTGACAAGTATTTTGCATTGAACATTTTTTATAAAATACTTTTATTGATAATGCGTCAGATCTAATCTCGTTACTTAAAAATCTTATCGAAACTTTTACAGACTCATTTGCTGAACCTTCACTTGAGTACCAATCAGTCACAATTATTCCACCGCTATAATTTGCTAATGATAATGGCATAAAATCTAATGTATCTAATGAAGCTCGCCAAAGTTCATTTGAACTTGCAAAATCGAATTCACCTGAGTTTTTTAATGATCCTCCCAAAGTAAATCCTCTTCCTTCTTTAACATTTTGTAATTGCCTTTCTTTCATATTCGCAGGTATTTTTCGAGCATCAGCACCTTTTAATCCATTTGAGCACGAACTTAAAAAAAATGAACTTAAAAATGATATTATTATTGAAAGTCTTAGGATTTTTATTTTCATGTTTTTACTATAATTCTTTAGATTAGTATTAAAAGATAAGAGGTTTATAGCAAAAAATAAAAAAACCCATTATTTTCTGATGTTTTAATGATGCATATTTGCAACACTGTAGCAATTATTTTGTTATCTAAGCTAAAATTTTCCATGTTTTTCTTAATTTTTGATAAAGGTGACCTGTTTAATATTAAACAATAACAAAGGAGTTCTAATATGAACAATTATAAAAAAATAGGACTAACAGCCCTTGCTGGTTCTTTAGTTGCTGGATCTGTTTCAGCTGCTGAACTAACAGCTACTGGTAGTGCTACAATGTCTTTTACTGGCGGTGATGAACATGCAACTCACGGTGCCGGTTGGTCAATGGCTGACTCAGTTACATTTTCTGCTTCAGGAGATGTAAATGATATCGGTGTAACATTATCAATCGAACTTGATGGTGATGCTGCTCAAGGCGCAACTGCACCTATAGACAGTCACTCAATATCTATGGATTTTGGTGATGCTGGTTCATTAACATTTGCTGGTCACGGTGGTTCTGGTTTTATGGATGCTAACGATGACGTAATGCCAACAGCTTCAGAAGAGCCATGGGATGTTATCACAGGTGCTGATGCTGGTGTAATTAATGGATTTGCAGGTAACAATATGTTTACATACAAATACAGCCATGATTCAGGTATAAACCTTACTTTAGGTTACATTAATGCAGCTGATGCTGTAACGGATGTATCATACAGTGATTACGGTGTTACTTACACTGGAATGGACGGTTTAACTGTTGGTTATGGTGAAGGTGATGTAGAACAAACTACAGGTACTAAATCAAACGAAAGCACATTGTTTGCTAAATATACACTTGGTTCAGCAACTGTCGGTATCCAAATGTCTGAAAAAGACAACGAAACTGGATCTGATGTTGAGTCAACTGGTATTGGTGTATCTTACCAAGTAAATGACGACTTAGCTATCTCTTATGGTTCAAACACTTTAGAGAAAGTTGGATCTACAGACCAAGAAGCAACAGCGATTGGTGTTTCATACACAATGGGATCATTAGGTATCGCATTGTCAATGAACCAAGTAGACAACATTGCTCACACTGATAGCAATGATAGAGAAGGTTACCAACTAGGTTTAAGTTTTGCATTCTAATTTGTAAAATTTAATTTTATTAAAAAGGGCCCCTTTTTAGGGGCCTTTTTTTTATTCAAAATAAGATATACCACTAAATCCATCACAGCCTAATAATCTAATCTTTTTCTTATTAGCTTTTGAGATACCACCAAGCGCAACGACTTTTCTTTGGGTAAGATTTCTAAGCTTTTTAAACTTAAAAATGCCAAGGTAATTTTTATTTTTTTTAAATATAGATGAAATAAAGATTAAATTTACATTTTGAACTTCTTTATTACGAATTTCTTTGATATTATGAGCAGATCCAAGTAACACAAAATAATTGTTAACTTTATAACTTAAATGTCTAAAGTCTTTATTAAATGATGGTAAATAAGCCCCATTTAACCTTAATTTAAGTGCGATTTTAATATTATTTGCTAAATAAAATTTTATTCTCTTTGTTAAACAATAATCTCTAATTTTGATGACTTCTATTATATTTAATTTTTTTTTATAATTTCTATAAATAATGCCTGTATTATTATCCAATTTATCAATATTATTTTTTCTAAAATCATTTATGAAATAAAATTTTTTAGGAAATTTATTATGCATATTACTGTTGAAAACTTACTTAAAATTAATGAAAAAGTTAAGGCAAAGTTTGATTTAAATAAAAATTTATTAAAAGTACCAGAGATCATAGCAGTTTCTAAAACATTTAAAATAAATCATATATTGCCTGTTATTGAACAGGGACATATACATTATGGAGAAAATAAAGTTCAAGAAGCAGCAGAGAAATGGACTAATTTAAAAAAAGAAAATAAAAATATTAAATTGCATCTTATTGGTCGTCTTCAAACAAATAAAGTTAAACTAGCACTTGATTTGTTTGATTATATCCATTCTTTAGACAGTAAAAAACTAGCTGATAAAATTTTTAATATTCAGCAACAATTAAACTTAAAAACTAAATTATTTATACAGGTTAATATTGGAAATGAAGATCAAAAGTCGGGAATTTCTAAAAATGAAGTCCATGATTTTTATAATTATTGCAAAAATTTAAACTTAGATGTAGTTGGATTAATGTGTATACCCCCATTTAATGAAGATACAAAAAAATATTTCGAGGAGATGAATGATCTTAATAAAAAACTTAAATTGAATGAGTTGAGTATGGGGATGTCATCCGACTACCTAGAAGCTATAGAAAATAATGCGACATTTGTAAGAATTGGCTCTAGTATATTTGGGCAAAGAAGTTAAAGAATTTTTATCACAGTATTTTTTTTTATAAGTTTAGCTAAAATTAAAAAATCTTTTTCAGCCATAGCTATACATCCTGCGGTCGATTTGAAATTTTTTGTTAAATGTATAAAAATAGCACTTCCTTTTCCTGGAGTAGGATTTCTCCAATTATATTTTATAGGAATAAAAAAGTCATACTTATAGTCTCTTCTAAATAATTTCTCACCTTTTATATTTGGATTTAAACTTACCAATTTGTTATAGTAATCTTTTGAGTTTATATCATCACACCAACTCATATTTTTTTTTATTTCAACAATTTTTAAATTTGTTTTTGGTATATATTTTTTATCTTTTCTATAATATAAATCACCTAATGAAAATTTACCTATTGGAGTTTTTCCATCTCCTTCAATTTTCTTTTTTGTAAATCCATTTTTTCCAATGCAACATTTAAATTCAAAGTCATCATATATTAGTGTGTCTTTATTTTTAACAACAATTGTCATATTGTATAAGGATGAGTATAAAACAATTTCTAGTCATACATAAATTTCCAATATTATTTACCATATTAAATGAAATAAAAAGTAATTTAAATTTCAATGTTGAGCATATTATTGATAATAAATTACCAAAAAATTCAGAAGACAAAAATTTTTTAATTATTTCTGGTGATAGAAATTATTTCTCTACTAGGTTATTAAAAATTGATAAATATCCAATAAATATCGAAAAATTGATTGAAATAATTAATATACAATTTTTAAAAAATAATTTTAATCATCAAAATAATATTAAAATTGGTAGCTATTTTCTGAATTTAAACTCGAGATCTTTAAGCTTACAAAATAAATCTATTCAACTTACAGAAAAAGAGATTAAAATAATTAGTTTTCTTGATATTTCAAAAGGACCAGTATCAATAAAAAAATTACAATCTGAAGTTTGGGGGCATAAATCTAAACTTGAAACACATACTGTAGAAACTCATGTATACAGATTAAGAAAAAAAATTGAAAAAAAATTTCATGACAAATTATTTATTAACAGTTTGAAAGATGGTTATAAAATCAAAGCCTAAAAATAATTATCTAGCAAAAGAATTATTTACAAAAAAATATAAAATTAGAGTTATTAAACCAAAAAAAGGCAAAGGTAGTTACAATAGAAAAAAATCTAAAGTCTAGCACCTATTTTTTGAATGATTTTTGATGACATCTCTCTTCCTTTATTTAAACAATCAATTCGACTAAAGTTATTTAAATATCCATGTAAATAGCCAGCTGCAAATAAATCCCCAGCCCCTGTTAAATCTTTAATGTCTAAATTTGTTTCAACATTATTTTCCGCAATTTCATCTCCAAAAATTGAAACTGCACCATTTTCTCCCCTTGTTATAACGATAAGCTTATTAAGACTTTTACTAAAATTAATCACTTCATCAAAATTTTTAGCATCAATTAGGGACATCATCTCATGTTCGTTAGCAAATGTAATATCTAGTTTATTCTTAACCAAATCTAGAAAATGTGGCTTATGTCGGTCTACACAAAATTGATCAGATAAAGACATTGCAATTTTTTTTGCATTGTCTATAGCTTTTTCAAATGCTTTCTTTGGCTCTCCTTCATCCCATAAGTATCCCTCTAGAAAAATTATTTCTGAATTATTTACGATTTCTGAATCAACATCGTTCTCATTAATTTTTCCTGCTGTACCAAGAAATGTACACATTGTTCTTTCAGAGTCAGGTGTAACTAATATCAAACATGTGCCAGTTGGTAATTCTTCTTTCTTCTTAGAATAAAAATATTGAACTTTTTCAGATCTTAGGCCTTCTTCGTATTTACTACCTAATTCGTCATCGCTTACCTTTCCAATAAAGCCAACCTCATTACCTAATTGTGATAGACCTACAATAGAATTTGCAACTGAACCTCCTGATATAGTTTTTTCAATTTTTAAATTTGATAATAATAACTGAAATTCTTTATCATCAAAAATTAACTTCATAGTTCCCTTAGTTAAATCATTCTGTGTAATAAATTTTTCGTCAACTTTGCAAATTACATCAACAATTGCATTTCCGATCCCTAAAATTTTCATATTAAGCTTTCTTGGTTAATACCGGTTTTTTTCTTTTAGGATAGCAAGAAGTACAAATTTTACAAGAAATACCATAGCACTCTCTCGCTTTACAAAATTCTCTTCCATAATAAATTATTTGAAGATGTAGTTTATTCCAATACTTTTTGGGGAACAGACGTTTTAAATCTTTTTCTGTTTGAACGACATTTTTTCCATTAGTTAAACCCCATCTTTGGGCTAGTCTATGAATATGTGTATCAATTGGAAATGCTGGATATCCAAAACCCTGAGACATTACAACACTAGCTGTTTTATGACCAACTCCTGGTAATTCCTCTAACTCTTCAAAGGTCTTAGGAACCTTGCCATTATATTTCTTAATTAAAGTCTTGGATAAATTATAAACACTTTTTGCTTTTATTCTAAAAATGCCAATACTTCTAATTAATTTCTCAATTTTTTTTCTTCCAAGTTTAGCAAAATGTTCAGGTTTATTATACTTTGGATAAATATTTTTTGTAACATTATTAACATTCACATCTGTACACTGTGCAGATAGTAAAACAGATATTAATAGTGTAAATATATTTCTATGTTTTAAGGGAATTGGAGTTTTAGGATATGTTTTATTTAGTATTTTTAAAACTATTTTAGATCTATCGACTTCATTCATTACTTAAAATTGAGAAGGTTTCTCATAGAATAAAGTCCTAATTTTTTATCCATTATCCATTTTGCAGCTGTTATTGCTCCCTCTGAATATAAGGTTCTGTCAAAAGCTTCGTGATTTAATTTGATAATTTCCTTTCCATTTGAAAAGGTTACTTCATGCTCGCCAATAACCTCTCCCCTTCTAATAGAGTTAAAATTAATTTTTTTTCCATAAGGAAAATTTTTTTTGTTAAAAAATTTTTCTCCCACCATTTTGTAAAAGTTTTTATTTTTTCCAGTTGCAACACCTCTTCCAAGCATCAAAGCTGTCCCAGACGGATAATCTTTTTTATGTTTATGGTGTACTTCAAAAACTTTACTTAAATAATTATTTCCTAAAGATGACGATGTTATTTCTGTTAAATACATTAATAGATTAATACCCAGACTCATATTTCCAGCTTTAAGAATAGGTATTCTTTTTGAGAATTTCTCTATTAATTTCTCTTCTTTTTTGGAAAAGCCTGTAGTCCCAATAATAACTCTCTTTTTCAATTTAGATGCTATTTTAAGAACCTCAAAAGTACATTCTGGTGATGTAAAGTCTATTACCACATCTGCTTTATTAAATGCTTTTTCAGTATTAAGTTCAGGAATGATACCACTAACTTTTCTATTAATTAATTTATTTTCAGTTAAAGATACTAATCGAATTGATTTATCTCTTTTTGCTGTTTTAATGAGTTGTTGACCCATTCTTCCCATACAGCCGGTGATTGCTAATTTTATTTTGTCCATTAGTAAAGGATTTAGATTAGCACTATTGCTTAGTTTTTCCAGAAACTTTTAGCTTTTTGAAAGAACTTTTTAATGCTTGGATTAGATTTTTCATTTTCAATTTCTCTAAATTTTTCAAGTAGTTCTTTCTGTTCTTTGTTTAGTGATATTGGAACCTCTGTATTAACTTGAACATAAAGATCTCCATATTCATTTCCCCTCATATAAGGCATACCTTTCGCTCTTAATCTAAACTGCTTTCCACTTTGTGTTCCAGCTGGAATTTTTATTTTTGCTTTTCCTCCATCTATGGTTGGTATTTCAATTGATGTTCCTAACGCTGCATCAGCAATTGAAACTGGACATTCAAAAAATAAATTTTCATCTGATCTTTTAAATAAATCATGTGAATGAACATTTATAAATAAATATAAATCACCACTGCTTCCACCTTTGGCACCAGCTTCTCCTTTACCTGATAGTCTTATCTTTGTGCCATCATCTACTCCTTTAGGAATTGTAACTGATAATCTCTTTGATGCTTGTTTTTTCCCCTGACCATTGCAATTTGAACAAGGATTTGTGATTTCTTCACCTGATCCTGCACATTGTGGGCATGTTTGCTGTACTGTAAAAAATCCTTGACTTGATCTAACTTGTCCGTGTCCTCCACACATAGAGCAAGCACCAGCTTCATAGCCAGGTTTTGATCCGGAGCCACTACAAGTGTTACATTTTTCAGACGTTGAGAATTTTATATCTTGCTTTTTGCCAGAGAAAGCTTCTTCAAGTGAGATAGACAAATCATATCTTAAGTCAGAACCTCTATTATTTGATCTTCTTGATCTACGACCTCCACCAAATCCTTCTCCAAAAAAATCTTCAAAAATATCTGAAAATTGATTAGAAAAATCAAAGTTACCAAATCCTCCTCTTCCTCCACCTCCATTTTCGAATGCGGCGTGACCAAAGTTATCATAATTTTGTTTTCTCTCCGAATTAGATAGTATGTGGTAAGCTTCAGATGCTTCTTTAAATTTATCCTCGGCACTTTTATCACCTTGATTTTTATCAGGATGATATTTTACTGCTAGTTTTCTGTAGGCTGACTTTATTTGATCCGATGATGCACTTTTGTTAATGCCTAAAACTTCATAATAATCTCTTTTTGCCATAACATGTTATAGACAAACAGTTGTTTTTTTAGGCGCTTTTTTCCTTATCTTCGTCCTTTACTTCTTCAAAATCTGCATCAACAACATTATCGTCTTTTTTATCATCTTTTTTTGCTTCTTTTGGAGCATCTTCAGGTTTTGCACTTTGTTGTGATTTATAGATTGCTTCACCTAATTTCATTGATGCTTGAACTAAATCTTGAGTCTTCTTTTTAATATCTTCTACATCAGTTCCTTTAAGTGCATTCCTCAAATTAGCTGATGAATCTTCTATAGCTTTTTTATCTGGCTCAGAAACTTTGCTACCGTGTTCTTTTAGATTTTTTTCAGTTGAATGTAATAAAGTATCAGCTTGATTTCTTGAATCAACAGCCTCCCTTTTCTTTTTGTCATCTTCTTTATTAGATTCAGCATCTTTTACCATTTTATTAATTTCTTCATCGCTCAAACCACCTGATGCTTGAATTTGAATTTTTTGTTCTTTACCAGTTCCTTTGTCTTTAGCAGAGACATTTACTATTCCATTTGCATCAATATCGAAAGTAACCTCTATTTGCGGGACACCTCTTGGAGCTGGCGCTATACCAACTAATTCAAAATTACCTAAAACTTTATTATCAGAAGCCATTTCCCTCTCGCCCTGAAGAACTCTTATAGATACAGCTGGTTGATTGTCCTCAGCTGTTGAAAAAACCTGACTTTTTTTTGTTGGTATCGTTGTATTTTTATCAATTAATTTAGTTGATACTCCACCTAGTGTCTCAATTCCTAAAGATAAAGGTGTTACATCTAAAAGCAATACATCTTTAACATCGCCTTGTAAAACTCCTGCTTGGATCGCAGCACCCATTGCAACGACTTCATCTGGGTTAACAGATTTGTTAGGGTCTTTTCCAAAAAAATTTTTTACTTCTTCAATAACTTTGGGCATTCTTGTCATACCACCAACTAAAACAATTTCATCTATTTCACTTGCAGATAAACCTGCATCTTTTAAAGCTGTTTTGCATGGTGGAACAGTTCGAGAAATTAAATCTTCAACTAAAGCCTCAAGTTTAGCTCGAGTCATTTTTAGATTAATATGTTTTGGACCTGTTTTATCAGCAGTAATAAAGGGTAGATTTATTTCAGTTTGTGTAGCTGATGAAAGTTCAATTTTTGCTTTTTCAGCTGCTTCTTTTAACCTTTGTAATGCTAATTTATCAGATTTTAAATCAATTCCGTTTTCTTTCTTAAATTCTGAAAGTAAATATTCTACTATTGAATTATCAAAGTCTTCACCACCTAAAAAAGTATCTCCATTAGTTGATTTAACCTCAAATACACCATCACCTAACTCAAGTATTGAAACATCAAATGTTCCACCACCTAAATCATATACTGCAATTTTTTTATTTGCTTTTTTATCTAAACCATATGCCAAAGATGCAGCTGTTGGTTCATTAATAATTCTTAATACCTCAAGACCTGCAATTTTGCCAGCATCTTTAGTTGCTTGCCTTTGAGCGTCGTTAAAATAAGCTGGAACAGTTATGACTGCTTGTTTTACTTCTGATCCAAGGTACTTCTCAGCTGTCTCTTTCATTTTTTGCAGTGTGAAAGCTGATATCTGTGATGGTGAATACTTTTCGCCTTTTGCTTCAATCCAAGCATCCCCTTTTTCTGAGTTGACTATTTTAAAAGGTGCTGTTTCAACATCTTTTTTTACTGTAGGATCTTCAAAATTTCTACCAATCAATCTTTTAACTGCAAATATTGTATTTTCTGGATTTGTAACTGCTTGTCTTTTAGCGGGTTGACCGACTAATTTTTCTCCCTCATCAGTAAAGGCGACTACAGACGGAGTTGTTCTTGCTCCTTCTGCATTTTCCAAAACTTTAGCTTGAGTACCTTCCATTACAGCCACACAAGAATTAGTTGTTCCTAGATCTATTCCAATTACTTTACTCATATTTTAATATTATTTTGGTCATATAAGAGTTAATTTTACAACTACAACAGTAATAAATAATTAATTTTTCTCCTCTTTTCCCTGATTTTCCTCATTTTTTTCAGATTCTTCTTCTTCTTCTTCTTTTCCTTCTTCTTTTTTTTTTGATACAGCCACTAGTGAAGGTCTTAATAATCTGTCTTTCATCATAAAACCTTTTTGTATCTCTTGAACAATTGTTCCTGAATCTTTTTTGTCATCTTCAACCTCCATCATTGCCTGGTGCAAGTTAGGGTCAAGTTTTTCATTGATTGCTTTTATTGGGTGAATATTATTTTTATTAAAAATAGAGATCATATCATTACTTATAATATCAATGTGATTTATTAATTTTTTGAGAGCATCTTTATCTTTGATTGCCTCATCATTTTGAAGAGATTGTTTTGATCTTTCTAAATTGTCCAATAGATTTAAACTTTCCCGTGCAAAAGAGAAGCCTCCGTATTCAAATGCTTCATCTTTCTCCTTCTCAAACCTTCTTCTTTGGTTTTCCATCTCGGCAAAAGATCTGGCCAATTTATCTTTTAATTCTAATATTTCCTCTTCAGGGCTAAGTTCTTTTTCGTCAAACTCTTTTTTATTTTCATCAGATGCTAGCTTTTCCGCATCTTCATGCTCGGTACTGTCTACCACTTCATTTTTTATGTCTTCTTTATTTTCTGTTTTTTTTTCTTCCATTAAATATTATATGGTAAGAAAATTTAATAATTCCAGATGTTAAAAAAAAAAATAAAAGAAATCGTTATTGGGTCAAATAATGATGGAAAATTAAGAGAAATTCGAGATTTATTGCCCAAATATTATAAAATTACATCTCCTAAAGATTATGGGCTTAAAAGTCCAAAAGAGGATGGAGATACTTTTTTAAAAAATTCTCTAATCAAAGCAAAGTATTTTTCAATAAATACAAAGAAAATATGTATAGCAGATGATTCGGGACTCGAGATTGAATTGTTGAATAATAAACCTGGAATATATTCAGCAAGATGGGGAGGAAGAAATAATAATTTTAATTTAGCAATCTCTAAAATATTTAGAAAAATATCTAAAATAGATAAAAATTGGAAATTAAAAAAGATTAAAGCCAGATTTATTTGTGCTCTAACGATTTATGGATTAAAAAAAAAACCAATTCAATCGGTTGGTATAATTGTTGGAAAAATTTCTAAAAAGAAACTTGGAAATAGGGGGTTTGGCTATGATCCAATTTTTATACCTGAAAATAGAAGGTTAACATTTGGTCAGATGGATCCAAAGATTAAATTTAAAATTGATCATCGTTCAAGAGCATTTAAAAAAATCAAAAAATTTCTTTAAATTCTTTTTGATCTATACTGTAAAAATTTAGTTGATGTGTAATTGTTCCTTTATCTATTTCAAAAATCCCAATTTTTCCTTTAAATTTACTCTTTTTGTAAAATAAATTTTGGTCGATACTAAAATTACTATTTATTAATAAGTAATAAACCAATCCAACTAAATCATAGCTTAAGAATGAAATTTGATTCGGTATAGATTTAAAGTTTTTATAATATTCATTTTTAAAGAGTTCAAAATTTTTTTTATTTATAGATGGGAAAAAAAT
This sequence comes from uncultured Pelagibacteraceae bacterium, assembly GCA_902528735.1. GTDB lineage: Bacteria > Pseudomonadota > Alphaproteobacteria > Pelagibacterales > Pelagibacteraceae > Pelagibacter. The sequence continues at coordinate 102,885 of CABZTP010000001.1, forward strand.
CGGGTGTAATGAGTCCTCTTTTAAAAGTGTTTCATCGAACCACTGATTTAAAGTTATATACTTTATTCTTTCTGACGATACATCTGTATACAATAGTGATGTAGCAACACTCTTAAGACTTTCACTAAAATCGGCAATTATAACTGAGTCAAAATTTATAAAACCCAAGGTATCTTTTTTTTTTAGATCATCAATTTTTTTTTTTTTATTTGATATATTGGAATTTTCTACTCTATTAATTTCGTTCTCTAGATTTTGTTTTCTTTGCTGATATCTTGTTAGCTCTTCTATTTGTTTTGTAAGTATTGTTGGGTCTTTGCTGTAGATAAATTTCTCTTTTAATATTAAATTAGATTTAGCAATAGCATTTTCTATTTCTCTTTTGTATTCAGTTTCTGGTATTAAAAAAATTGTATTATTTAAATCACTTTTAATTAAAAATTTTTTTATTGTATTAATTTGTGAAATAGCGTTAACACCTGCCGATATTACATTTTCCGGATTATTCCTAATTTTATTTGTAAAAGATAAGAATGTTATATTATTTAATTCATCTAGATACTTGTTACTTTCGTTAAATACAGGACCTATTATTATATTAATTCCCATGTTATTTAATTCATTTGAAACACGCAATGTATCTATTGGATTTGCTCTTGTGTCTTTAGGTATAATTGTAATTCTCTGATCATCAATTTTATCTAAAGCCATCCTAGTCGATTTTAAAATTGATTTACCAATATATGAATACTCACCTGATAAAGGTACAATTAAACCAATTTTAATTTTTTCATTACTAGTAACTTCACCTTGTATGACAATCATTAAAAGAAATATTTTAAAAACTGTGATATAAATTTTTTTCATTATTCTAAATGCATAAGTTTGAAGTAAACGATAAACTAAAACCTGGGCTATATTGTGTTTCCACACCTATAGGTAATTTAGGAGATATAACTTTAAGAGCTTTATATGTATTAAAAAAATCTGACATTATTTTGTGTGAAGATACAAGAGTTTCAGGAAAACTACTATCCAAGTTTAATATAAAAACTAAAATGATATCAAATCATAAGTTTAATGAAAAAAAAAACCTAGATAATATTTTAAAATTACTAAATCAAAAAAAAATAATCTCGGTAATATCTGATGCTGGTACCCCAGTAATATCTGACCCCGGAAGTATTTTAATAAATGAATGTATTTTAAATAATATAAATATTTATCCTATACCTGGAGTATCTGCTCCAACAACTGCAATTTCTATAAGCGGTTTCTCAGATAAATATTTTTTTGGTGGATTTCTGCCAGAAAAAAAAAAAGACCTTAATAATCTATTTCATATAATTACAAAATTAAATTTCTCTTTTGTTTTTTTTATATCTCCAAAGAAATTAAAGAAAATAATAAATGAAATTCAAAAATATTTCTTTGATAATGATATATTAATTGCCAGGGAAATTTCTAAGTTACATGAGGAATATATTAGAATTAAAGTGAGAAGCTTAAGTGAATTAGATATATCTCAAAAAGGTGAAATGACAGTAGTTATTTCACAAAACCTGAAACCACAAAACAGGTTACAACTTGTTGACGAATCAGTTAAAAAAAAAATTAATAAACTTTTAAAAAAAATGTCTATAAGAGATATAACTTCCAAAATTGCGTTAGAGCATAATTTATCAAAAAAATTGGTATACGATTACTGTTTAGAAAAAAAAAATGAATTATAAAAATTATATATTATTATTATTCATAATTATTACAGGGTGTGTTGGCTATTCTTCGACCGGTGTTCTTGGAACAGGGGTATCGGTGGCTATAGATCCAAGAACAATCGGGACACAAATTGATGACTCTATAATGCAGAAAAATTTAAGAGCCAAGTTAATATTAATGGATAAGTCATACTTATTAAATGTCAAAACAAAAGTTCTTGATGGTAGAATTTTTATTACCGGTAAAGTAAATACCGTAGAAGAAAAAATAAAAATAACAAAACTGGGTTGGGAAATAAAAGGAGCTAGATCTGTAAAAAACGATTTAAAAATAAGGGAAAAATTTAATTTTACACAAACAGCAAAAGATGTTTTGATTACTTCTCAATTAAGAACAGCTTTAATAACAAATAAAAAAATTAAATCTGTAAATTATGACATCGATACCTATAAAAAAATAATCTACGTTTATGGTATTTCGCAAAATGAAGAGGAAAGAGCAGAAGTGATTAACGAAGCTAAACAAGTACTTGATGTAGAGGATGTAGTTACTAGTATTTTTTTAGTAGAGGATTTAAGAGTTATAAAAAATTAATGGGGTTTTTTATAATTAATCACCCCTGAAGAATAAGCAGCAACAGAAGCTAGATTTAAAATATCTGAAGTTGAGGATCTTAGTGGTGCTATTTCAATTGCCTGCCCTAAGCCAATTAAAAGAGGGCCAATAACTTTTGCTCCTCCCAAAGTTTTCATAATTTTATATGATATTGCAGCACTATGTTGTCCTGGCATAATTAATATATTTGCTTTTCCTACAATTTCAGAGAAAGGATACAGATCTGTGTATTCATCACTTAGAGCAACATCAGGTTGCATATCTCCATCGAACTTAAAGTCTACTTTCTTTTTTTTCAAAATTTCTACAGCTTCTCTTATATGCTTTGTTCTACTAGTTATTGGTTGACCGAAAGTAGAATGAGATAAGAAAGCAACTTTTGGCTCGAAACCAAATAATCTAGCCACCCTTGATGCTGAAATAGCTATTTCAGATAACTGCTCAGAATTTGGATATTCATGCACACTTGTATCCGCAATAAAAACTGTTTTGCCTTTATTTACTATCATATTCATTCCAAACATTATTTCACCCGGTCGTGGATCTATCACTTTTTTTACTTTCTCTAAAGATTGTCCATATCTTCTTGAATTTCCTGTAACCATCGCATCAGCATCACCACAAGCAACCATGCACGAGCCCCATATAACACGATCATCTCTAACCATTTTATCGCAATCTCGCTCTAAAAGTCCCTCTTTTCTTTGAAGTTTATTAAATAAAAAGTTGCTATATTTTTTTCTCTTCTCTTTTAAAGTTGAGTTTACAATTTCAATTTCAAAGTTTTCACCATATCCAATCTCATTAAGTTTTTCTTTAACCACCTTTTCTTTAGCAACCAATATAGGCGTACCAAGCCCGCTATTTTTGAAAGATATTGCCGCCTTAAGTGTATTTTCATCTTCACCATCAGCAAAAACAACTTTTTTATTGGTTTTTTTTATTTGATTATTTATTCCTTGCATGATTGTGACTGATGGATCCAACCTTTGTTTAAGTTGTTCAGAATATTGATTAAAATTATCAATTTTTTTTCTTGCAACTCCAGACTTAATAGCTGCTTTTGCGACAGCAACTGGAATTACACTTATCAACCTTGGATCAAACGTAGATGGTATAATATATTCTTTACCATAGTTTGGTCTCTCACCACCCATAGCAGCTGCCACTTCATCAGGAACAAACTCTCTTGCAAGTGAAGCAATTGCATTAGCAGCTGCGATTTTCATTTCTTCATTAATAGTTTTTGCTCTAACATCTAATGCTCCTCGGAATATATATGGAAAGCCAATTAAATTATTAACTTGGTTTGGATAATCCGATCTTCCAGTCGCAATTATTGCATCATCTCTAACACTCTCTATATCTTCTGGTTTTATCTCTGGATCTGGATTTGCGCATGCAAAAATTATAGGATTTTTCGCCATTTTTTTTACCATACTTTTTTTCACAACACCTGCTGCAGATAATCCAAGAAATACATCTGCATTTCTCATTGCGTCATCTAGCGTTTTATCATTTGTGTCTACGGCAAATTCTTTTTTCCAAGAGTTAATATCTTTTCTTTTTTTATTTATTACTCCTTTCCTATCTAACATTTTAATGTTATTTTTTGGGATACCTGTGCTTCTAAATAGTTTTGCACATGCCATAGCTGCAGCACCAGCACCATTAATAACTATTTTTATTTTTTTTAAATTCTTTTTTGCAATATCTACAGCATTAATAAGTGCTGCTGTAGTGATAATCGCTGTTCCGTGTTGGTCATCATGAAATACGGGAATATCCAAAATTTTTTTTAATTCGTCTTCTATTATAAAACAATTTGGAGCAGCAATATCTTCTAAGTTTATTCCACCAAAACTTTTTGCAATACTTTTTATTGAATTAATAATTTCTTTAGTATCTTCAGAGTCAATCTCTAAATCTATTGAATCGATATCAGCAAATCTTTTGAACAAAACGGCCTTACCTTCCATCACTGGTTTTGAAGCGATGGCACCTAGATTTCCCAATCCCAGTATTGCGGAACCGTTACTGATTACCGCAACTAGATTGCCTTTCGTAGTGTACTCGTATGCCAATTCTGGATTATCAGCTATTGCTTTAACAGGAGCTGCTACACCTGGTGAATATGCTAAGGCTAAATCTCTTTTAGTTGTCATAGGTTTTGAGGAAACAATCTCTATTTTGCCGGATTTATCGTTAGTATGAAAATCTAAAGCTTCTTTATCAGAATAATGTTCAATTTTGTTTTTTTTCATTATTTGTTTAGATATAAAAATGGGTAAAAAAGCTAATATGATTTATGAATTTAATTAAGTCAACAGGCACATTCAGTCTATTTGTTATATTAAGTAGAATTTTAGGATATATAAGAGACTTTTTTATAGCTATTTATTTAGGATCGGGTCCAATTGCTGACGCATTTTTTGTTGCGTTTCGAATACCTAACACTTTTAGAAGACTATTTGCAGAAGGTACTTTCAATGCTGCATTTGTTCCGTCTTATACTTCTGAACTTTTGTCTAGCAAACAGAAAGCTCAAAAATTTGCAAATTCAGTCTTTAATTTGCTTATTTTAGTACTCTTCAGTTTAACAATTTTAGTAGAAATTTTTATGCCTAGCTTTATAAAATTGATCGCTCCAGGTTTTTCAGAAATCAACGATAAGTATAAGTTAGCAATTGATTTAACCAGAATTACTTTTCCATTTCTTTTTTTTATAAGTATAGCATCTTTTTTTTCAGCAATTTTAAATTCACAAAATAAATTTGCTGCAGCTGCAGCTGCACCCCTTTTTTTAAATATTATATTAATAATTTGTTTTTTTATTATAAAAAATGATACAGATTTAGTATATTATCTAAGTTACTCAATAACATTTGCAGGAATAGTACAGCTTATTTTTTTGATTTTTTTTACAAGAAAATATTTTTATCCTAAATTTAACTTTAGTTTCCAAATAGATAAAAAGATAAAAATTTTTTTTAATAAACTTTTACCAAGTATATTTTCATCAGGTGTTACTCAAATTAATATATTGGTTGGGACTATAATTGCATCTTTTCAAGCTAGCGCTGTATCTTATTTATATTATGCTGATAGAATATACCAAATAAACTTAGCGATTGCAGGAATTGCAATTGGTACAATTATTTTACCTAATTTAAGTAGATACGTTAAGAGTAAAGATAAATTAAGGTTGCAAAATTTACAAAACAAATCTTTGGAATTAAGCTTATTTTTAAGTCTGCCAGCAACACTTGCACTGTTAATAGCATCAGATGAGATTGTTTCTGCACTTTTTGGATATGGGTCTTTTAATGAAGAAAGTGTTAAGAATTCAGCTCTTGCTTTGTTTTATTTCTCTTTGGGGCTACCTGCATTTTCAATGATTAAAATATTTTCAAGTTTTATATTTGCTAGAAATGATACCAAAACACCTTTTTACTTTTCATTAATTTCTGTAACTATAAATGTTGTTATTAGTGTATCTTTATTCAGTGAGGTTGGTTTTATAATAATTCCAATAGCTACAACTATATCTTCGTGGTTAAATGGATTTTTATTGATGATATTTGTTTTAAATAAAAATTATTTCAGTTTTAAAAATTCGTTTTTCGTTCAACTTTTTAAAATATTAGTAACAAATTTTGTTTGTCTAGGGCTATTTAAACTATTTATAAATTATTTTAATGAATATTTTATATTTTCAAATAGTTATAAATTTTTAGCAATTATACTATTAGTTATTTTCATATTTGCTTTTTATTTGTTGTTTTCAATACTCATTAAGGCCTTTAAAATATCTGATATTAAATTAAAGTATTAAATCATGTCTAAAAAAATATTTTCTGGAGTACAACCAACAGGAAATTTACATCTTGGTAATTATATAGGTGCTATAAAAAATTTTGTCGATTTACAAAATGATAAAGATAATAATTGCATATTCTGTGTTGTTGATCTTCATGCAATAACTGTAATGCAAGATCCCACAGAACTAAAAAATAATATTAGAGAGACAGCTGCAGCATTTATTGCAAGCGGTATTGATCCAAAAAATAGCATAATATTTAATCAATCATTAGTTCCGGCTCACTCCGAAGGTTCTTGGATTTTAGCATGTATTGCTAGAATGGGTTGGCTCAATAGAATGACACAGTTCAAAGAAAAAGCTGGAAAAGATAAGGAAAAAGCAAGTGTTGGTCTTTATATTTATCCGGTTCTTATGGCCTCTGATATTTTATTATATGATGCTACACATGTGCCAGTTGGAGAGGATCAAAAACAACACCTAGAACTCTGTAGAGATATAGCACAGAAATTTAATAATGAATATAAATGCCCAGATTTTTTAAGAACACCAGAGCCCCTCATACAAAAACAATTCTCAAGAATAATGAGTTTAAAAGATGGAATAAAAAAAATGAGTAAATCGGATGCTGCTGAAGGAAGTAGGATTAATTTAACAGATACAGAAGATCAAATTTTTAATAAAATAAAAAAAGCCAAAACAGATAATGATGCCTTACCAGGAAATGAAAAAGGATTTGAAGGCAGACCTGAAGTAGAAAATTTAATGGGAATTTATTCAAGTTTAATAAATCAAAACATTAATGTTACATTAAATGAATTTGAAGGCAAAAATTTTTCTGATTTAAAAAATAAACTTTCTGAAATAATCGTTACAAAGTTGTCGCCAATATCAAAAGAAATAAAAAAACTATTGTCAGATAAAAATTATATAGATCAAATTTTAAAAGATGGCGGTGAAAAAGCACAGGATATTTCTTCAAAAAAAGTAGAAAAGATTAAAGAAATAGTTGGTTTTTAACCGTTTAATTATTTAAAAAAATCACTATATAAAGATGATGTTTATACAAACAGAAAATACACCAAACCCAAACTCATTGAAATTTCTACCTGGTAGAGAGGTCTCTAATGACGGTTCTATAGAAATTTTAAATCAGGATGATACTAACAATATATTAATAAAGAATTTATTACAAATAAATGGCGTGACAGGAGTATTTCTGGGAGAAGATTTTTTTTCAATAAATAAAGAGGATGATAAAAAATGGGAAGATATTCAGCACATTGTTATATCTTATGTAAATGAGCATTATGCAAATGGTAACACTTGCATAATAGATAAGATTAATAAAGAAGAGCAAAACAAAGATTATTCAGAGATTGAAAAAAAAATAATAAGTGTTCTAGATTCTAAAATTAGACCTGCTGTTGCAAGAGATGGAGGAGATATAAAGTTCCAAGAATTCAAAGATGGAAAAGTTAAAGTTTTGTTAAAAGGCAGTTGTTCAGGCTGTCCATCTTCAACTCTCACTTTAAAAAAAGGCGTAGAAAACTTGCTTTGTCATTATATTCCTGAAGTTAAAGAAGTTTTAGCTGTATAATTAACTAATAATAATTATATTAAAATTAATGGTTAGACGCACAAAAAATAAAAATATAAAACGCAAGCAAAAAAAAAATAATTTATACAGATTTTCTGTAATTAGTACTTTTGTAATATTCTCATTCTTTTCTTTGCCGACTGTAAGCAATTTTTTAGATAAAAATTTAAACTTCAAAAAATCTTTAATCTCAAATGCTGGTGTAAATTTTGACCAAGAACTAGATAAAAGAAAAAAAATCCTCGATGGAAAGAAAGAAACCAAAACAAATAAACTGAGTTTGAAAAATATTTTTGCTGATATTGATTTTTTCAGCACTGAGGATGAAGGACAAAATTCTATAAGATTTGATGCAAGAACAATTGAGCAATTGTTTAAAGATACAAATTATAATCTTGAAAGAGTTAGAGAGACAAAGTTAGTAAATATAGGTAATAAAATTGACCATCTTCCAAAAGAAATTAAAAGTATTGAGAGTTCAAAAAAGAGAAAGAGACTATTTATTCAAATAGTATTACCATTAATTGTAGAAGAGAACGCTAAAATTCGACTTGATAGAAAAGAATTATTTAGAATATTGGCCAAGAATATTAACACGCAAAAAGAAAAGAATTGGTTAAAAGAAAAATTTAAACAGTACGGTTTAAAAGATGGAGATTTTTATTCTCTAAAAGTAAGAATGGACGAGATACCAGTTTCCTTAGCGCTCGCTCAAGCAGCTAAAGAAACAGGATGGGGTACATCAAGATTTGCTCAAGAAGGGAACGCATTATTTGGACAATGGACTTATGACGGAGAAGGAATAAGACCAGCAGGTGTTGATAAAGATGCAAAACATAAAGTGAAAAAATTTGCCGTTCTTAGGGCATCTGTGAGAGCGTACCAACGAAATTTAAATACTCATAGTAGTTATATTGAATTTAGAAAAGAAAGAGCTATTCAAAGGGATAATGATGAAAAATTAGATAGTTTTAGATTAGTTAATTATTTAGATAAGTATGCTCAAACAGGACAACAATATATTGAAGTAATTAAAAAAATTATAAAACAAAATTCGCTGACAGATTTTGATGATGTTAATATAATGCCAACTAGTAACAAAACAAAAAAATTAATTTAATTTTGTACAAATTGGAATCCTGCAAATCTCCATCTCTTATTATCTTTTAAAGAACAATTAATTCTTCCTCTTCTTTCAAAAAATTTTTCTGCAAAATTGACTTTTAATATATTGTCATCAATGACAATATTTGTTTTTCTCCATTTTGATCCTTCATTAGAAAAACAATTAATATTATTTAAGTTTTTTTGATCTTTAAAAAATTCTATAGTCATTTTTGGAGGATTTTCATCGACATTCATAAATTTATTTTCAGGCTTAATATTTTTATATTGAAGTGGCAAATAAGTTATCATCTCCTTAAATCTTCTTAGTTCACCATATTTTTCGTTTATGGGGAATCTTGGTAACTCATACTTATCTTTGTTTAAATCGATAACACCCGAATGTTGTCCAAATGCAAAATCAAAATTATTTGAAATATAATTTTTTTGTTCTAAATTATATTCACCAAAGGGATAAGAAAAAAAACTTGGATTATAACCTAATTTATCATTGAAAATTTTAATTGACTCATCAATATCTTTTACAAACTTTCCAAAATCAAACTTAGTCAAATAATCATGAGAATGAGAATGATTACCAATATATGCAAAACTTTCACTTTCCACTTCTTTAATTTGCGCCCAATTCATATATCCTTTATTTCCAACTGCCTCTGTTGAGACAAACAATATAAATGGAATTCTTTCTTCTTTTATAATTGGCCATGCATTTTTATAAAATGAAGTAAAGGCGTCATCAATGGTCAATAAAATTTTTTTCTCTTTTTTAACCTTTCCAAAACTATTTGAAAATTCACCAGGATTATAGAAATTTAGATTATTATCATTTATTAAATTAATATGTTTTTTAAATATATCTAATCTTATATTTGTAGATGGATACTTATTTTCTTCAAATCTATGATACATAATTGCTAAAACACCTTGCTCATCTTCAAAATATTTTTTATTTACTACTTCAGCTTTAACGTTTAAAAAAATAATAGAAAAAATGAATACTTTAATAATTAATGCCGCAGACGAAAAAATTTTATTTTCACTCATAACTAATACAGAATCTTATACTACTGCTTATACAAACAGTAGAGAAAATTTTGACAAAATAATGTTATTAATTTTGAATTTCCTAAATGAACATAATTTAAATTTAGATAAAATAAGCCAAATATTTGTCAATCAGGGTCCTGGTAAAATCTCAAGCATCAGAAATTCAATTGCAATCGCTAAAGGTATTGCTTTTGCAAAAAATATTGATTTATATGGATTTTTGAGTGAGCACTTAATTAATAAAGGTGTAAATCAATTAGTAAAAATTGATAAAAAAAATTTTACAAATATTAATTTGATTAAACCCCTTTACTCGAGTTAAAATAAAGTATGTTAGAAACAATTGAAGAAAAATGCCAGAAAAATGGAGTTAAGCTTACGGATCAAAGAAGAATAATTGCAAGAGTAATATCTGAGTCCAAGAAAACGTATGGCGAGTCAGACCATCCAGATGTTGATGAATTATATAATAGGGTTTCAAAAATAGATACTAAAATTAGTATCGCTACAGTTTATAGAACAGTAAAATTATTTGAAGAAGCAGGTATTTTAACAAAACACGATTTTAAGTCAGGTAAGGCAAGATATGAAATAAATGATGATCACAATCATTTAATTGATATTAAAACTGGAGAAATTATAGAATTTGTTGACGAAGAAATTGAAGAATTACAAAAAAAAATTGCCGACAAATATGGATATAAGCTTGTTGATCATAAATTAGAATTATACGGAATCAAAAAAAAATAATTAATGCTTAAGAAAGTTTTTATAAAGACATTTGGTTGTCAAATGAATGAATACGATTCTAATAGGATATATGATGCTGTTAAAACAATAGGATACAATAAAACAGAAAAACAAGATGAAGCTGATTGTTATATTTTAAATACTTGTCATATTCGAGACAAAGCAAAAGATAAGGTTTATCATGAGATTGGAAGAGTAAAAAAATTATACAAAGATAAAAAAAAACCAATAATGGTGGTAGCTGGCTGTGTTGCACAAGCTGAAAATACAGAGATGCTTAATAGAGAAAAATATATAGATTTAGTTATAGGTCCTCAATCTTATCAAAAAATAAATATTCTTTTAAAAAATTACGAGAAAGAAAATAAAGTTGAAGAAACTGAATTTGACTCACTTTCTAAATTTCGGTATTTCGATAATATAAAAAACAATAATACTAAAGTCTCATCTTTTTTAACAATTCAGGAGGGTTGCGATAAATTTTGTCACTTTTGTGTTGTTCCTTATACAAGGGGGCCAGAATATTCTAGACCATTTAAAAGTATCATTGATGAAGCAGAAATATTAATAAAAAATGGATCTAAAGAGATAACACTTCTAGGACAAAACGTTAATGCATATTCCTATAAAGATGGTTCTAAAGAATATCGATTATCTGACCTTATTACTACACTTAACAAATATAATGAAATAAATAGAATTAGATATACCACCTCACATCCAAGAGATATGACAGACGATTTAATTGAGTGCTATAAAAATTCAAAAAAATTAATGCCTTTCGTCCATTTACCAATTCAAAGTGGTTCAGACAGAATATTAAAAATGATGAACAGGAAGCATACTGTAAATTATTACTTGAATATTTATGAAAAATTAATCAAAATTAATCCGGATATAAAATTTTCTAGTGATTTTATTATTGGGTACCCTGGTGAAACTGAAAATGATTTTAAAGAAACCTTAAATTTAGTTAATAAAATCAAATTTATAAACTCATTTTCTTTTATTTTTAGCCCAAGACCAGGAACAAGGGCTGCAGAATTAGAAATTACAGATAAAGATAAACTTAAAAGTAGATTAATGACTATTCAAAAAAAATTATTTAGCAATCAAATAGAATTGAACAAGTCTTTAGAAGGCAAAACTATAGAAGTACTTGTAGAAAATAAACTAGAAAACCAAAAAAAATTTTTTGGTCGAAATAAATTCCTAAATTCAGTGATTTTTGATGGTAATGAAACTTATATTGGCAAATTACTACAAATTCATATTGAAAAAAGTAATCAAAATTCTTTATTTGGTAAAGTAATAGAAAAAAAGGAAGCAGCATAATTTGAAAAATTTAGCTAAACCAAAAATTAATTCTGATATAAAATTTGTATATTCAGAAAATAATTCCTTAAGTATTGTATTTCAAAGCAATGATTTGCTTCTAGGTGTTTTGGGAGAATTTAATAATAATTTAAAAGAATTGGAAAAAATTACAAACACAAGTATTTATTCAAGAGGAAATTCAATTTTGTTAAAAAATAATCCAGAAAAAAATGAATTAATAAAAAATGCCATTCAATTTCTTGTAGATCAATTTTTAAATAATGGAACTATAGAAAGAAAGGATATAGAGTCATCTGTAAATAAGTTTATGATTGATGAAAAAGTTACAAACAAAAATAAAAATGGAAATATTGAATATATAATAAAAACTCCAAAAAAATCAGTAATACCAAGATCAGAAAAACAAAAAAATTATATAAGGGCTTTAAAAGAATCAGATATTATTATTTCTGCAGGACCAGCGGGAACTGGTAAAACTTTTTTAGCTGTTGCAGTTGCATTAACGATGCTCTTAGATAAAAAAATAGAGCGAATTATATTATCGAGACCAGCAGTAGAAGCGGGAGAGAGATTAGGTTTTTTACCAGGAGATATGAGAGAAAAGGTTGATCCTTATTTAAGGCCTCTTTATGATTCATTGTATGATTTATTAGATTTTGAGAAAATTCAAAAAAAAATAGAGGTTGGAGATATAGAAGTCGCACCGCTTGCGTTTATGCGAGGTCGAACATTAAAAAATTCTTTTGCAATACTTGATGAGGCTCAAAATGCTACAGATACTCAAATAAAGATGTTTCTAACAAGAATTGGTGAAAATTCCAAAATAGTTATTAATGGTGATCCATCTCAAATAGATTTACCTAATAAAACAATATCTGGTTTAAATAGATCAAAAAAATTACTTGGTCATTTAAAGGAGATATCTGTAGTAGATTTCGATCACACTGACGTAGTAAGACACCCACTAGTTTCCAAGATAGTCAAGGCTTATTCTGATAAAAATTCAGATTAATGATTAAAGCAAACATAGTTCTGGACAAAAAAATTTGGGAAAAAAAATTAAAAGAACCAGAAATTTACTTCAAAAAGAAATTAAACAAATTATCTAAATTCAGTCCCTTTAAAAATAAAAACCAAGAATTTACTGTGATGCTTACCAATAATAAAAAAATGAAAAATTTAAATTCAAAATTTAGAAATAAAAATGTTTCAACAGACGTGCTCTCTTTTCCTTTAAAAGTTAAATTAAAAAATAAATTATATTTAGGAGATATAGCAATTTCTTTTGAAATAATTAATAGAAGATCAAAATCATCTAGTTTTGATCATGAATTAGATAAAATGTGGATACATGGTTATTTACATCTCTTAGGACACGATCATAAAAAAAATAAAGATTATAATTTAATGAGGAAAAAAGAAAATTTAATATTTAAAAAATTGAATAAAATAAATTGAACTCTATTTTAGAAAATAAAGCTTACCTATTTTTAATATGCTTTCTTTTAGGTATACTAACGTCATTTAGTTTACCCCCTTATAATTTAGTTTTTATTAATTTTTTAACACTTCCAGTATTGCTTTACATTTTAGTTAATTATGTAGATAAAAAAACGATTTCATTTTTTGTTGGTTGGATCTTTGGATTTGGTTATTTTATTTCTAACCTTTATTGGATTACAAATTCTTTGACATTTGATTTAAATTTTAAATTTATTATTCCATTAGCATTAATATTAATTCCACTATTTTTGGGAATATTTTATGGTTTAGCTACTTTTCTATGCAATTTTTTTAATCTAAAAAATAAAATCTCGTCAATTTTAATCTTTTCAATTATTTTCGGTGGAATTGAGTTTGTAAGAAGTTTTATTTTTGGTGGTTTTCCTTGGAATTTACTAGTTTTCAGTCTTTCAAATAATTTACCTTCTTTACAAATTTTATCTTGTATAGGTACCTACTCATTAAACTTATTATCAATAACTATATTTTTATTA
>CABZTP010000002.1:0-104960 GCA_902528735.1 uncultured Pelagibacteraceae bacterium
ACATGATCCTAAAATAAGTCAAATAGAATTAAATGATTATATAAATGATTTGTTAGATTCGGTTGAATTATCAAAATCTTCAGCAGAGAGATATCCTCACGAATTTTCTGGAGGACAAAGACAAAGAATTTCGATTGCAAGAGCTTTAGCAACTAAACCAAGATTATTAGTATGCGATGAACCCACATCTGCATTAGATGTTAGTATTCAGGCTCAAATATTAAATTTACTAAAAGATTTACAAGAGCAACTTAATTTGACTATACTTTTTATAAGTCATGATCTACCAGTTGTTCGACAGATGTGTGATAAGATTGGTGTGTTAAGAAATGGCAAATTATGTGAAGTATCTGAGACAGAAGAGTTGTTTAAAAATCCAAATCATGAATATACTAAGGAATTATTAAGACTAATGCCCAAAATAGAGACAATTTATAACTAAGGAGGAAAAATGGCAGTTTTTAATATGATAGAAGAGGCTGAAGCTACAGGGAAAGTAAAAGAAGTATTCGATGATATAAAGAAAAAGAGGAATACAGATTACATCAATAATTTTTGGAAAATGTTAGCAAACAACCCTGAAACTTTGGAGAGAACTTGGGAATCAATACAACAAGTAATGAAAAAGGGAGCTTTAGATGAAATGACTAAAGAACTTATATACGTGGCAGTTTCTATGACCAACAGTTGTGAATATTGTATTAAATCTCATAGTATTGCAGCAAAATCTAAAGGCGCAACTACAGATATGCTTAGTGAACTAATCGCAGTTGTTGCTATGGCAAATGAAACTAATAGGTTAGTAGAATCTTATCAAGTTAAAGTTGATAAAGTTTATGAATGATAGAGCCAAAGAAATTTTAGACTTTTGGTTTGATGACATGGTCGTTGAAAAACGATTTAAAAGAGATAATAATTTTGATCAAGTTATTAAAAATAAATTTAAAAGTGATCATGATAAAGCAATTTCAAATGAATATGATGATTGGCAGGATGAGCCTTTAAGCACTCTGGCTTTGGTTATTTTATTAGATCAATTTTCTAGAAATATATACAGAGATGACAAAAAAGCATTCGAGTTTGATCATAAAGCTAGACTTATTGTAAACGATGCTGTTTATAATGGATATCTAGATAAAATGGATGAGTACCAACGTTTCTTTATGTTACTTCCTTATATACACAGTGAAGAAATAATTGATCATGATAGGGCATATAAATTATTAGATAACTACTTGTCTGATCATCCTAACTATCTCGAAATAAAAAAATTTTGGAAAGACCACACATTGGCAATAAAAAGATTTCACAGATATCCTCACAGAAATAATATAATGGGCAGAAGATCTACTCCTGATGAATTAAAATTTTTAGAAGGTCCAAATTCTTCTTGGTAATTATTCTATTGGATAATCCCAAGCATCTCCACCAATTACTTTTGATATTGCTGAAAAATCCTTTGAACTATTTCCATCATCACAAAAATCAGAGTATATATCTAGTGCCAATTTTCCTAAAGGAGTTGATGCATTAGCGTTTTTTGCGCATTCATTTGCAAGCTTTAGATCTTTATTCATCATTCCTGCAGAAAAACCAGGTTTGTATTTATTATTTGATGGTGTCCCTTCAATTAAACCTGGCAATGGAGGATAAACAGAAATTGGCCAACTATTTCCAGAGGCATTCTTCATAATTTCGTGAACTTTTTTAATATCTATATTTAATCTTCTTGCTAACATTAACGATTCAGATGCAGCGATCATAGTTATTCCAAGAGACATATTGTTGCAAATTTTTGCTCCATTCCCACTACCTATCTCACCTGCATGATAAATATTCTTTCCCATTAATTTCAAAATTGGTAGAGCTTTTTTAAATGCATCCTCAGATCCACCAACCATAATATTTAAAGTTGCTTTCTGTGCCCCCATAACACCACCACTAACAGGCGCATCTATCATTTTGATATCTTTTTCAGTCGCTTTTCTGCCTATCTCTTTTGAAGTTTCAATATCTATTGTAGAACAATCTATTAGAAGACAATTTTTAGAAACTTTATCTAAAATACCATTATCTCTTAAATATACATCTCTTGAATGTTTACCTTCAGGAAGCATTGTAATAACAACTGATGTTTCAGGATTTATTAGTTTTTCAAAATCTGTTTCAACCTCAAGATTACTTTGAATAGCTTTATCGATCATTTCTTTTGAAACATCAAAAACCATTACATTTTTTCCAGATTTTTTTAAATTACAGGCCATTGGATTTCCCATATTTCCAACTCCTACAAAAGCAATATTTTCACTCATATTATCCTCTCTATTTGGTGATTTTTTCTACTAATTTATTAACTACTGGTGCAACTAATGATATTGCAACTAATGCTACTGGCAAACTTATTGACCAAGCTTTAAAAAATCTTTCATGGTAAAGTTCATCATAACCTGTGTTTATAAATGTGATTATAAGTGTCATTATAAAGCTCATCCCTAAACTCATAAAAAAAATAAAAAGAATTTTAGTAAATTTTTTTGGAAACATTATTTATATTTGTCTTCAATATCATAATACTCATTGAAGCCAACTATTTCTCTTAAATCTGAAAATTTTGAAACATTTTTATTATAAATTTTATTCTTCATATTAATTAAACATTCTTGCATTGTTTTGACAGACGCACTCATCAAAGTTAAGGGCATAACTGCTATTTTATAACCTATTTCCTCAATCTCATCTATTTGAAGAAGCGGTGTTTCTCCATCTTCAATAAGGTTAAGCATATGATGACCTGGAACTTCTTTAATAATTCTTTTCATATCTTCCTTATTTTTAACTGCTTCAATAAATAAAATATCTACTCCAAGTTTTGAAAATGATTGCATTCTTTTAATAGCATCATCCAATCCCCTTGTTGCAATTGCATCGGTTCTTGCCATAATTAAAATATCTTTATCCCCATATTCTCTTGCATCTACTGCTGCTTTAATTCTAGAATTTGCTTCATCAAGATCCACAACATCTTTTCCTTTTGTATGACCACATTTTTTTGGCCATTTTTGATCCTCTATCATTACACCTGCTGCACCAGCATCTGCATATCCTCTTACAGTTCTAAATACATTAACCGAGTTACCATAACCAGTATCACCATCAAATATTATTGGTATAGATGTTGCATTGCATATATTTCTTACCTGTTCTGACATTTCTGAGAATGATATCAGACCTGTATCTGGCATTCCCAGTTTTGTTGATGATACGCTAAAGCCAGACATAAAGCCTACTTTAAGCCCTTCTCTTTCAATCAATTTTGCAGATAACGCATCAAAACAACCTGGCATAACAATTATTTCTGGTGCACTTAACAATTGTCTTAACTTTTCAGCTTTATCTTTTGATTTAATTTTTGAAAACATATTATAATTTAAAAGGTATATATAATGCTAGGTCAGGGAATAAGTAAATAATAAATACTGTAAATAACATTATAATGACAAAAGGTATCACGCCTTTAGCTATTTCTGACATTTTTGCTTTACCAATTGCTTGAAGAACATAAATATTTAGACCTACAGGAGGAGTGATTAATGCACACTCAATCATCAATGTAAATATTATTCCAAACCAAATTAGATCTATATTCATCGCAGCAATAGAAATTGAAAATATTGGCATCATAATTAAAATTAATGAAAGAGTTTCCATTATAAATCCTAAAATCAATAAAGTGATGCACACAACAAGAATAAATAAGCCTGTCTCATTTATATTTGTAACAATGAAAGATGATAAGTCTTGAGGTATTCTATATAATGAAATCGCTTTACCAAAAACTTTTGCCCCAGCAATAATTATAAATATTGTAACAGTTGTCTTCATAGTCTCCAATCCTGCTTGGATAAAACCTTTAAAATCTAATCTTTTTTTAGCTACTACATAAATAAATGAAATTAAAAAACCAATTCCACCTGCCTCTGTTGGCGTGTATATTCCTGCGTATATTCCACCAAGCATAATAAAAGCCATTAATAAAATTGGTAGACCTCTTTTAGTGTATTTAATTTTTTCTTCTAAAGTACTGGATACATTTTGAACTTCTTTATTAAAAAATTTTACATAAAAAACTGAAAAGATTATAAAAAATAATGCTAAAACAATACCCGGACCAATACCGGCGAGGAACATGCTAAGCACCGACTCTTCAACAACAAATGCATAAACAATCATTGGGATGGATGGAGGAATTAAAATTCCAAGCGTTCCACCAGCAGCCAAAATTCCTAATGTAAAATTTCTATGATATCCCCGGTTGATCATTGCAGGAAAAGCAACAGTTGATATTGTTGCTGCAGTTGCAACAGAAGATCCAGATATTGCGGCAAATATGCTACAAGATACTATAGTTGCTATTGCCAAACCGCCTGGAAAATTTCCAACCCAACTTTGAGCAAAATTGAAGAGATCTTCACCAACACCTGCTTTTAAAAGTATATTTGACATCATTAAAAACATTGGCACAGCTAAAAGAATAAAATTATCAGCAACGCTGTAAAAGGTTTGTGGGATCATTAATGGAGAGATGTCTCCAAATAACATCAAACCTAAACCTATAGATCCAAGACCAAATGCAATTGGTACCCCTAAAAAAAGTACAAAAAATAACAAAAATAAAATAATTGCTACTGTCATTTAATTATATTTTTAATGTATTTTGGAATTTCTAATAAAACTCTTAAAACTAAAAATCCAAAGCATAAAGGAATTGCAAATTCAGTAAGAAAAGAGGGGACATCAAGAATTGTTGAACTTGTTCTTCCAACTTTAAGAGAGTCGTAAGCAATTAACCATCCGTAATAAAGTACAAAACTACTGAAAATTAAAATAAATATTGCACTTATTAAGTCTAATATCCTTTTCCCCCTTTCCCCAACCTTGTCATATACGACAGTAATTCTTATAAAATCATTTTTGTGAAATGTATAAGTCAATGCTAGGTAGGTTGCCCAAATTTGAAAAAATCTTGAAATTTCGTTTACCCAAACTGTTGGAGAATTAAATACATATCTCATTATAACTTCATAAGAAATGATGAAGCCTATAGAAATAAATAATGCTGAAGCTAAATAGCCTGAATATTTAACAATTTTATTGTAGAAGTTCATTTGAAAACCCCGCACAAAAGTGCGGGGTAATTTTAGATTTAAAGTTTATTTGCTGCTTTTACAAGTTTATCGCCCACACCACCTGCGCCACCTGTTCTTGAGATATAATCATCAATTACAGATGAAGATGCATTTTTAAGAGCATTGACTTCGGAACTACTTAAATTAACAATATTCATTCCATTTTCTTTTGCTTCTTTATATGCACCAGCTTCAATATTAGCCATATCATCTCGAACAGCTTTTTCAGCTACTTTAGATGCTTCAGTAATAGCGTCTCTTTGTTTTTGTGTTAATGAATTTAACCATTTGTCATTTGCAACGACTATAAACTCAATATCACCATGATTTGTTACAGTTAAAGTATCCATAACTTGGTATAATTTTCTAGATTTAACACCAGATACCCCTGTCATTCCAGCGTCAACTGTACTTCTTTGATAAGCCAAGTATTGTTCTGAACCAGATATTAATGCTGGTTTTCCTCCAAGAGAGCTTACAAAAGCACCTAGAGTTTTTCCAAAAACTCTAATCTTTTTATCTTTGAAGTCAGCAGGAGATTTCATTGGGCCACCATTAGATAACATTATTGCTGAACCGTAGGCTTGATAGTAAAGTGGTACAGCACCTGTCTTTGCTATAGCTGGATCCAAAATTGCTCTAATATCTGATCCTGCTTGAGTTGCTTTTCTGACTTTTTGTTCTGAGTCAAATAAGAAAGGTAGATAAAAAACATCAACCTCAGGATTTGTTCCAGCAAATCTTGTTATTGATGCTACACCAGCTTCAATTGCACCTGATCCTACAGCTTGTGGGACTTCTTTGTCTTTATATAGCTGCGCTGAGTCATATATCTCAACTTTAATATCTGATCTTGATTCTAATTCTTTCTTAAATACCAAAAGGTTTTGTCCTAAGTGAGCCTTTAAAGGTAATTGTAGTGTAATTCTCATTTTTGTTTCTGCAAAACTTGCACTAGCAAACGAAACAAAAATTAGAGAAAATATTATTCTTCTAAAGATTTTCATGTTATTTCCCTCATTTTTTTTGTTTAATCTTACTATTTAAGTCGACTTTAAAAATAAATACAATATGAATAATCTTCAATGAATTGGATAATTGTAGCTATTTCTGGTGCTTTTTTTCAAAATTTAAGATCTACTTTACAAAAAAAACTTAATCAGAAGGTCTCAACAATTGCATCTACTTACGTAAGATTTGCATTCGCCTTACCTTTTGGTGCATTCTTATTCTTTCTATATTTTAAAGATATTGCTGTTATTTTAGAAATCTTAAATCAGGAAAATTTTATATTTAATGTGTTTCTTGGTTCAATTTTCCAAATAATTTTCACATTTGTATTACTATACTTATTTAAATTTGCTAATTTCGTAGTCGGAACATCATTGAGTAAAACTGAAGTAATCCAAGTCGCAATCTTCGAATATCTAATAATTGGAGATAAATTAAATAAATATGGAATTACAGGAATAATTGTCTCTACAATAGGTGTAATTATATTGTCGATAAAAGATTTAAGATTATTTCTTAAAAATTTATTTTCTAAAACAACTTTAATAGGTTTATCAGCAGGACTATTTTTAGGTTTAAGTGTTGTCTATTTTAGAGCTGCAGCTTTAACTCTTGAAAATTTTAGTAATAATTTTGAAAAAGCTATTGCTACTCTTTTTTTTGGGCTTGTAATTCAAACAACTTTAGTAACTATTTATTTAATTATATTTGAAAAGTCTCAATTTAAAAAATTATATGAAAATAAATATGAATGTTTGATAGCAGGTTTGGCTGGATTTCTTGCAACCTTATCTTGGTTTTATGCGTTTACATTAATACAATCATCTTTTGTAAGAGCTATCGGCCAGATAGAATTATTATTTAGCTTCATTTCATCAAAGTATATGTTTAAAGAGAAAGTTAAAATTATTGAAATTCTTGGAATAGTTATATTTGTGATAGGTGTCTTAATTCTATTGCTAAGTAAGGGCTAATTAATTCTTCCTAAATAATTTACCATTACAACGCCAATTATAATTAAAAAAATTCCAATTAAACCATATATATTTGGTATCTGATTGTATTTTATCATTCCAAAAACTAATATCGCCGCTACTGTTATTCCACTATATGTGGCATAAGTAAATCCAACTGGTATCATAGACATAGCTTTTGCAAGTCCGTACATAGTAATACACATAAAAGAAATAGATAATATAGTTGGAGTTAACTTTGAGAAACCATCAGATATTTTTGCAAAACTATTTGCAGCAATGCCTGTAGAGATTGCGAGCGCTAAAAAAATATAACCTGATAATGGTTTCACTTATTTGTCCCTAGTAAATTTACTATAAGGACACCTGAAATAATCAAAACCAAACCAACTATGGTGTAAAAATTAGGAACTTGATTAAATTTTATAAAGCCAACAGCTGCTGTTGCTATTATACATAACCCAGCAAATGATGCATAAGTTATCCCTACTGGAATTGTTTTCATTACCAAAGACAACGTGTACATGCAGCCAACAATTGTTATAGCTGTTATCAAACTCGGCAACCATAATGTAAAACCCTGAGCAGTTTTAGCAAAACTGTTCGATGCTGTACCTAGAACTACTGCGATCAATAAAATTATATAAGCAGTTAAATTATTCACCTATTTTGGCATTGGTGTAGCGCCAGTCTCTAAACTAACAATTTTCCCATCTTTATATTTATATACTGCCATTACAGCTTCAACGTTACCATCATCAAATGTTACAAATGAATGATGAATACCTACTTCATCATTTTCATAAACTATTCTTGTTTTGTCTTGGTTAATATCTCCGCTCATAGCCCATTTTATTACATCACTTTTACTCAAAACATTACCAGATTTATGCATAGTAAACTTAAAATCATCGTGCAAAAGTTCATTCATCGCTGCCTCATCTTTATTTTTAATTGCAGCACTATATTTATCTAATGTTGACATATTCTTTCTCCTTTATGTTCCTTTAATAATAATAGTATTAGATATTGTGTTGTCTAATCTAATTTGTCTTATAGGTTTATATATTTCAGAGTTGTACCATTCAAACACTTTTTCATAGGACGGAAATTTTATTACCACTGTTCGTGGATATTTCCATTCTCCTTCAATTACTTCATTTTCTCCAGCTCGAACAATATATTCTCCTCCAAACATTTTAGCTGTCGGTGGAGCTTTTTCTAAATATTCCTTATAATTTTCTGGATTTGTTACCTCCATATTTAATATTATATATCCTGCAGGCATTATCCTCCGTAAATTGTTCTAGATATCTCCTCAATTTTTTCTTTAGACCCAGCAATCGAATTATATACATATTCATAACACTCATTTAAAATAGTATCATTGTATGCTTTTCCATATAATTCATCTACTTTACTATTAATCCCAAAATTTATTTTACTTTCAGTAATATTTTGATCTAATAAATATGTTCTAATAAACTTTGCTGCAGAAAGACTTATCTCTTTATAAGCTAAGTCTCCGTCTGGAAGATCCCCTTGTTTAATAAATTGCGTTGAGGTAAAAACTCCTGCACAATTTAGCAATTTATCATTATCTGTTGCGTGAGCAAAATTAGAAAAGCTAAGGAAATAAATTAAGAGTGTTAATACTAATTTCTTCATTTATAAAAAATTTCGTTAAATTACTCTATATTTGATATTGTTACATATCTACTTTATTCAACTCGTAAATAGTATAACTTTCCATTACTTCTTCCATAACTGGACCTGAAACAGGATTGCTTCCGTTAATAAAAGCTTTAAGTGCCTCTTTATCTGTGACAAATATCTTAAACATTACTGTTTTTTTGTCTGGTGCAACTGTGCCGATTGTTTTCGAGACGTTTGCTACCTTAGCTCTTTCTGCCATGCCTGCATCTGATTGCATAAAGCCCATAAATTTTTCTAACATACCCTCTTTTAAATGAGCTACTACTAGTGTTTCCGTTTCCATCTTTTATCCTTTCTTTATATTGATTGTTTATCCACTAAAATTTTCCATAAAATCTTCATGCATTGGTGTAACCTTTGCTGAGTCTAAATCTACACCTGCTTGAGCTCTTGCTGCATGAAGTTCTTTGTCATTTTTAAATGCTTCGAAACCTTCCATGGTTGCATACTTAACGATTACAGTAAATTTTGTAGGGTCTTCTTTAGATACACCCGCAAAGATAATAGTAGCACCAAATCCTTTAATTTTTTCAGCATTCACTTTTGCCATATTCATCCAAGATGAAAATGATTTTATATTTTCTTCTATTTTTATGATCATTTCTTTTTCCTTTCTATTTAACTGGATTTACAATCTTCTGACCTTCAACACCGATTGCAACTACTATTGCTTTAGCTGGAACATTTCCTATATTTCGAGATTCATGTGCAATACCGACATCTTCAACAAATGCATCACCAGCCTTGTAAACCTTGGTTTTACCACCCGTAGTAAGTTCAATTTCACCTTGTTGGATCATTATTAATACTGGAAAAGAATGTGTGTGAGGTTTTACTGGAGCTCCTACAGGGACAGTAAATTCAAAAGCTGTTATTTTTGCTTTACCTGATGGATAAACAATTTCATTTCCCATACCAGTTTCACTTGTTGATAATATTCTCTTTACGTGACCATCTGCAAAGCAATTTGCGGTAAAGATACTTAAGAATAATACGACTATAATTTTTTTCATAAATTTTCCTATTTTGTTTAACTATTAAAATTGAATACTTCCTTTTTTACCTCTGTAAATTGATGTGGTTCAAAAAAATCATTCATAGCAGAAAGTTGCTCATTAATAGCATCGGTGCTTTCAGCCATCCAATGACAGAACATAGTCATTGTCTCATCAGGAGTGTAGTATGTCATTTGACATTTGGCCTTATCACTCGTTGATGACTCAATTATTTGTTCTCTAGTCATTCCGCCTAAGGTTTCATTGAATTTTTCTTTCATTTCTTTAGATTTAAATGTGTGAGTTACCATATAGTA
Source organism: uncultured Pelagibacteraceae bacterium (assembly GCA_902528735.1). GTDB lineage: Bacteria > Pseudomonadota > Alphaproteobacteria > Pelagibacterales > Pelagibacteraceae > Pelagibacter. The sequence goes on from CABZTP010000002.1 coordinate 10,200, forward strand.
TTTCATATTACCTTTCAGTTTGTTTTAATCTGAGCAAACGCTCATTATAGTTGTTTCTTGTTTGTGTCCAGATTCTTCGATTACTTTAGCATTATCTGGGTCTTGCATAAATTTTTGCATTGTATCTGCTGCAGGAGTCTCCATGACTATGTGAACTTTATTTGGATTATCTATTTCATTTCCAACATAAACTGTTTTTATACCAGCAGCTTCCCTAGGTTCTTTATGGGCATCAAAAGATTTTTTCCAGTGATCCCAATCTTTTACTTCAAAACTACCTACCATCTTCACCATTATTCGCCCCAAACTCCGCCAAACTCGTATGCAATAACTGGCTCATCACCAACTACCCATGCATCATGACCTGGTTTAACTGAGTAAGCGCTACCAGCGGTATAAGTAATTTCTGTTCCATCGTCATGTTTTGCACACACAGTTCCTTTTACAATAACCCCAATATGATTTGCCTGACAACTTGCAGCATCAGAGTCTATTTTTGGTTTAACATCTTTTGACCATTTCCAACCTGGTTGAAGTTTAATTTGTACTAATCTCTGTCCACCAACATTCACATGGTACATGTCTGCATTGTCAAATTGTTTAAACTCCTGATCTGGTTTATCGAAACTTTTTGTTTCTGCTCCACTCATAATCCTCCTAAATTTATTCTTTTGGTAATTTTGTTGCGCCAGTTTCTACTTCGATGATTTTTCCATCTTTGAACTTCCAACAACACATTAACGCTTCTGTGTTTCCATCTTGATAAGTTACATAAGAGTGATCAAAACCTATCTCATCATTTTCAAAAAGAATTCTATGTTTTACAGGACTCATCATTCCCTTGCTTACAGCTTCTATCATTCCTTCTTTACCCATATGCACATATTCGCCTTTAAGATGAGAAAACATCTTATAGTCATCATGCACTAACTCTCCCGCTGCAACTCCATCCTTTTCCAAAATTGCTTTATTAAGTTTTTCTAAAATTGACATATTATCTTTAGTTTAAATTGTAATTTCCAGTAATTTCATTATAAGAATGAACAATCCCTTCCTGTGCAGAATTCATACTTTTAATAGTTACAGTTCCACCGCCTGAAATATTTTTATACTTCCCGGTTCCACTTACATATTTCCATCTCAACATTTTACCAAAAACACCTTTATATTGTGAGGTTGCTGTAGCACCATCTTCAAATTTATTTACGCAAGTTCCACTTTCATTTCCTTGTCCTGCAAAAACAATTATTGAACCTACACATCTCATTGAAGATTTATCTCCAAAAGTTGTTCCATCTATTGCTTTTAAACCCAACATTCCATCATAGATAATTGTAAAGTTACCCTTATCGTCACCTAAAACTTTTGATGTACCTGCAAAAAAACCGTTTTGTTTAATTTGACCTTGTTCAGCAAAACTAATGCTTGATATTGTTAAAAATATTAGTGTTATTAGAAATTGTTTCATAAATCATTCCTCCAGTAATTATAAAATTATTATAATACTTTATTGTAATGATTTTATTACAGCACTGATATGCGTAATTATATCCAATCAGGGTAAGGCAAACCTTTTTCAATTAAAAAAGGTTTGTTAAACATCTTTGAGTTGTATCTGTCTGATTTGTCGCAAAGAATAGTGACAATAGTTTTTCCAGGTCCTAATTTTTTCCCCAATCTTATTGCACCTGCAATATTTACTCCACAACTTGTTCCAAGACTTAGACCTTCATTTTTGATTAAATCATATAGTATTGGCAAAGACTCTTTATCTTCAATTGAAAATGCTCCATCTATTTTAGCTTCAGCAAAGTTTGCTGTTATTCTGCTTGATCCGATACCTTCTGTAATAGATCCTCCTTCAGCTTTTAATTCACCATTCTCAATATGATTAAATAAAGAGGATCCTTTTGGATCTGATAGATAAATTTTTACATCTTTATTTTTTTCTTTTAAAAAACTACTTACTCCACCAATAGTTCCCCCAGTTCCAGATGAACATACAAATCCATCAATTTTTCCTTCAGTTTGTTCCCATATTTCAGGACCTGTTGTATTGTAGTGACCTTTAGAGTTTGCGGTATTATCAAACTGGTTTGCCCAAACAACTCCATGATTATTTGAACTTTTTAGCTCTTCAGCCATTCTAGCAGCAACTTTTACAAAATTATTTTCATCCTTATAAGGTTTTGCAGGAACAAGTTTTAAGTCTGCTCCAATATTTCTTAAAGTATCTTTTTTTTCTTGTGTCTGATTATCATTCATTACAATAATAGTTCTGTAACCTAGTGAATTTCCTAATAAACATAATCCGATCCCAGTATTTCCCGCAGTACCCTCAACAATTGTTCCACCTTTTGAAATAAGTTTTTTTTCTTCAGCATCTTTTATAAGAGCAAGTGCTGCCCTGTCTTTTACTGATCCTCCTGGATTTAAAAATTCTGCTTTTCCGTAAATATTACAACCTGTAATTTCTGAAGCAGCTTTTAATTTTATTAGAGGAGTGTTTCCAACTGATTGAATAAAATCATCCTTAAAATTTTTCATTATTCTTTATCTTCATTGCCATTGGTAACGGCATAGGGTTTAAATTCCTCTGTTGCAGTTCCAACATTCTTTGCAGGTATTCCTACCATTACTGCGTTTTCAGGAACATTTTTTGTGACTACTGCATTCGCACCAATTTTAGCATTTTTTCCAACAATTACTGGCCCTAAAATTTGAGCGCCTGAACCAACAACTACATTATCATGAAGAGTAGGGTGTCTTTTAACTTCTCTTTGATCATTTGAATTTATACTTGGGGATATTCCACCTAAAGTAACCATATGATAAATAGTTACGTTGTCTGCAATATCTGATGTTTCTCCAATTACTACACCCATCCCATGATCAATAAATAAATTTTTTCCAATCTTTGCTTTAGGGTGAATTTCAATACCAGTTAAGAAACGAGAAAACTGAGAAATAATTCTTGCGATTAAATCAAATTTTGCAGTAGCAAAAAAATTTGCAATTTTATGAAAAAATACCGCTTTAACTCCAGGATAAGTTAAAATTAAACTTAACTTAGATTTTGCGGCAGGATCTCTGTCAATAATAGATTGCAAAAAGTCATTCATAGACAGCCTATATAGTTACTTATGTTGAAATTTAAAGTTAATTAATATTATCTAAAGTAAGCCCTTTTACATTAGCAGGAACAGCTACATCCATCATTTTAGGATTTGCAAGATTTAGATTGTTCATTATATCTGCATATTCTTCTTTCGAGCTTACTTGTAATCTTGGATTATTATTTTTTTCATTTTCAATTGTTGAAAATTTCTTGCCATTATAATCATGAGCTGGATACACCAGAGTTTTTTCTGGTAGTGTTAATAATTTATTAAATATGGAGTCATAAGCATCGTGTGCATTGCCATTTTGAAAATCAGTTCTACCACTTCCATTAATTAACAGAGTATCACCAGTAAATACTCTATCATCCATTAAGAAACTATATGAGCAATCGGTGTGCCCAGGAGTATAAATAGCTTGAAGAATAACATTTTCAATTTTAATCTTTTCACCATCTTTAATTCTTAAGTCTACTACTTCTGATTTAGATTTCTCTCCCATAACTCGGATACAATTAGTTCTTTTATTTAATTCATTTAATGCAGAGATATGATCTGCATGAATATGTGTATCTATTACTTTGACAAGTTTAAGATCTAAGTTTTTTAATATTGTTGAGTATTCATTTGAATGTTCAATTACAGGATCTATGATCAAAGCTTCTCTACCTTCTCCACTTGCAATTATATAAGTATAGGTTGATGACTTTTCATCAAATAACTGTTCAAAGATCATAATTACCTAACTTATAAAAGTTTGCTTCATAAAACAATCTTTCATATAATATTTTTTTATAAGGAGATTAATAATGTTAAAAATAAATAGTATGTGTCCTGATTTTCAAGCCAAAACGACTGAGGGGGACATTTCTTTTCACGAATGGCTAGGTGATAGCTGGGGAGTAATATTTTCACATCCAAAAGATTTTACACCAGTATGCACAACAGAACTTGGAGCACTAGGTTTGATGAAAGACGAATTCGATAAAAGAAACGTTAAAGTGATTGGTTTAAGTGTTGATGGGGTAGAGGACCATAAAAAGTGGTTAGATGATATCAAGGATGTATCAGGTACTAAACCAAATTATCCTATAATTGCGGATGAAGATTTAAAAGTTGCAAAACTGTTTAATATGTTAGAAGGTGACGCTGGCACAACATCAATGGGTAGAACAGCTGTTGATAATGAAACTGTTAGAACTATTTTTGTTGTAAGACCTGATAAGAGGATTGGTTTATACCTTACATATCCAATGGCAACAGGAAGAAACTTCTTAGAGATCTTGAGAGCGATAGATTCTATGCAGCTTACAGCAAAACATAAAGTTGCAACTCCAGCTAATTGGAAAAAAGGTGAAGATGTTGTTATTTTGCCAGCTATAAAAGATGATGAGGCAAAAAAAATATATCCAGATGGATGGGAAACTGTGAAACCTTATTTAAGAAAGGTTCCAGATCCTTCTAAATAAATTGGATAAAAATATTTTAAACCAACAATCTCAGCATTGGGAAACTAATTTCTCAAATAAGCCTGAGATGTTTGGTTTAGATCCCAGTTATCCGGCAAAAAAAGCTTTAGATATTTTTAAAGAAAACAAATTTTCAAATGTTATCGAGCTCGGAGCCGGTCTAGGAAGAGATAGCATATATTTTGGAAAAAATTCAATAAATTTGACTGCATTAGACTATAGTGAAAATGGCCTAAAGATTATTGATCAGAAAATTAAAAAAGAAAATCTTACTTCATCAATTTCAACAATGAAATACGATGTAAGATCAAAACTACCTTTTGAAAATAATTCTTTAGATGCTTGTTATTCTCATATGCTTTACTGTATGGCATTAACTATTGATGATTTAATTAAAATAAACACTGAAATTAAAAGAGTTTTAAAACCTGGTGGATTAAATATTTACACAGTGAGGAACACTGATGATGGAGATTATCAAAAAGGGATACACAGAGGTGAAGATTTATATGAGATAGATGGATTTATAATTCATTTTTTTTCAAAAAAAACCGTTCAGAATCTAATGAATGGATACCAAAATATAAGTATTGAGTATTTTGAAGAAGGATCATTTCCGAGAAAATTATTTTTTGTTTGTAATAAAAAAATTAATCAAATGTAATGGCTATTATCTTCATTTACCGCTTTTTCAAGTCTCACTAAAAAATCGGGAATAGCACTTTTTACTCTGCTCCAAGTGGGTATGAATGGTGTATCCATAGGATTTAAATAAAAAGCCTCTCCAGCTTTCATTATGTTTATTGCAAATAGTTCAACAGCTTTCTCTTCTGTATGTGAGTCAAATTTTAATCCATTCATTTCAGCGTCGGTTCTGTAAATATCAATCAAATCTAAAGCAGATCTGTAATAAGTTGCTTTTAATGACCTAAATTTTTCTCTACTAAAAGAGTGTCCTTGCGTTGCTAATTTTTTAATAAAAGTCTTAATTATATCAATAGACATTCTTGATAAACCTTTAGTTTCATCATCTAAAGATAAATTCTGGTGTTTATGATCGTATGTCTCAGCTAAATCAACTTGGCATATGTTTTGAGGTGAATAACTTCTTTGCATTTCTGATAAAATACCAATTTCTATACCCCAATCAGATGAAATTCTTAATTCAGGCAGAACATTACGTCTAAAAGAAAATTCACCTGCCAAAGGATATTTGAAAGATTTCATAAAATCTAAATAATCACTTTTGCCAATTGTCTTTTCTAAGGCTGTTAATAATGGAAAAACTAATAACCTTGCAACTCTACCATTCATTTTACCTTCAGCAACTCTTGGATAATATCCTTTGCAAAATTCAAAATTGAATAGGGGATTTACAACTGGATAAAATAATTTAGCTAACATTCGTCTATCATAAGTTTTTATATCACAATCGTGTAATGCTACGGATCTTGCTGTGTTCCGTGCTATAGACATTCCAATACAATACCAAACATTTCTGCCTTTACCTTTTTCATTTGGTGCTAATCCTTTTTTTTTAAGTTCTTTATCTAATTTTTTTAGGTTAGGTCCATCGTTCCATAAAATTGTAAATGGGGTTTCTAATTGCTCAAAAAATGTCCAAGCTTTTCTAGCTTGATCTTCATTTGCCTTATCAAGACCTATAATAATATGATCTAAATAATTCGTTTTTTTAATTTCTGAAACTATATTGGGCAAAGCATTTCCTTCCAACTCGGAGTAGAGACATGGCAAAATTAATTCCATTTTTCTCTCACTTGAAAATTTCAATAGTTCTTTTTCAATCTCCTTAGTCGATTTGGTTCCAAAGTCGTGCAAAGTAGAGACAATACCATTTTGAGAAAATTCACTCATGGCAGCTATTAATCATATTCTTATTTTTTAAGTACCGCCTTTTTTATCACATCAGCCCAGCCCTGGGGAGATGGCTTATCAGAAACTATAAGTTTTTTAATTTTTATATTCTTTCTATTAAAACCCTCATTATAAACTAAGCAAGGAATATCAGTGTTTTTCAACATACCAATATCGTTATGACTATCACCTATTCCAATTGTTTTTATGGGATCTTTGATAAAAATTTTAACTTTTTTTAAGAATATTTGCATAGCTAAAGACTTATCAACATTATCACCTAGGTTCATAATTCTTCCTCCTTCTTGAATTTTCAAACCTGAGTTTTTAATTATTTTAATGAATTTTTTCTTATCTTTGATCTCATCAGTAAATTTAATGGGTATTGTAAATGATCTTTTTAAAGCATATTTGATTTTATTTTTAGGAAGACCAAAAATTTTAATTTGATCCGCCTTATTTATTTTTCTTAAGTCTATTATTTTTTTTCTTATTTTAAGTGGAACTTTTTCTAAATATAATTTTGATATAGATTTAATATCTTTGCTAAGTATTAATTTTTTTGGTAATTTTTTATTTATTAAATCTAAATTATGAATTGCAGAACCATTTTCACAAATAAAAGGTAAATCAATACCTAATTCTTCTATAAAATTTTTAATTTCTATTTCTGTTTTACTAGAGTTTGGAACAAGTATTACTCTTTTTGAAATTAACTTTCTAATGTAATTTTTAATTTTATCAAATTTAAAGCTATTTTTGTCTAATATAGTACCATCAAGATCAGAGAAAATAATTGTATATTTTTTTTTCACAAAAAGTTTTAAATTAATAAATAATTATTAGTTTTTTTTGTATTTTTTCATACATACTTGAGCCAATAAAAGATTTGGGTCAATAAATAATTTGGATTCTTTAGCTTTTTTAAAAGATTTGTAAGCAAATATTGCAATTGGTAATTCAGTACATCCCAAAATAATCTTTTTGCATTTTTTTTTCATAAGATATTTAACAGCAGGTCTTAAAGTTTTTTCTGCTTCTTTTACTTTTCCCATTTTTACGTATTTAATTGCTGTATTAACTGAACTACTTTGAAGTTTAGCACTTGGTTTTAGTAGTCTAAAAGTTTTATTAAAATATTTATGATATATATTTGTATCTAGAGTTGCCTGGGTACTTAAAAGTCCTATTGTGGATTTTGGTTTGCAATGTTTCTTTGTGTCTAAGTATACTTCTTTTGGCATACTTAAAAATGGAATAGATATTTTATTTTGAATATCCTCATGCCAATAATGTGCGGTATTACATGGCATAACTATAAATTTACATTTATTTTTTTCTAACATTTTGCATCCAGCAATTAATTCTTTTAAAACATTTTTGTACTGTTTTAAATTTTCAGCTCTTTCTGGTGTATTTGATTTATTATATAGAATAAACATTGGATATTTTTGATCTAGTTTTCCTCTGTTTAACTTTGCTAGCTTATCGCAAAAATCTAAGCCAGCTTGTGTTCCCATGCCACCCAATATACCAATCATATTTTAAAGTATTTATTCCTATATTAAAATTTAAAACAACTATATAGATAATTTATTTATGCTAATTATATATAAGTGACGCTAATAAAGAATAGAAATTTGTTATTACTAACGTTAAGCCAAGTGTTTGGTTTTACGACTGCAACTATAACAGTTTTTTTGAGTGGTATAGTTGGATCTGAAATTAATACAAATCAATCTCTTTCAACATTGCCTACAGCTTTATTTGTCGTAGGAACTGCTAGTTTTACAGTATTAGCCGCAAATATAATGAGTAAAATAGGTAGAAGAAACGGTTTTGTCTTTGCAGCCATTGGTAGTTCATCTTCAGCCTTACTTGCTGCTTTTGCAATCAGTCAAAAAAGTTTCCTTTTATTTTCTATTTCTTGTTTATTTCTTGGAATGGGTGCAGCTTTTAATCATCAATATAGATTTGCTGCAGCTGAAAGTGTTGAAAAAGATAAGATACCAAAAGCAATCTCTATTCTTTTACTAGCAGGTATTGTATCTGCATTTTTGGGAATAACATTAGCAAATTATACAAAAGATTTAATACAAAATCATATGTATGTTGGTTCTTACATTCTTTTATCTATCCTTTCTTTTATGCCAGGCGTTTTTTTGTTTTTTTTTAAAAATAATTTGGATGTAATAAATGAAGTTCAGGATAAAAAAAACATAAGAGATATAAAATCTATTCTATCACAACCTAAATTTTTGCAAGCAATTACAGCAGCTGCTTTTGCATATGCGGTGATGTCATTTCTAATGACTGCTACACCATTAAGTATGTATGTTATGGAAAATATCAGCTTAAAAAAAACAGGTTTTGTTCTTCAAATTCATGTTGTTGCTATGTTCTTACCTTCTTTGATTACAGGAAACTTAATTAAAAAATTTGGACACAGTAAAATGATATATTTAGGTGTAATATTTTTTACTATTACAGTATTTTTAAGTGCATTTGACCAAACATATTTTAATTATATGCTTTCATTAATTTTTTTAGGGCTCGGTTGGAATTTTTTATTTATATCAGGGACTAGTTTAGTTGTTTTAACATATAATAAGAATGAAAAATTTAAAGTACAAGGTTTTAATGATTTGATAGTTTTTTCAACTATGGCATTAGCAAGTTTATCAGCAGGAATTTTATTGAATTATATAGGATGGAAAATGATGAACTTTATTTGTATTCCATTTCTAATATTAATTGTTTTAGTAAGCATTATAGCTGATAAAAAATCAAGAATTTAGAAAATGTCAATTCTTTTAGTGGGTTTTATTACAGGCTTATCTTTGATATTTGCCATTGGAGCTCAAAATATTTTTGTAATAGAGCAAGGCTTAAAAAAACAAAAAATATTTCTTGTATGTTTGGTATGTGCGATATCTGATTTAATTCTTATATTTTTTGGTATTTTTTTATTCCATTTTTTTTTCGGTTATTTTAATGATATAATCGAATTAATCTTAAACATCTTATTGGTTATATTTTTAATATATTTTATATATACAAAAATTGATGAAATAATAAATTTTAAGTCACTAAAATTTGAGAATAATTTAAACAGTGATAATTCTTTTAAAATTTTTTTAAAAACCCTGAGTTTTACTTATTTAAATCCTCACGTTTATTCAGATACAGTATTTTTTTTAGGGAATTTTTCAAAGAGTTTTGCTATAGAAGATAAAATTTTTTTTGGTATTGGAGCATCTATTGCTTCATTTTTATTTTTTTTTTCTTTAGGATATCTATCGAAATTATTTGCGAATAATTTAAATAATAATAATTCTTGGAAATATATAAATACTTTTATAATAATTTTTATGTTGGTTATTATTATTTATATTATTGGAGAAATTATTGATTGAAAAGTTTAGTAGATAATTTATTAACTAATAAATAATTTCCATCAAATGTGTATTGTGTGTGATACTTGCCAGGAAAAGCTATACATTTTATATCTGCGCTCAATGCCGAATTTAAGCTTTCTTCTGTATCTTCGATTGCTAAACATTCGTTTGGATCAATATTTAAATATTTTAAGGCATAATTGTAGATATCGGGGTATGGTTTTTCTCTCAATATAAATTCATTATTACCAATAAAATCAAAATCTTTTTTTTCTACACTTCCTCTTAAAGAATTAAAAATAGAATTTATATTATTAGTTGTTGTTGAGCTAGCTAGTCCAATTTTTATTTTATTTTTTTTGCAAAATTTAATAATTTCTTTAACCCCTTCTCTTGGCTGTATTTTATTTTTACTTAAATATTCATTAAAAATTTTCGTTTTCAAATTTCTAATTTTTCTTCCGTCTATTTCATTTTTAGTTTGTTTTGCGTAATCATTAATTCGTCCGGTTCCACCAGATTTTGATAATAAATTTCGGTATTGATCCTCATCCCAAAACCAATCTAGTCCACTTATTTTGAATGCTTCATTAAATGAATTTCTTTGAATATCAGATGTTTCTGCTAAAGTTCCAATAGAACCAAAAAGCATTGCCTTTAATTGCATTATCCTTTTACAGCACCTGCAGTTAAACCACTTATTACTTGTCTTTGGAAAAACATCACTAGCATAAATAATGGTGCTGTTGCTGAAACTACTGCTGATACTGCCCACATTAGATTTCCTTCATGCTGATTTGTTCCTAAATAACTTTGGATTTTTGGAACCATTGTGTGATTTTCTTGATTTAATAAAAGCGCAGTAACTGTAAAATCATTATAAGCAAGCATTAAACTAAATAATCCTGCTGTAATTACACCAGGCCACATTACGGGCATGATGATGTGTCTAAATGCTTGAAAATATGAACAGCCATCTATTAATGCACTTTCATCTAATTCTTTTGGAACGGTTTTAAAAAATGAATATAGCAACCATAAAGTAAAAGGTTGATTTATTGCCACCAGCACAACAATAGTAGTTGGTAATATTCCCCATATCTGTAATTGAAAGAATGGAAACAAATAACCAGAAACTAATGTAATGTGAGGCATGGCTCTAAAAATTAATGCAGCAATTAAAATCCAAAATGCATAATTTCTAGTTGATCTTGACAATGCATAAGCACCTAATGTTCCTAAAAATAATGAAATTGTAACTACAAAAAACGTGACGATTACAGTATTTCTTGAAGCTTTCCAAAATTCTCCCTCTGTCCAAGCTTGACTATATGCATTTGATGTAAATTTTCCGCCAGTTTCAATTAAAGTGTTAAAAGCAGATATTGCATACCACCAATCTGCTCTTGAAAAAAAATCAGCTCTTACTTTAAAAGATCCCCAAAATGTCCAGATGAATGGAAAACACGCAACTAATAACCAAACAATTATAAAAGTTGTATTAAATATTTTTAAAGCGTTTGATCTTTTATCAAGTCCGTATTCCATTTATCTTGCCGTCCTAAATTCTTTCCATGTTCTAATTAAAACTGGAGCCAAAAGTATTGCAATTCCAATTATAGTCATCATTGATGTAGCTGCTGCAGATCCAAATAAAATTACCTCTTCATTTACTAGATTATCATAAATTAACCACGATAAAGATTGAGCACTTCCTTCAGCACTAAAACCAATTATAGGTTCAAAAACTCTGAAATTATCCATTAATGAAATAAGAGCCACAAAGGTCACTACGGGATATATATGCGGCAGAACAATATGCCTTACTCTTTGCCATCTTGATGCCCCATCAATAATTGCAGCTTCAACTGGCTCTTGAGGAACAGTTTGTAAGGCAGCATAGAATACAACAAAGGCAAATGGAGAATGGTGCCATATTCCATAAATTATAATAGTTATCCAAGTTAATGTTTTTGAGGATTTTAAAGATAAATAAGGGTCATCCATTAACATTTGTAAATTCGCACCTATTATCCCTTCTGCATCTATCATCCAGAATAAAACTAATGAACCAACAAGAGGGGTAACAATCATTGGCAAAATGGTACCAAATATTAATGGTCCTCTTATTCTTCTAGTTACTGCGTTCAAACTTAAAGCAATTATGAAACCCAAGAGCAAAACATTCGGGGTAACAAATAAACAATAAGTTAAAGTAAATATTAATGCCTTATAAAAAGGTAAGTTGGTAACTTGATCAAGAAATTCACCAAAACTATTAGTTTCATTCCAAAATTTTCCAATTTCATCAATCGCAAGATGATTTCTATCTACATAGGTTCCAAAAGCATTAAATTTTCCAAGTGGTTTTTCATCTCTAAGCTTCGAGGTTTTTTCTTGATCAACAACAATAGAAACTGTACATCCAAAAGGATCGCACTTTTTTACTTCTTTAACCACCTGATCGTGTTGAGCATAAAAAGATTGTATTCCTGTCGAAATAATTGGAAGTCCAATGAATAAAATCATTGCTAGTCCAGTTGGTAAAAAAAACCAAAAAAAAGTTTTATTAGGCATTGATTTATAAGTGGGGACTTTTGTCCCCACTTAAATTTTATAGATTATAGAAAACCTTGTTCTTTTGCTTTACTTATGTATGCGGCTTCTACATCTTTTAATGCTTGTTCCGCTGATTCTTTACCTTGTAAAAATTCAACAATCTCACTTCCTAATGCTCCATGCATTAAACCCATCTGTGGTAACATAGGATATGGTTTAGCTTTCATCTTTACAGCCTCAATAACACCGATTGATTTAGGTCCAGGTTTGAAACCTTCAATTAACCAGACTGCTTGATCGGCTGCATCTGCAACCATTTTTTTATTTGAAGCTGCATGCGCTAAAGCCCTAAATGTTGCTTCGGCATCTGCATCAGATCTATTTTTTGCTAATGTAAATCCATCCCACCATAATGTTGCTGCTGGTATATTTCCACCCGCAACTGTTGCAGGAGCAGTTAATTTAGTTGCTGCAGTTATTTTTGCATCACCATCATCATCAAGTAAAGTTCCTGATCTTGAAGCCCATAATGTCATTAAAGCTACATTTCCAGATTCCCATTCAACTTTAATAGCCTCACTGTCGTGAGTTAAGTAATCTGGGTTACTTAAACCAGCTAATTTTTTTAGCATATTTAATGTAGCTACTCCTTTAGCATTATTTACGCTAGGTTGAGCAGATCCCGATTTAAAGAATTCACCGCCATGTCCAATGTACATATTTACAAATTCTTCTGCTAAATTCCATCCTGCCTTGTAAGCTGCAGCATAAGGATGTTGCATTTTACCTGAAGCTCTAATTTTTTCAGATGCCGCAACTACTTCCTCATATGTTTTTGGAACTGCTATTCCTAGATCTTTTAAAACATCTTCTCTATAATATAGATGTTGAGTGTTAGCCATGAATGCTACAGCCATCACTTTACCATCAATTGTGATTAGTTGTGACTCTTGTATTCCTTTGCCATATTTGTTTACCAAATCATCTAGTGGTCTGATTAGGTCTTGGTTCATTAAAGGAACAATTGAACTATTGGCTGCTATTCTAGCAGAAAACTCTGATGGATTAGCAGTTAAAGCTGGCACAGCAATCTTATTATGTTCTGAAGAATGTGTAACTTTAAAATCTGCACTTCCTTTACATCCTTTAGCCGTTTCCACAAAAGTTCTTAAAGCTGGAAAATCATTAGCTAAAATGTTTATTGATCCACTCTTTATATTACAATCAGCATAAGCAACTGTACTTAAAAGTAGAAACAATAGTGAAATTATTATTTTTTTCATATTTTTTTCCTCTTTAAATTATAATTTATGGTTAAATGATATATATTCCTCTAGGAATTTAAAAGTATTTTTTAAATCGCATTTGACGCAAGCGTTGCACCTGCGACCAAAGATTCAAACTTTTTATATACAATATTTTCGTCTACATTTCCAAAACCTGCAAAAGTACTAAAACCACAATCACTTCCTGCCATTAATTGATCTTTAGGTATCACTTTAGAATATTTGATAATTCTTTCTTTAACTAATTCCTCATGTTCTACAAAGTTTGAAGTAGAGTCGATGACACCTGGAACTATTATTTTGTCATTTGGAACTTTTATATTTTCAAAAACCTTCCATTCATGAGCGTGTCTTGGGTTAGACGCCTCTATCAGGTATGTTTGGATATTTGCTTTAAAAGCAATTGGTAATATTTTTTCTAATGCTATATCGTAAGTATGCGGACCTTCATAATTACCCCAACAAATATGCATTCTTAATTTTGAACTATCGATGTCTCTTATAGCTTCGTTTAAAAATTCCACTTGTTTTTCAGCACGAAATAAAAATGATTTTTCATCAACATCTTTAAAAGTCATGTGTCTTGCTAATGCAAGATCTGGACAGTCAATCTGTAAACACAAATTATTATTTGTTATTTCCTCGTATTCTAATTTCATTATTTTAGATAATGAATTTAGATAGTCATCATCATTTTTATAAAATTTGTTAGGAAGAAAATTGGAAATAACTCCTGGCGAAGCAGAATTCATAAATGCAATATCGTGATTATTGATTTTTAGAGCTTTTTTTAAATTATCGATATCTTTAGTTAGAGATTTAGTATCTTTTATTTTTAACTCATCAGTACAACAAGGTCTAGTATAAGTTGGAGTTCCACCTGAGCTTGCAATTTTTTCTTTGTAAGATGGAAAATCATCAAGATCTTTAGGTGCCTTTCTTTCACTTTCACCACTAAATCCTTGAATTCGATCCTTCACATAAGTTGCATAACTTATCTTTGACATCTCACCATCACTAATAATATCAATACCAATGTCGATTTGCTTTTTTACAATTTTGTTAACATTGTCTTCAATTATTTTATCAAGTTGTGATTGATCAAATAATTCTTTTTTATCTTTTTTGAATAATAGTTCTGACAACTCTTTTGATCTTGGTAAACTTCCTACATGTGTAGTTTTAATTTTACTCATATACATTTACATCAATATTTGTTTCCAAATAGCAACTTCGTCAAATAAAACCCACTCTCTTATTATTTGATTATTTCTGAATTCTGCATGATTTATACCCATAATAAATAGATCTTTATTAGTTTTTTTTCCAAATTCTTGACTATCATTTGAATGTTTGCCACTTAAAAACCACCTGATAGTTGCTTTTTCGTTAAGTGATGCAACGTGTTCAATTGTAAAATTTATATCTGTTAGAATAAATTTTAAAGAATCCCAATATTTCATTACATCATCGCTCCCATTTCCAATTTTATTACCAGGCCAAAAAAGGTTGGTGGCTCTATTGTAATCTTCATAATTATAATCTGTAGAAAAAATATTTTTTAAAATTTTCATATATCTAAAACCAGACGAATACTCTTTAACTGGTTCTGGCATATAATCAGATTTTTTATCTGAAGTTCTAGTGTAAACAGGCTTTGCTGTTATTGCACCGCCTTCTTTATTAATAATAACTTTAGCAAATTCCTCAGGTGTGTATCCTAATTGTCTTACCATTGCTCCTTGATCTCTAACAATCCATTCATCATAGACTTGGTTATTTTTACATGCACAATCTGCTATTACTCTGTAAACTATTTTTTTTTCAGTTATTTTTCCATAATAGCCATCCTTTAAGTGAGTGGCTTTACTCAAAATCCTATGTGAAGAGTGATATCCGGCTTCGTCATTTCCACTCCAAATAATTTCTTCACCTAATAATTGCCTATCTGGAAATTCATCTAATGTTTTATAAGTTGCATCAATTACAGGCTTAAAACCGTATGTTACACCAAATGGTGACCTTACTGGAATATTTTTTGAGTAATATTTTGAAATGGACTCAACATCTTTTCCTTCCCAAATTTGTTTAGTAATTTTTAAAATATAATCTGGTAAATCTTTATAATCACTATCAAATCCTTTCATTAGATCTGACTCACAAAATTTAAAGTACTATCCTCTAAATTATTGCATGAAATACTAATATTATTATTTATAGGTACAGAAAAAGTATCTCCTTTTTCTAATTTTATATTTATATCATTTAATTTAATTTCCCAAAGACCGTGTTGAGCAAAAAGCGTTGTAGGTCTTGAACATTCAACATTTTCAATTTTTCCAACCTTTGATTTTAAAATAGTTAAATTAAATCCAGTATTTTGGTTAATCAAAGGGTCGTATTTTTTAGCATTAAATCTTTTACCTAAAACTTGAAATATATCGATATTATTTATTTGATCGTGTGGCGTATTATTTTGTACATTTCTAAATATATTTTTTTCTAATTCTTCAGGTAAATAATTATCAAATTTATCTAATTCACTTAAACTAATTGGTTCTATTATTTTTCTACCATTTGGTATTTCATTTTTTTTTAGATCAATTAAAGAGTTGTCATCTAGTAATGCCATTCCAGTTTCTTTCGCTCTATTTAATATTTCAGGAACCCAAGTAATTATTCCTGGGTCATCACCACCTAAAACAACAAACATTAAACTTTCTTCATCACCATAGTTTTCAAATGCACGGAACATGTTAATAGGCATTGAAATTATATCTCCACTATTTAATATGGTCTCATTTTTGCCGTCTGCACCCCAATAAAATCTCCACTTCCCGGAATAAATAACAAATACCTCTGCCGTTGTATGGCTGTGTAGCCCAGATCCATTTTTTGGCATAGCGCTCACGGCACCTAAATTATAACCGTGAAGAGATTGAATTTTTACAGATTGCTTTGTGTCTTCTGCTACACCACGACCTATTATTGTATAATTTTTCCTTTCCCTGTGACCTTCTAGCCTCCCTTCTACAAATGGAAGCGAGCTGGGAATAAGCTCATTAAATTTTGCTAGTCTATTAATCATATATTGTTATTTATCTATATTTAAATATAAATTGCAACTTATGCAAATAGAACAATTTGATACAGGCCTTAAAGATAAGAGAAATATTAAAGATATTGAGATATCACCTGTTCAAAACTTTAATAATAAAAAACATATAAGAGATGGTTTAAAAAAAATTTATAATTTAAAAAATAATAATCTACAAAACAACTTATTAAAAATATTTGATGAAAATATTAAAGTAAATTGTTTTGAACCGTTAAATGAATTTAGTGGAATAAAAAATTTTTTAGAAAAATTCTGGTCACCACTTTTTGATGCATTTCCAGATCTTGAAAGAAGAGAGAACATCGTTATTGGTGGTTCATTTAGAGATAAAGTTCAAGTAGGATCATTTTCAGTTTTATCAGGATATTTTTTAAAACCATGGTTAGGTATTAAGCCTAATTTTAAAATGATTAATCTAAGATGCTGTGAAATTCATGAGATCAAAAATGAAAAAGTAACCGAAAGTCATATTTTAATAGATATTATGGACTTTATCAGGCAAGCAGGAAAGTGGCCCATCAATCAGTCCAGAGGATTAGAGGGAGCATGGTTGCCACCAATTAATACTGATGGTGTAAATTTTTTTGAAGAGGATATGAACATATCTTTAAATTCATTAAAACAAGCTATGACAATGAACAGAAGTTTGGACATTAAACCAGAAAAGGAAAATATTTCCAAAGATGAATTGAAAAGTCGTTTATTAAACCATCCACAAAAAGAATTTTGGCACAAAGATATGATGTGGTATGGACCTTGTGGAATTGGAACTTCTAGATCTCTTGAAGGTTTTATAGATATGCATCAATTACCTTTTAGAAAATCATTTACTAATAGAAATTATTGGGAATTAGGACATTTTTGTGAAATAGGAGACGGAAAATTTTCTCTATGTGGTGGCTGGCATAGTTTAAAGGCAAAATATGGTTCAAATGATTGGCTAGGATATTCAGCAGATAATCAAGATGTTGTAATGAGAGTAATGGATTTTTATCATCATGATGAAGGTCTGATAAGAGAAAATTGGGTGCCAATAGATATAATTCATATTTTAAAACAACTTGGCGTAGATGTTTTAAAAAATGTAATTAATTCTTAAAGTTATTATAAGTCTAAATTAATTAGAAAAGCCATATTTTCTAAGTCTAACATCACCTGTTCTTGCGTGAGCCTCCATTCCTTCATATCTAGATATCCTTGCTGCTGCTGCTCCGACTTCCTTGTTAGATTGTTTATCCATTTTCTGATATGTTACAGTTTTGATGAATTTTCCAACATATAAGCCACCCGTATATTTACCAGCTCCCTTTGTTGGTAAAATATGATTTGGTCCAGAACATTTATCACCATAAGCAACTGTTGTTTCTTCACCTAGGAATAAAGATCCATAATTTTTTAGATTTTCAAAATACCAATTTAAGTTTTCTGTCTGTACTTCTAAATGTTCAGGTGCATATTCATCACTAACTTTCACCATTTCTTCTCTAGTATCACATAAAATTACCTCACCATAATCTCTCCATGCAGCTTCAGCATTATTTTTGTTGTGTTCTGGAAGTTCTTTAATAATCTCAGGCACTCTTTTCATTACGAAATCACATAAGGATTTATCTGTTGTGTATAACCACGCAGGAGAGTCGGGACCATGTTCAGCTTGTCCCACTAGATCGTATGCAATAATTTCTTTGTCAGCTGAGCTGTCTGCAATAATTCCTATTTCAGTTGGTCCAGCAAACAAATCTATTCCTACTTTTCCAAATAAAATTCTTTTAGATTCAGCTACAAATTTATTTCCGGGTCCAACAATCATATCCACTTCTGGATTACCAAAACATCCATATGCAAGTGCACCAATGGCTCCAATTCCTCCTATATTCATAATCACATCAGCACCACACAAGTTAGCAGTATAAATTATTATTGGATTAGCCCCGTTAGAGTCTTTGGGCGGGCTTGTAGCTATTACTTTTTTTACACCAGCTACTTTTGCAGTTGTTACACTCATAATTGCAGATGCAATATTATTATATCTACCACCAGGCACATAACATCCTACTGTATTAACTGGAATTAGTTTTTGTCCAGCAATTAGACCGGGTGAAAGTTCAACTTCAGAGTCTTTTCCCAAGTTTTCTAATTGATGTTCTGCAAATTTTCTTACTCTTTCATGGGAAAACTGAATATCATCTTTAATTTTTTGATCTAATTTCTTATTTATCTCTTCTATTTTTTCTTTACTAACCAATATGTCACCTTCGTAATTATCGAATTTTTTTAAAATCTCCTTAACACCTTGATCTTTTGTTTTTTCTAAATCTTTTAAAATCGAACTTACTTTTTTTCTTGTTTCGTCTTCACCAGTGTAAGCGGTTTTTTCAGCTTTTTTTATATAACTAATTGCCATTATCTTTTCTTAAATTTTTTTTATATTTAAATTATAAAAGTTATTTAATCAATAAAAGTTTAATTCAAAGCTACTACAGCTGCTGCTATAGATGCCAGTCTTGCTGTCGCATCATCAGATCTACTTGTGATCACAACTGGGACTTTACCCCCAACTACTACACCAGCAGCACATGCGCCCATAAAATAAATCATCATTTTTACAAGTGCATTTCCTGTTTCAACATTTGGAACAAGCAATACATCAGCCTCGCCAGCAACTATATTTTCAATTCCTTTAATAGATGCAGATTTTTTTGAAATACTATTGTCAAATGCTAATGGTCCAAAAATATCTGCATTAAAATTTTCTTTTTTAGCTAATTCAGTTAACTCTTTAGCTTCAACTGAACTTTGAACACTTTCTATCACCTCTTCTGTTGCTGAAAGAATGGAAATTTTTGGGCGAGAAATATTTATTCTGTGACTAAAATCAATAACATTTCTTAAAATGTGCATTTTAGTTTTTAAATTTGGAGATACATTTAATGCCCCATCAGTTATGATTAATGGTTTATCATCCTTCTGCAATGTCATATGCCATATATGACTCAATCTTGTTTTGCCAATCAATTTATACTCTCTTTTCAAAACCTCTTTCATTAGAATATCAGTATGTATGTGTCCTTTAACTATTATTTTTACTTTATCTTCAGATGCGAGTTTTGTGGCAATACTGGCTGTGTTATTTTCAATTGGTTCATGGATAATCTCATAATCAGAAATATCAAATTTTAATTCTTCCGCACAATCATTTATTTTTTGTTTATCTCCTATTAAAATTGGAGTGATTAATTTTTCTGATACCGCATCCATGACTGACATCATGGGCAATTTTTTCCCTGCATTTACAATCGCAGCATTTACTCCTCTTTTTTGATGAGCAATGTTAAGCAAATTTACAGGACAAACTGTGGATTTATCAGATAACATATTAATTTAAATATTTGTTATGGTTCTAAATAGCAATAATTTTATTTTCTTAGATAATAAATAGTTTAAAACTTAAAAAGAATGGAGATTGTTACAAAAATAGCACCGATCATATTAGCATTAATAATGCTTGGACTAGGATTAGGATTAAAATTAGATGATTTTTTAAGAGTATTTAAAACACCAAAAGATTTTATCGTAGGTTTTATTTCTCAATTAATAATTCTTCCATTGGTCGCTTATTTGTTAATTATTATTTTTAGAACTCCACCTGAAATTGCTATAGGTGTAATGATTATTGCTGCAGCCCCAGGAGGAGTAACATCTAATGTTTTGACAAAATTTGCAGATGGTGATGTAGCGTTATCAATATCTCTAACTGCTGTTATTAGTTTACTCAGCATCATTACAGTTCCTGTAATTATCTTTACATCAGCTGATTTATTTGGTGTTACAGAAATCTCTAAAAATATTTCAATGACTGGAATTGCAATAAAAATGTTCTTGGTGGTTACTGTACCAGTTATTTTAGGGATGATTATCAGAAAATTTGCTGAGAATTTTATAGCCTCAAAAGTTAACTTATTTAATAAACTTAATATCTTATTATTTATCATATTTTTTATAGCAGCTTTCTATGAAGAAAGAGAAAATATCCTAAGTTTTATAATGCAAGCTGGCGTAATCTCTTTGACTTTGAATATAACAATGATGGTGATTGCATATTACATTGCAAAAATTTTTACTTCAGGAATTAAGCAAATGAAGACTATTGCTCTAGAATGTGGACTACAAAATGGCACTTTAGCTTTATTTGTATCAACCCAAATATTTGGAACAGATATATTGTATGCAATACCAACAGGTGCATATGCATTAATTATGTATATAACTGGTTTTATATTTATTTATATACTTAAAAAATCTAATTAAGATTTATCTGATTAAATGTTCTTTTTATAAAATCATTTAAAGATCTTAAATTTTTATCTTGTATTTTTGACATTTCCTTAAAATTTTTGTTGCTTACATCGAAATTGATTAATTTATTTTTATCTAGTGAGATAAATTTGTTTTTTGTTAATATTTGAATTTTTCTTACAACAGTAGGTCTGGGTATTCCTGTAATTTCAGAAATGGACATAGCATTAATACCTTTTATTTTTTGGTTTATAATCTGATTTCTCCATTTCTGTAAGTAAGAGTCTATACCTTTGAGCTGTCTGTTAATTCTAGAATTATCATTCAAAATAATCGTTGCTAAAATAGTAAATATTTCCATATCACCAAAATAAATTTTCCACCTAAGGCAATAGGGGAATAAAAATTTGTAGAATTGATACCAGCAAAATGAAAAATTAGATTTTATTAAACTATTTATTTCATAACTTGACATTTCATTTTTAACAACTTTTTCATCTTTCAAAATTTTACTAAAAACAGATAATAATGCAGATATATTCTTTAATGTATCTATAGGCTGTGTCGAATTGTAAGCACTTCTATCTATACTAAATTTCTTACCTTTTTTCTTAATGATACCATTTTTTTCTAAAGTAAGAACTTTTCTTCTTACACTCTCTTTTGGAATTTGAAGATCTTTTGATATGTTTATAAGATTAATTTTTTCAATTTCTAATGATTTGTCCTTATAAAAATTATTGTAAGTGATGTTTAAATTATTTCTTCTATAAAAATCGAATTGTTTACTTATTAAATATATTAGAATGGTATAAGTATCTATATCTCTGAACACTTTATATGCACCAATTGTCCATTCAGACATTAGTTTTAAAAAAAATGGACTAAGGATATCAAAATTATTTTTGAAAATTTTGTCAATTAATTCTTCTTCTATTTCAGAATTAACGCTTGGAAGTTGCTTCATAATGTATCAAAACCCAATTTGAACAAATTTAAAATTTGAGTCAACCCATTTTGAACGGTTTTCATATATAATATTTTTTTTAACTATGATTTAATAATTTAATGAGTTTAGAGAAATTAAATAGAGCTTCTGACATTAAAATTACTGAAAAAAAATCGAAATCAATTCGAAAGTCTCCTAGTAAGGTAAATATAGATGTTCTAAAAAATAGAGTGATTACTGAAAAGAAGAAAAAAGCATTTCAATCGAAAATAATTTTGTTTTCTGTCTTTCTATCTATTGGAATATTAGGCTATTTTGCAGGCTAATTATTTAATAAAATATCTAAATCTTTTTTTATATTTTTTGGAATTTTAATTATTTTTCTAGAATTCATCTTTTTTCTTAAATATTTTTGTTCACCAGGATAAAAAATTCTTTGCCCTTTTAGTTTTGAAGTTTTTTTTATACTTCTAATATTACTTTTTATGTTTTTTTTATAATTTCTTACAAAAAGATTATCCTTGAATGCTATAAATAGATGCCCAATATTTTGTGGACCAGAAAAATCATCAAATGGGTCTTTAACTTTGCCACCATGATTACTTCCAACAAATACTCCAGTTAATATATCTACCATCCAAGCCAATCCAGATCCTCTAAAACCAGCGATTGGAAGTTGTACTCCAGTAAGAGCTTCTTTTGCATTAGTAGTTGGTTTACCAAATTTATTTAAAGCAACTCCATATGGTATTTTTTTGCCTAATTTTTCTGCAATCCTAATTTTACCCCTATTTATCATTGACATTGAGGTATCTAATATAAATGGAACTTTACTATTTGTTTGAGTACCAAAACAAATTGGATTAGTTCCAAAGACAGATTTTTTTCCTCCGAAAGGAGCAATTGCTGGAGGTGCATTTGTAAATGCAAAAGTTATTAGATTTTTTTTAACTGCTTGCTCAACATAATATCCTGATAGACCATAATGCCCGCTATTTTTTACTGCAACTAATCCCATTCCTGTTTTTCTTGCATTTTGAATAGTTTTTTTTATTGCAGCATCCGCAGCAACAAAACCAATACAATCATCTGCATCAATTATTGATATAGATTTTGATATATTCTTTACGGTGATTTTAGGTCTTGGATTTATCACTTTTTTAGAGATTCTTTCACAATACATATTTAAACGTGATAACCCATGAGAAGGAGCACCAACCAGCTCTGCATCAATAATTGCATTCGCACAAATGATAGAGTGTCTCCTGCTTAATTTAAATTTTCTAAAAATTTTAATGATTAAATTTTTAAGCTCTTTTTCGTTCATGATTTATGTAAACATAATTGATTTCAAAATTAAACTATAAATTGAATTTTTTTTTAATTTTTTAATTTTTCTTTAAATTTAACGTAATAAAATATTAACACTTTCTGATTAAACTAATTATCATCAACAAATAAAAAAGAGAGGAACATATGAAAAATATACTAAAAGTAGCTTCAATAGCTCTGGTTCTTTCATTAACACTTTTCGGTATTACAAATAAAGCTCACGCTGCAAAACTGACAATGTATTGCAGTGTTGAAATTGATGTTTGTGAAATGCTTGAACAAGCTTATGAAAAAGAAACTGGAACAAAAGTTGCTATGACAAGAGCAAGTAGTGGTGAGACTTTTGCTAAAATAAAAGCAGAGGCATCAAATCCAAAAGGAGATGTTTGGTTTGGTGGAACAGGTGATCCACATTTAACTGCAGCACAAGAAAATTTAACTGAGAAATATAAATCTGTTCATTTTAACGATTTGTTACCTGCAGCTCAGAACCAAGCAAAAAATGCTGATTTTAAATCAGTAGGAATTTATGTTGGTGCATTAGGATTTGGATATAATAAAGATCTTCTAGCTAAAAAAGGTCTTCCAGCTCCAAAATCATGGATGGATTTAACAAAACCTATATATAAAGGTGAAATACAAGTGGCAAATCCAAACTCTTCTGGAACTGCTTACACAACTTTAGCTACTATTCTTCAGATATTTGGGGAAGACAAAGGTTGGGATTATATGAAAAAACTTCACTTAAATATAAATACATATACTAAATCTGGTTCTGCACCTATTAAGGCAACTGGAAGAGGTGAAAATTTAATTGGTATTTGTTTCCAACACGATGGTGTTAAACAAACTAAAAAAGGTTTACCGGTTGTTACTGTCTCTCCAGAAGAAGGAACTGGATATGAAGTTGGATCTATGAGTATTATTGCAGGCGCAAGAAATATGAAGGAAGCTAAAAAGTTTTATGACTGGGCTTTAAGTCCCGCAATTCAAACTATGGTTTTTACCTCAGGAAAGTCCTTGCAGGTGCCTACTAATACTAAAGCAACAGCTGATCCAGATGCCCCTGATTTATCAACTATTAATTTGATAGATTATAACTTTGCAGTTTATGGAGATAAAAATACAAGAGCTGGATTGTTAGGTAAGTGGGATACTGATGTATCTGTAATTCCTAGATAAGGAATTAATGAGGGGACTCGTTACCTGCTGGATGCTCATAGGAGTATTGGGTTTTCTAGTATTTCCATGGTATTCAACGGGTGACGGGTTTTTCTCAATAAACTGGATATTAGAATATTCTTTAGAGGATTACGGTTCTGTACTACCTCAGGTATTTATCAATAAAAAATATTGGCTTCTTCCTTTAGTTGTTCCTTTATTTTTTCCTCTATCAACCTTAAGATTAAATCAGAATAATCCCATTTATTCCAAAATATTTTTGTACTCTGGATTGTTCGGTATTTTTTATTTTATTCTTCAAGGGTTTTCAATTGGCATCAGAGGATGGAATTTTGAAATTTTTCAATCAGTTTTTGGTGATGTTGAAAATCAATTTGGAGTAGGGTCTGGTGCAGTTCTTATGTGCTCAACATTTATATTTTACATTACTCATGGTCTATCTTCGCGAGGGTGGTTAAATGGAGATAATTTTATTGTAGGGAGCATTGGGAGTATAATTATTCTAGTTTCAACTTTTGTTTTCTTTCCAATATTTAGAATGTTTGCTGTTGCCTTTAAAGGTACCGAGGGCGGATATGAGATTAGTAATTTTTCAGCCAAAATATTTAATAAAGGCATTTGGGGTCTTGATTGTCTTTATAGCGATTATGCATGTGGTGTTTTTTGGAACACTGTTACTATGGGAACTCTCACAGCATTTTCATCAACAATTTTGGGTTTAGGTTTTGCCTTATTAATTGCAAGAACAAGCTTTAAATTTAAAAAAACGATTAGAGTCTTATCAGTTTTACCAATAATAACTCCTCCATTTGTAATTGGTTTAGCGATAATAATTTTATTTGGTAGAACGGGAGTGGTAAGTTCTTTTCTAGAATGGGCTTTCGAGATAGAGCCCTCGAGATGGATTTATGGTTTACCTGGAATATGGTTTGCACAAACGCTTGCTTTTACACCAATTGCATTTTTAGTTTTAATAGGAGTTGTCGAAAGTGTAAGTCCTGCAATGGAAGAAGCTTCTCAAACATTGAGAGCTTCTAAATGGCAAGTTTTTAGAACTGTTACATTGCCTTTAATGAGGCCTGGGATAGCAAATGCATTTTTGCTTGGTTTTATTGAAAGTTTAGCCGACTTTGGAAATCCGTTAGTGCTCGGTGCTGAATATGATGTTTTATCTACTGAAATATTTTTTGCAATTGTTGGAGCACAGTATGATGAAACTAAAGCAGCAATATTAGCTATGATTTTATTGACTGTTGTTCTGGCAGTATTTTATCTTCAAAACCAATGGCTGGGAAAAAAATCATATATTTCAATTTCTGGTAAAGGTGACAGCGGCGTTCATCCTGAATTACCAAATAAAACAAAGTGGGTGATTTATTCTACTGTTTTACCTTGGGCACTACTTACATTTATAATTTACGTAATGATTATGTTTGGGGGATTTGTAGAAATGTGGGGCGTCGATCACAGTTTTACGTTAAGACATTATATGGAAGCATTTAGTGTTGATTGGGTGAAGGAAAGAGGAATTTTGTGGACTGGAACAGCATGGAATTCTTTTAATACTACTTTTGTAATAGCATTAATTTCTTCTTTACCGACTGCTGCAATAGGTATTTTAACTGCATATCTTTTAACAAGACACAAGTTTAGAGGAAAAAATGCTTTCGAATTTGGCACAATGTTAAGTTTCGCGATACCTGGAAGTGTTATTGGTGTTAGTTATGTTTTTGCGTTTAATGTTCCTCCGCTTGAACTTACAGGAACAGGAATTATTTTAGTGATTGCTTTTGTATTTAGAAATATGCCAGTTGGGGTCAGGGCAGGTATAGCTTCAATGAACCAACTAGATCCTCACTTAGATGAGGCGTCATCAACTTTGAATGCATCTAGCTCTCAAACTTTTAGAAACATAATTCTTCCATTGCTTAAGCCAGCAATTACCGCTTCTTTAGTTTTTAGTTTTGTAAGAGCAATGACAGCAATTAGTGCTGTTATATTTCTTGTTAGTGCTAATTATGATTTAGCTGTTTCATATATATTAGGAAGATTGGAAAACAATGATTATGGTCTAGCAATTGTTTATTCATCTGCATTAATTGTTGTAATGTTATTTACAATCACACTAATGCAACTAATAATAGGCAAACGTAAATTAGGAAGAAGAGATCAAACAGCAGGAATATTACAAGGAAATTTTGGGTAATGAAAAAAGCAGAAGTAAAATTTGAAAATATTACAAAAAAATTTAATGAGACCGTTGCTGTTGATAATGTGAGTTGTACTTTTGAAGCGGGAACATTAACTACCTTACTTGGCCCATCTGGATGTGGAAAAACTACTTCTTTAAGAATAATTGCAGGTTTAGAAAGAGCTACTAATGGTAGAATTTTAGTAGAAAATGAAGATGTAACATTATTACCAGCAACAGACAGAGATGTATCTATGGTATTTCAATCTTATGCTTTGTTCCCACATATGAGTGTACTTGAAAATGTATCATATGGTTTAAAGATGATTAATGTTTCAAAAGAAGAATTTACAGAAAAGTCCTTAGAAACACTTAAGTTGGTAAATTTAGAAGGTTATGAAAAAAGAATGCCTTCTGAGTTATCTGGAGGACAGCAACAAAGGGTTGCTGTGGCAAGAGCAATTGTACTGAAACCAAAAGTTTTACTCTTTGATGAACCTTTGTCTAATCTGGATGCAAAATTAAGGAGACAAGTAAGAGAAGACATAAGAGAAATTCAACAAAAACTTGGTGTTACAACAATTTACGTAACCCATGATCAAGAGGAAGCGTTAGCAATTTCTGATAAAGTCATAGTAATGAACAATGCAGTTATTGCTCAACAAGGTAGTCCAAAGGAATTGTATAACTTTCCTAAAACTAAATTTGTAGCTAACTTCATTGGAGATGCGAATGTTGTTAAAGCTAAAATTATTAATCAAAATAATGATACTTATGAGATTCAATTAGGTGAAATGAAAATTAATATTGAAAGCCAGCAAAAATTAGAAAGCTCAGTTTCTGTTTCTATAAGACCAGAAAAAATAAATATTTCAAATAATCATGAAGAAAACTCAATTTGTGCATCTGTTAATAATGCATCTTTCGTTGGAAGTAGTTATCAATATATAGTCAATTCAAAAGTCGGTAAGATTTATGTCGTTTCTAGCGATACCAATGAGATATTTAAAGTTGGAGAAAATGTTTATTTAAATTTTGACGAAAAAGAATTGCGGTTACTTAACGATTAATAGTTAACCTTTTCCTCTCCAAGGAATTGTTTTATCTATAATTTTTCTTAAAGTTATATCAAATAGAAGACCCAACATACCCATGATAAAGATTGTTATCCAAATTACTTCATATTGAAAATACTTTTTCGCAACGTTTTCGACAAATCCAATTCCAGTTGTACCTGCTAAAAATTCTGCTGCAACTAACGTTCCCCAGCACATACCAACAGCTACTCTAATGCCTGTTAAAATTTCAGGTAATGAATTTGGAAAAATCACGTATCTTAGTATTTGTCTTTTAGAAGCACCAAGAGAATGTGCAGCATGTATTTTAGATAACTGCGTTCCTGATGCTCCAGCTCTAGCTGAAATAATCATTATAGATAGTGAAACCATAAATAATAAAAATACTTTTCCAGTATTATCAATTCCCAAAACTGAAATTATTAATGGGGCCCAAGCAAGAGGAGGCACCGGTCTATAAAGCTCTATCAATGGATCAAAAAATCCTTTAGCAAATCTATTTAAACCCATGAAGAGTCCTAATGGAACACCAATCAATATTCCAAACACTAATCCTAGAAAAACTCTTAAAAAGGAGTCCCAAATATGACCATATGGAACTGGAATTTTAAATAATTTAAAATCACCTGTTACAATTTTTAAAACTTTTCCTTTAAAATTTTGTTTAACTACCCCATCCTTAGTGTGAACTGGGTATTCTCCAGGAAGAACATCGGCTATCCAATCTGGTAATATAAAGCCAATTATTTGACTTACATCCATCATATCTATCCATAGAAGTGGGATATTTTTGTAACCTACACTTGGCTTAGACATTAAAATAAATTTATTAAGTGTATCAGAGGGTTTTGGTAACCATCTACCAGAACCTTGTTCAGAGCAACTAGGACCACTTGCAACGATAGTTCCTGCTGGAAACAAAAGAATATCAATTAATCTTAGACCGCCTTGCTCAGTTTTTTGAAGATTATCAAATCCAATAATTGCATTTTGCATTTCATCAAGAGCATTTGGAGGATAAATGCTTGCAAACTCAATTCTTCTTGCAATTTTTATAATGTTTTTTGCGTAAGTGGATGCCACTTCCTCAGTGTCATCTAAATTTTTCCTATATAATTTTACTTCTGATTTTAATTCTTTAATTGAATTTTTGAATTGTGGATTATGGTTTCTTAATTTAAAGAATTCATCATTAATTTTTTTTAATTGTTTTGCTGCAGCATGAAATTTTAACCCTCTGTCAGTTTCAGGCACCAAAGGTACTTCGATTGTATTTTCTATAGATCCTGTTCCAGCACTTACAGTTACTATACCCCAACTTCCCTGCTCATCAATTGTTTTTTGTCTTTCAGTTTTTTGCTCTAGTGTTTCAAATGGATAATCTTTCTTTTGAAAATTAGTACTTAATAATTTAATTTCTTCAGTCATCTCATCCAATTTAATTTTTGTATTTATCTCCATTAAATTATCGTTAGTAAGCAATGGAATTAATTTGTTTGTTTTATTTATAAAACCAACTAATGCTGTTTTCTGTATGCTGGATAAATCTGGTGAATTTTGAATTTCTAAATTTATTTTTTTTAGATTTTTATTTTCAATTTTTATTATTGAAGTACTTTTAAATTCCCTTTCTTCTATTGGAAACTGATATTTTAATCCTAATAATGACTCATTAATTTTTGCAACTTGGCATAATTCATTTGCTGATTTTGGATAAAATCCTTTAGCAATATCCCAAGAATAATAAAGCCAAACTAATAATATTGCACTACTTCCTACAATTATCCAATGAGTTCCACCTTTTGCTCTTTCAGGATTTCCAAAAACTGCATCAACTTTTTCAGTTTTTATTAAACGTCTACCATAAAGTACGCACCCAATAATAGATACGAGAATTAATATTGTTATTAATTGAGTAAACATTTAATCGTCTTTGCCCATAATTTCTTCTTCCATGTTCCAAATCATGGATAAGATTTCCTCTCTTTTTGAAGAAAAATCATTATTTTTTTTTATTTCTCTTAAATCTTCCGTTAATCCCATCTCTGCAAATGGAAGATTATATTCTTTATGTATTCTGCCAGGTCTAGGTGCCATTACATACAATCTTTCACCAAGCAATAAAGCTTCTTCAACCGAGTGCGTTATTAAAATAATTGTTTTTCCAGTTTCCTTCCAAATTTTCAAAACTAAAGACTGCATTTTTTCTCTTGTTAAAGCATCAAGAGCACCCAACGGTTCGTCCATTAAAATTAAATCAGGATCATTAATTAAACATCTTGCAAGAGCAACTCTTTGCTGCATTCCACCAGATAATTGATAAGTTGGTGTATTACCAAATCCTTTTAAACCAACTATTTCTAACCATTCTTCAACTTTTTTTTCAGTTTCAATTGAATCTTTCTTTTTCATTCTAAGACCAAAGTTTACATTCTCTGCAACAGTCAACCATTCAAATAATGCTCCTTGTTGAAATACCATTCCTCTTTCCACACCAGGTCCATCTATTTCTTTACCATTCAAAGTTATATTTCCAGAGGTCGGTCTTAAAAAACCAGCTGCAATATTTAATAAAGTTGTTTTTCCACAACCAGAAGGTCCAAGAACTGTCAAAAGTTCTCCTTTTTTTAATTCGAAATTTAAATCTTTTAAAGCATGAACGGTATCTCCTTTTGGAGTTTTAAATATCATGTTTAGATTTTGAGAAATTAAATCACTCATAAATAGACTTATATAAAATATTTACTTAAAAAAATAGGCACCAATAAAATTGGCGCCTATTTAATAATTTTCTCTTTAAAATTATAAAGGTAAGAAACTAGTATCTACTGCCCCATCTGGAGTTCCCATTCCTTTTAGGAAACCATCAAGATTACCACTCTCCATTGATTGCTTAGTTTCCTCTGGAGTGAGAAATTTAAATCCATCCAATGTTTCTTTCATATCAGCAACTTTCATTTCAGAAGCTTTTGACATTGAATTCATATCGCTTTTTCCAGCTCTATATCTATCATTTGCTTCATGAGTTACTTCGATAAAGGTTCTTAACATTCCAGGATTTTCTTTCATGAACTTGTCAGTAACCGAAGTAATATCTATTCCTAAGATACCCGCATCTCTTGCTTCTTGAACTGTTAGAAGTCTTGATCCTACAGCGACTGCAGCTTTGATAGAATTACCTCCAAATAAACATGCCATCACAACATCACCACTTACTAATGCTGCTGCACCTTCTTCTGGATCCATTTGAATAATATCCATCTTACTTCTGTCAGCACCGACAACTTTCATACTTTCATCAAAAACATATTCAGCCATTGTTCCTAATGGTACGGCAACTTTTTTACCTTCTAATTCAGATCCATTTGCCTTTGTAATCCCAGATGCATTAGATGTAACACAAGTCGTTCCACCCATTCCATATTCCATAGCTATATCAACTAACTTGATAGGTGCATTGGATTTTACAGCATTTATAAAAGGAACTAATCCCTGCGAATAAGAGATATCAATATCTCCAGCTAACATCGCATCAGTCATAGCACCACCGTTTGTAAAATTAGTCCATTTTACTGGAACTCCTAAAGCTTTAGCAAAATTCTTTTTTTGCATATCCTCTAAATTAGGACTTGGCCATTCTAGAAAGTAAGCTACTCTAACTTCGTTTGCAGCAGAATTTGCTGCTGTAATAGTTAAGTTTAGAGCAAATAAACTTCCTAAAATGAAACTAATTATTTTTTTCATTTCATCTCCTGTTAATTAAATTTAATTATTGATATTTAAGTTTAATTTTTCTTTTAAGTAAATGATGAATTAATTGCACAGGTGAGGATAGCAATCAGTATACAACTTAAAGTTGTTACAATTTATCATACCAATTATGCCTAAATATATCTGGTTAATTTAAATAATTAGTCTATGAATCGAATTTATATGAGTTCAGAAAAACCACAAATACCAAATTCTTTAAATGAACATTGGATGCCTTTTACATCGAACAGAGATTTTAAACAATCTCCCAGACTGATAGTAGAAGCTAAAGGTGTGTATTTGAAAAACCACCAAGGCCAAACCCAAATAGATGCTAGCTCAGGATTATTTTGTAATCCATTAGGTCATGGTAGAGAAGAGATTATAAATGCAATAACTAATCAATTAAGAAAATTAGATTACGCACAACCTTTTCAACAAGGTTTTGGGGGTTCTTTTGAATTAGCAACAAAAATTTCAAAACATACTCCAGGCAATTTAAATAAAATATTTTATACAATTTGTGGATCAACAGCTGTTGAAACTGCTATCAAGATTGCGGTTGCATATCATAAAGCAAGAGGCGAGGGTCAACGCTTTAGATTTGTAGGAAGAGAAAGAGCATATCATGGAATGAATATTGGAGCCACTTCAGTTGGAGGAATGATTAATAATGTTAAAACTTTTGCAAATGTTTTAATGCCGGGAGTTCTTCACATGAGACACACACATTTACCCGAACATAAATTTGTTTCGGGTCAACCAGAAACTGGCGCAGAAATTGCAGATGATCTTGAAAGAATTTGCACAAATTTTGGATCTGAGAATATTGCAGCATGCATAGTAGAGCCAATTGCTGGATCAACTGGAACATTAGTTCCACCAAAAGGTTATTTGCAAAGGTTAAGGGAAATTTGTGATAAACATGGAATATTATTAGTATTTGATGAAGTAATAACTGGTTGGGGAAGAACGGGGTCACCTTTTGCTTCACAAGAATATGGAGTTACACCAGATATTATAACAATGGCAAAAGCTACCACAAACGGCATTAGTCCACTTGGTGCTGTTGCTTGTAAAGATGAAATTTATGATGCAGTTATGGATGGTTCTCCAAAAGGAACTATAGAATTATTTCATGGATATACATATTCTGGAATTCCGGTTTCTGTTGCTGCTGGATTGGCTGTGCAAGATATTTTTGAAAAAGACGATATTTTTAATAGAGCTAAAAATTTATCACCTTATTTCCAAGAAGGACTAATGTCGCTAAAAGATATTGATGTTGTAGATAACATTAGAGGGTACGGGATGATGGGTGGTATAGATATAAAAATGCATAAGAAACCTGGAGCAGCTGGATTTACTTGTTTTAAACATTGTTATGAAGCAGGTGTAAATTTTAAAGCTACGGGTGATTGTTTAATTATTGCACCGATGTTTATTTGTGAAAAAAAACACATTGATGAAATTATTGAAAAATTAAGAACTGGTATTACTAATTACTCCAAAAGTAAAAAAAATTAATCTCACTCTATGAAAATAGGGGTTCCAAAAGAAGTAAAGCCTCAAGAAAACAGAATTGGACTTACTCCAGAAAGTGTTAAAATATTAACTTCAAATGGTCATGATGTACTCGTTGAAAATAATGGAGGATTTGAAGCTGGATTTGAAAACCAGCATTATATTTCAAATGGAGCTAAGATTATTGAAAAAGCAGAGGATATTTTTAACGACTCTGATATAATAGTAAAAGTAAAAGAGCCTCAAGCTAATGAGGTTAAAATGATTAGAGAAGACCAAATCATTTTTACTTACTTACATCTTGCAGCAGCAAAAGAACTTACCAAAGGTTTAATTAAAAGTAAGTCAGTATGTATAGCATATGAAACTGTAACGGATAATAAAGGAAGACTTCCACTTTTAGCCCCGATGAGTGCAGTTGCTGGTAGAATGTCTGTTCAAGCAGGTGCTCATTGTTTAGAGAAAAATCAAAAAGGTAGAGGACTTCTTTTGGGAGGTGCACCGGGGGTAGAGCCAGGAAAAGTAGTTATATTAGGAGGCGGTGTAGTAGGTGAAAATGCTGCAATAATTGCAACTGGTATGAGAGCCAAAGTGCATGTGGTGGACAAATCTGAGAAAAGATTAAATGAGCTTAGTCGAATATTTGGAGATAAAATAATTCCCAACTTAAGTGATAATACTGATTTAGAAAAATTAGTTTCAGAGTGCGATCTATTAGTTGGAGGAGTATTGATACCTGGAGCAGAGGCTCCTAAATTAATTACAAAAAAAATGTTAAAAAAAATGAAAAGAGGATCTGTTATTGTTGATGTTGCTATAGATCAAGGAGGTTGTGTAGAGACATCAAAACCAACTACTTTTGCAGATCCGACATTTATTGTTGATGATATTGTTCATTATTGTGTAGCAAATATGCCAGGTGGAGTACCTAGAACATCAACTATAGCATTAAATAAAGTAACTTTACCTTTCTTGTCAAAGTTAGCAAAAGATGGATATCAAAAAACACTTTCCGAGGATCAAAATTTTCAAGCGGGATTAAATATTTTTAAAGGTAATGTAACACATAAAGCAGTTGCTAATGTTTTTGGCTATGAGTATTTACCTTCAAACAAGGCTTTAATAATCTAAATACCTTTATTTATTAGATCATATATTTGATCTTTATTGGTTAAACCAATTTCTCTTGCGATTTCAGTTTTTCCTTTAAAAACAACAATTGTCGTCCAATAATTTATTCCCAAGGTTTTAGCAATATCTTTATTCTTTGTTTGTTCATAAAATAGAAATTCTACATTCTTAAAATCTTTTAAAGCTTGATCAAAGACTTTTGTCTGAGCTGCACAAGTAGAACAGTACTCATTCCAAGAATTAATTACTATTGTTTTTCCTGATTTTTGAATTTCAAATAATTTTTTTAAATCGAAATTTGTTTTTTTTTCTAATCCCATAGATATGTTCGGTATAATTGATAGAATTATTATTGATAAAAATTTTTTCATTATCCCTATTTAATAATTATGTCATTCTTTTCAATATGTTTTCTTTTAAAAAAATTTTATGAAATAAAACTGCAAAAATATGTAATGAAATTAATACAATTAAAGCATAATTTGATATTATATGAAGATCATAAAACTTATCAGCCAAATCAAAATTCATTTTGTACTTAAACTTGAACATGAAAAAATTTAATGTTTCGCCATTATATAATTTTTTTAAAATTCCCGAACTTGTAATTGTCAGTATTGCGACATAAAGTGCAAAATGATTTAACTTAGCTATTAAATTCTGACCAATAAAACTGCTATTAAGGAATTTTGGTGATTTACTTAATAATTTATAAAATAATCTAATTATTGTTAGATAAAAGATGATGATTCCAAAAATTACATGATATTCCTCTAATGTAATTCGGGTATCAGAAAAATCCAGTCTAACCAAATAAAATCCCAAAGGAATTTGAATAACCAATATAATAAATGAAATCCAATGAAATAGTTTTGCGACAAGTCCATACTGAGTTATACTATTGTTAAAATACATAACTATTACATTAAATGAAAACTATAAAAATTGTTATACTAATAATTTTAATCAATCTTGTAAATGTTAGTGCATTTTCAGATCAGAGCGCAGAAGACATTATAAAAAAAAGAAAATCTTTATTTAGTGAAAACTATAAAACAGCAAAGAGAGCTGATATTTTGTCTAAAAATCTCGAATTTGAGGACGCTAAAAAATTTATGGTCAAAATGAGTGAAAATTATTTGGAATTATTAACATTATTCCCTGAAAATACCAAAGAAGGTTTTGGAACCGAGTCATTACCAATTATATGGGACAATAAAGAAGAGTTTAATGCACTTATGCAAAAATCATCTGATGATATGATAAAGTTAGCATCTATAATTGAAGAAAGTGATGAAATAAGAGCAACCTTAAAACAATATATGTGGAGTAATTGTAACGCATGTCACAGCAAGTTCAGAAAACCTCACTAAATAGACAACAATTTAAACAAAAAAATTTGAACAACTATTTATCTTTTTTATAAATTGTATAAATCTGTATTCAAAACTGACTTCTAATGAATAATTTAATTACAAAAATAAATGAATTTTTTTTGAACTTTGAAGCTATTGCATCATTGCTTTTGAGGCTTGTAATAGGGACAGCTTTTATTATACATGGTTACGGTAAGTTTCCATTGCCGCCAGAGGGCTTAATTGATTATTACGATATTCCACCCTTTATAGCTTCAATTGTAGCAATTTCCGAACTAACCTCTGGTATGTTATTAATAATCAGCGGATTTATAAAAGGTCAATTAGGCAATATCATAACAAGAGTTGTTGGATTAAATATAACAATATTAATGTTGAGCATTTTTGTGGTTGCTCACCAAGACTGGTTTTTTACTAAAAGCTTATTCATTAACTCTCAAATATTCTTACTAGTTGGTGGCTTATATTTCATGATTAAAGGAAATAAAATTTAAAGATGAGTAGTGAAACGATAAAATTTCATTGGCTTTGCAAACATACTTGGAAAAGAAGTGCTAAAAATACTGGTTGGTGTTTACTGGGATGCGCAATTGGAGATTTGGGAACAATTTTATTTTTTCAAATTACTAAAATTCCTTTTCCTGTTTTAGGTATTATGACTTTAGCAATTATAAATGGATTGATTACTAGTATAATTTTAGAAACTATAATCTTACTAAGACAAAATCTTGACTTCTCTAAGGCATTCAAGACTGCATTAGGAATGAGCTTCATATCTATGGTCAGTATGGAAATTGCAATGAATGTCACAGATGTGATTTTAACTGGTGGTGCTATTTTAAATTGGTGGGTGGTTCCAATAATGCTTATTGCTGGTTTTTTAACTCCATGGCCTTACAATTACTGGAGATTAAAAAAATATAACATTGCTTGTCACTAAAAATATCAATATATCAAATTTGATTTTCAAAAATGTCAAAAGATTTAATCACAATAAATAAATTATCTAAAGTATATGACAATGGTTTTAATGCTTTAAAATCTGTAGATTTAAAAATAAAACAAGGTGAAATAATTGCAATGCTAGGACCTAATGGTGCTGGCAAAACTACATTAATTAGTATTGTTTGTGGAATTGTAAAACCTAGTTCTGGGGAAATAACTGTAGATGGATATGATATAATAAAAGATTATAGAGAGACAAGGTCTAGAATAGGTTTGGTTCCTCAGGAAATATCGTTAGAGCAATTTGAAACAGTTTTTAATAATGTTTCTTACTCAAGAGGATTATATGGAAAGGGACCTGATCCTAAGCATATAGAAAAAATATTAAAAGATTTCAGTCTTTGGGATAAAAAAGATTTAAGATTAAACCAATTATCTGGTGGTATGAAAAGAAGAGTTATGATTGCCAAGGCATTATCACACGAACCTTCAATCTTATTTCTTGATGAACCAACAGCTGGTGTAGATGTTGAGTTAAGAAAAGATATGTGGAAGGTCGTAGAGGGATTAAGAAAAACTGGTGTAACTATAATTTTAACAACACACTATATTGAGGAAGCTGAAACTATTGCTGATAGAGTAGCAGTTATTAATCAAGGTGAAATAATAGTTGTAGACAATAAAATAGATTTATTGAAAAAAATGGGACATAAAAAATTAACAATTGAATTACAAGATAAAGTTGAAAGTATTCCAAGTGAACTTGATGAATATAATCTATCTATTTCAAATGATAAATATTCTTTAATATATAATTATAATTTACAAGCAGAAAGAACAGGTATTACTAAAATGCTTCAGGATTTAAAAAATGCGGGTTTACGAATGAGAGATTTAAAGACAGAGCAAAATAACCTTGAGAAGATTTTTGTTACATTGGTAAAGGAAAACAATGACGATTAACTTTCATGCATTAAAAGCAATTTATTTTCATGAAATGGATAGATTCAGACGAACATTAATTCAATCTCTTCTTTCCCCAGTTTTATCAACGTCTTTATATTTTATAGTTTTTGGTTCTGTAATTGGTGATTATGTCGAAAATATTGATGGCATTAGTTATGGTTCTTATATTGTGCCAGGTTTATTGATGTTAACGTTATTAACTCAATCAATAAGTAACACTTCTTTTGGAATATTTTTTCCAAAGTTTAATGGAACGATTTATGAAATTTTAGCTGCACCAATTTCAACAACCGAGATTGTTATAGCTTATGTTGGAGCAGGGGCAACAAAAACATTATTAGTCGCTGCAGTAATTTTTTTTACATCACTTTTTTTTGCTGAGGTAAATGTGAAGTTTCCTCTGCTAATGATCTTTCTATTAATTCTAGTAGCTTTTACATTTGCTTTGTTTGGGTTTTTAATCGGGCTTTTAAGTAAAAATTTTGAACAAATGTCTATAATACCTACAATAGTTATAACGCCAATGGTTTTCCTTGGTGGTAGTTTGTACTCTTTAGATATGCTTCCAAGTTTTTGGCAGACAGTCACATATTTTAATCCTGTTGTATATTTAGTTAATGGACTAAGGTTCTCGTTTTATGGAGTATCAGATTTTAATATATGGATAAGCATATCAACAATGATATTATTTTTAATTGTTTGTGTGACACTGGTCGCAGCCATATTAAAAAAGGGTTATAATATAAAAAACTGATTTGACTGTTGATCAAATAATTCCAGCTATTTTTTTAATCTTAGTGTTAATATTAGTATTGCCAAATTTTTTAAGATCAAACTCAAATATTAAACAATTAATATCTAACTTTTCAACTTGGATAATAATTATATTAGTAATATTTGGTTTGATGTATTTTTTGATGTAAAAAGAATTATGATTAAATTTATTCTTCCAGCTGTATTACTTATTTTGATTATTATTTTTTGGAACAAGATAAATGATTTTCTGATGGAAAAATTTAAAATCAAACTAAATTATATTTCTATAATTGCATTAGTACTTATTTTAGGTGTCTTATCTTTATTATTGTATTTCTAAATTAAAATGGAAATTAATTTACTTTTTTTTTTAAGTGTAGTTCCAGCTATCATATTATATGGAATTGCAAAATCTGGTTTAGGAGGATCAATATCATTAATTTCAGTTCCACTAATGACCATTGTGATGCCGTTGAATCAAGCACTTGCAATCATTTTACCCATATTAATCTTTTCAGATATAATCGCGGTTTATAGATTTAGAAAAGAATTTGATTTTGGAACCCTAAAATTAATTGTTCCATTTGCAGCTCTTGGAATATTAATTGGCTCATTAACTTTCAAGTATTTTTCAGAAGATTTACTTAAATTGATTGTTGGAGTCATGGGTTTTTTATTTGCTGGGCACTATTTTATTTTTAAAAAAGAAAAAACAGCACCCTCAAAGAAGAATTTTATTAAAGGTGCGATTTGCTCATCTATTGCAGGTTTTTCTAGCTTTTGTGTTCATGCTGGTGGTACTCCAACGAGCCTTTATTTGCTTCCATTAAGGCTAAAAAAAGAAATTTATGTAGGAACAAGAATAATTTTTTTCAGTTGTGTAAATATAATTAAGCTCCCTTTATATATTTATCTATCTATGATGAATTTTGAAACATTTTATCAATCAGCAGCCTTATTTCCTTTAGCGATAATAGGAATAATAATTGGATATAAATTACTTAAAATAATAAAGGAAAATTTATTTTATAACATAATTTACGGTTTAATTTTAATTAGTAGTTCAAAACTTATATTTGATTTCTTATGATTAAATCAGGCTTCAATTAGAAGCCTGATATGTAATTAACTAAAAAGGAAGGAACTTGTATATTTTGAAACTTATTTCATAAATAAATGAAAAAAAATTGTTAATTTTACTTATCTGATATGCAATTTTTGATTAATAACTTGAAATATTTTCATGTGGCTTTATAAGTTTTACGGGGTGCTTTAGAGCTGAGAAATACCCATAGAACCTGTCCGGTAATTCAGAAAGGGAAAAATGAATAGTTTAAATATAATTGGTCAATCAACAGCAATAGTATTAATAATATCGTTATCCTTATTATTTGTATTTGTTGGAATTTATTACTCAAAAAAATTTAAAGGACTAGATAATTACTTAATAGCTAATAGGTCTATTGGAACGTTATCTTTAACTACAAGCTTTGTTGCATCAGCTTTAGGTGCATGGATTTTATTTGGTCCCTCTTCTGCTGCTACATGGGGCGGTATTGGAGCTGTAATTGGATATTCTCTAGGAACTGCATTTCCTCTCTTTATTTTAATTTATCTTGGTGAAAAATTTAGAAAAAGTTATCCCAAGGGTAAAACTATTATTGAAATAGTTCGTTTAAGATTTGGATCAAATCTTTACAAGCTTATTTTAATTTTTTCTATTTTTTATATGACAATTTTTTTGATCGCAGAAGTAACTGCTGTAGCTTTTTTAATAAAATATATATCAGGCACAGACTTATGGATTACTTCATTAATCGTAATATCTTGTTCCTTATTTTATACTTTGTACGGTGGTTTAAGAGCATCATTAATAACAGATAATATTCAATTTTTTGTATTTTTGGCTTTATTGCTTATATGTTTAGTCTTCATATTTTCAATAGACACAAACAATTATGGATTTGAAATTATAAAAAATAATAATCCTCACCTATTGAGTTTTAAATATTTGCCAAATTACACCGCAGGTATAACTTTTTTTATAGCTGTAGCTGCTACAAATTTATTTCACCAAGGAAATTGGCAAAGAGTTTATGCAGCAAAAAATTTTGAAGTATTAAAGAAAAGTTTGGTAATTTCTTTTTTTATTATAATCCCAATAGTCTTTTTTATGGGATTTAGTGGTTTAGTAGCTATATCACTAGATCAAAACGTAATTTCTGATCTAGCATTTTTTTCACTTCTTCTAAAAGAAAATTTAATAATATTTTCTGTAATGATTGTGATTTTAGCAATTTCTTTAACAATTAGTAGTATTGATACTCTTATCAATGCAATATCAAGTTTAGTAATTGTTGATGTTGATAAAATAATAAATATAAAAAAAAATAAACTAAATATCTCTAATCAATTTGTTGTTTTTTTATCTATTATCGCTTTTTTTGTAGCTTCAAAAGGATTCAGTATTCTATATTTATTTTTGATAGCTGATTTGTTTTGTTGTGCAGCTGTGCTAAGTGTATTTTATACATTTTATTCTAAATCTTATAATGAAAAAAATGCTTATATTTCGATCATAATAGGACTGGTAGCTGGATTGCTTTTTTTTCCAAGTCCAGACTTTTCTAAGTCAATATTATTTGGAATTATCTTGCCAATTGATATAGCTCCCACATATATTTCTCAATCTTTGCTATTTTGCTCATTTATCGTAGCCACCTTGTCACCAATAATAGCATGGAGATTGAAATAATTAATGTTTCTTAAAATAATAAATATTATATAATCTACCAAATGCTGAATTTTGTTATTCCCTTCATTATATTAATTGCTGTCGTGGTTTTTATACATGAATATGGCCACTACTATTTCGCCAAAAGATATGGAGTTGGTGTAACTGATTTTTCTATTGGTTTTGGTCGTGAATTATTCGGATGGAATGATAAATCTGGAACTAGATGGAAAATATGTTGGATTCCTTTAGGAGGATACGTTAAATTTTTTGGTGATAGAAATGTATTTTCTCAGGCAGATCAAGAGGAGCTTTTAAAAAAATATAGTAAAGAAGATCAAGGTAAATTATTTGTTACAAAGCCTTTATATCAACGTGCATTGATTGTTGCTGGAGGACCTTTAGCAAATTTTATATTAGCTTTATTTATTTTTACTTTTATTTACATGTTTGCAGGTAAAGATTTTACTCCTGCAGTTATCGATGAAGTATTAAAAGAAAGTCCAGCTGAAGTTGCCGGAATGCAAAAAAATGATGTAATAATTGAAATAGACAATGCTAAAGTTGAGAGTATTCTTGATGTTTCTAAATTAATTGCAATGTCAACATCAGAATTTATTGATTTTAAAGTTTCTCGGTATGATCAAGAGATAGTATTGAAGGTTAAGCCAAACTTTGTAGATAGTATTGATGAATTAGGAAATAAATTAAAGAAAAGGATGGTCGGCATTAAATTAAGTCCTTACAATAATCAGATAACTCATAAAAAACTTGGACCTGCACAAGCCATAATGCAATCTTTTAATGAAGTTTATTTTGTAACAACATCATCTTTAAAATATCTTGGTGCAATGTTTACTGGTGCTGGAGATAGTTCACAATTAGGCGGACCGATTAGAATTGCAAAAATTTCTGGGCAAGTTGCAGAATTTGGAATTGTTCCTTTTATAAGTATGATGGCATACATATCTATAAGTTTAGGATTAATTAATTTATTCCCAATACCTTTATTAGATGGAGGACACTTAATGTTTTATGCATTTGAAAAAGTTTTAGGCCGACCGTTAAGTCAGAAAACACAAGAGGGTTTTTTTCGAATCGGAATGTTTTTGTTACTTTCCCTAATGTTTTTCGCCACTTTTAATGATCTTAAGGATTTAGGGTTATTTTAAAGGTTTTTGAACTGTAAAAAAAGCCAGTATTTATTGACTTTTTGCAATACTATATCTTGTTACTCTTTTAAAATTATATACTAAAAAAAAGCTTGAATAATCAATGATTTTGTTAAGTATAGATTTATAAACCCTTAAAACCGGAGCTAAAATGAACAAAAAACAATTAATTGCTAAATTAGCTGGTTCGTTAAATCAAAGCAAAGCAGATGCAGAGCGTACTTTTGATACTATAACGAATACAATACTAGATGCGTTAAAAAACGACGATTCTGTAAAAATAGCTGGATTTGGTACGTATAAAGTGGCTAAAAGAAAAGCCCGAATTGGACGAAATCCAAGAACGGGTGAACAAATCCAAATTGCTGCTTCTCAAAAGGTAAAGTTTTTACCTGCAAAAGCCCTAAAAGAAGTTTTCAATAAGTAAACTTATTAACAGCCTTTATTATTAAAAATCTGATAATATAGGCTGTTACTACATGCAATAACTGCATATCTCATTTAATTAACAATCAATAGTTTTTAATCAAATTAAATTTATAAAACCTTCTTTTAACATTGGAGGTTAAATGAAAAAACATTTAAAAAAACTTGTTAGTCCTATTGTAAGTTTGTTTTTCTTACTAGGTATGACAAGCACAGGTTTCGCTGAAACTACAGTCTCCGCAGAAGTTCAAGCAATTTTTAACTCATTTTTATTTTTAGTTTGTGGTTTTCTAGTCATGTTTATGGCTTGTGGATTCGCAATGCTAGAATCAGGAATGGTGACTTCTAAGAGTGTATCTGTAATTTGTGCGAAAAATATTGGCTTATATTCAATAGCTGGAATTATGTTCTGGATGGTCGGATATAACCTAGCTTACGGAATTCCAGAAGGTGGATACATAGGAACTTTCACACCATGGTCTGACGCGAGTGCTGTTGATACTGGATATGCAGATGGATCAGATTGGTATTTCCAAATGGTATTCTGTGCAACTACAGTTTCAATTGTATCAGGAACTTTGGCAGAAAGAATTAAATTATGGCCTTTCTTCTTATTTGCAGCAATTTTATCAGGAGTTATTTATCCAATTGTCATGGGATGGCAGTGGGGTGGTGGCTGGTTAGCCGCTTTAGGTTTCTCTGATTTTGCTGGTTCAACACTTGTACACTCTACTGGTGGTGCAGCTGCATTAGCAGGAGCAATACTATTGGGTGCAAGAACAGGAAGATTTGATAAATCGGGTGCAGCAAAACCAATGAAACCATTTGCAGCTTCATCTATACCATTAGTTACAGTTGGAGTATTTATATTATGGTTAGGTTGGTTCGGTTTCAACGGTGGTTCACAATTAGCTATGGGAACTTTCGATGATGCAGTTGCTGTATCAAACATCTTTATTAATACAAACTTAGCAGCGTGTGGTGGTGTTTTAGCTGCAGCAGTTATGACTAGATTGTTAGCTGGTAAAACTGATGTAGTACAAATGCTTAATGGTGCGATTGGTGGATTAGTAGCAATTACTGCTGAGCCATTAGCTCCAGCACCTATTGCAGCAATATTTATCGGTGCTATTGGAGGAATTATAGTTGTGTTTGGAACTAAACTTCTTTTCAATTTCAAAATCGATGATGTTGTCGGTGCAGTACCTGCTCACTTGTTTGCAGGAATTTGGGGAACACTTGCAGTTCCATTAACAAATTCTGATGCAAATTTTAGTGCACAGTTGATTGGTGTAATTTCAATTAATGCTTTTGTGTTTGTGGTTGCCTTTATTGTTTGGTCAATCATGAAAAATACAATGGGTATTAGATTGAGTAAAGAAGCCGAATTGAAAGGTACAGATGTTACCGAAACAGGTGTCATCGCCTACGCAATACGAGACTAAATTTAACTCCCTCCCTTAAGTTAAATCAAAAAAGGCCCCTTCTTGGGGCCTTTTTTTTAATATATACTTTTTAGAAATTGCAAAACATCTTTTGCATGATCTTTAACCTTTACTGAACGCCATTCTTTAACGATTTTATTATCCTTTAAAAGAAAAGTACTTCTAATTAAGCCCATAAATTCTCTTCCCATGAATTTTTTTTTACCCCATACTTTATAAGCCTTAATAGCCTCTAACCTTGTATCTGCAACTAGGTCGAATTTTATCTTATATTTATTGCTAAATTTTTTATGACTTTCCATATTATCTTTAGAGACTCCAATTACTTCACAATCTAATTTTTTAAATTGAGATAAAAGTGAATTAAAATCTTTTGTCTCAAGTGTACAACCTGGTGTGTTGTCTTTAGGATAGAAATACAAAACTTTATATTTGCTCTTTATTTTTTTTAATTCGAGAACATTGGTGTTTAAGGATGGTATTTTAAAGTTTGGCGCAATTTTTAGTGTATTTTTAGACATTTTCGTTTTCTTTCCAAAGTTTTAAGTAGTTTATATATGGTGATAAACCATAAGACGAATTAACATTTGTCATGTGAACCGCAAGTGATTTTAAAGGCGATATACAGATTTCTTGTTTATATATTTCATTTATATATTTTTCAAAAGGATCATTTCTTGAAATACAAGTATTATAAAAATTTTCCCAATATTTTTGTAAATGAACTTTAGAAGTTAAAAAAGTACATAAAGTTGTATTTATTGTTCTCCAATGTCTACTACTACCACTCAAAATGTTTGTATTA
This sequence comes from uncultured Pelagibacteraceae bacterium, assembly GCA_902528735.1. Taxonomy (GTDB): domain Bacteria; phylum Pseudomonadota; class Alphaproteobacteria; order Pelagibacterales; family Pelagibacteraceae; genus Pelagibacter. Next base: position 55,080 of record CABZTP010000002.1, read on the forward strand.
TTAATTTCACTATATAAATAAGGGTAATCTGAAGGACAAACAAAAATATCTCTCTTAAGTTGAGATGATATTCTTTCAAAAGTTTCTATCATTTCAATTAGACATTCTTTTTCATGTAAATAATCGTCTTCAACAAAATAAATTATGTCTTTTGTATTAATTTTAGCACTTTCGTAACATTTTAATAAACTAGATAAATTTCCAAATGTTTCTAAGTTTTTATCAAATTTTATTTTATTTTGATATTCTTCATTGTTATGACTTAAAATTTCATAGTTAAAATTACTTTTTTTAAGAATACTTTCAAAAATATTTTTACCACCTTGATTGTAACTATTATCTACAATCATTATTTTCAATTTTATGTCTTCTCTTTTAGAGTACAGAAATTTTAAAGATCTAACTATCGATATCAAAGATCTTTTAGCATATTCAATTTTCTTTTCTTCAAATATCCTCTTTTTGTTTTGATCCCAAATAAGAATATCAATATTTGTTCTAAATATAATTAAAAAATCAGTTACTTTCCTTGTTAATTCAACTTTTCCAAGTGGAATAACAATGGATTTATTTTTTTTATTATCTTTATTTTCAAAATTTAAATTAGATTGTTCAATAATTTCCAAACCAAACTTTCTGGCAATTTGTATAATTAATTTTTTTATGATGCTTTTTTTCATTTATTCTGATATTAGATATTCTAAATTATATGAGTATAAAATCATCGCAAGAACTAGTTTCAGATGCACTTTCTCAAATTAAAACATTGACGCCATCTGAGGCATTAGAACTAGCTAATAACGATAAATGTAATTTAATCGATATTAGAGACATAAGAGAATTGGAAAAAATGGGAAGAATTGAAAATTCTCTTCATATACCTAGAGGAATGTTAGAGTTTTGGATGGATCCAGACAGCCCTTACTTTAAGGAAGGCAAAATAGATATGAACAAGGAAATGATTCTATTTTGTGCAGGTGGACTAAGATCTGCTTTGGCAACCAAAACACTTAAAGACATGGGTTTCGAGAAAATATCACACATAGATGGTGGTTTTTCACAAATGAAAAATAGTGGTTTTAAAGTAGAAAAATAAAATTAATCAAATAAAGTAATTCTTTTAGCAAAAAATATTCTTATTACCCAATAGATAAATAATCCCAAAGGTCCAATAAAATATGTAATTATTAAAGGAAAGAATATTACAATCTTCGATATATAAAATCTTTGACTATCTCTTACGATCCATGCACCGCAGAATAAGTTTATAGATAAGAAGTGTATCCAGAATAAAATTAAAAATTCATTATTTTCAAATAATTCTGCTAAGTCGTAAAAACTTAAATATAAAATAAAGTTTTTATCAAATTCATATCCTGCAAAGAAAAAAATATATAATAAATAAACATATACACTTGTTAAAATAAACGTAGGTATGATCGAAGTTACAAATATTCCACAAACTTTTGATTGTGGGAAAACTATAAGCATAAACCAGAGAGGTATTACACCTATATTCAACCACATATAAATCATTTCTATTGTAAAAAATGTAGATATTTGTTCAATCATCTTGGTTATATTATATTAAATAAGTCAATGATTCCTATAAAAAATAAAAAAAAAAATTTAGAAGCCACAATTGATGAGATGAGAAACTTCGCACTAAATTATGTTGAAAAATTTGCCCCATCAAAACAACAGCTAAAAACATATCTTTTAAAGAAATATTTAAGATCTAAAATCGACAATGTGAAAAGAAGCAATATTTCTGATTTAATAGAAATTGTTACAGAGGATTTGGAAAAATCAAAATTTATTAACGATAAGTTTTATTCAGAGGCAAAAGCTAAAAGTCTTATTCAAAGAGGATCATCAATTAATAAAATTAGAAATTATTTAATTGGCAAAGGTATTGGTGATAAATATATCAAAAATACTATAGAACAAATTAATGAAAAAAATGAAGATCAGGATTTTTTTTCTGCCATAAAAGTATGTAAAAAAAAAAGAATTGGCCCATCTAGAACAGATGATAATAGACCTTTATTTTATCAAAAAGACATTGGAGTTTTGGCTAGAGCAGGTTTTGATTTTGAAGTTTCTAGGAGAGTGATGGATTTAGATAAAGATGAATATTTAAAAATTATTAATCTTCTTTAGTTTTGTTATTTTTTTCTTCTAGATAATATTGAATTTTATTTTTGATATAATTTTTAACTATTACGAAAACTATCAGACCAAAGATAGAAACTGATACAATAATAATTAATATTATTCTTAATTGGTCACTCATCAAATATTTTTGTTTCTTTTTAAAATTATACTTGGGTTTTTAAAGCCTTCTTTACCGTAAAGTATTTCATTTCCATCAAAATCTGTAATTATACCACCCGCATTTTCCAGAATTGCATGACCAGCAGCTATATCCCATTCACAAGCTCTTGGTTCTGCTACATAACCATCATACTCATTTGCAGCTATAACACAAAATTTTAAAGAACTCTTCATTCTTTGATAGCCACTAACATTTAATTGTTTGAATATTTTATTTATTTCAGGTTTTATTTTATTTGAATACGAAACAAATTTAATTTTATTGTTATTTGAATTTTTAGAAGTATCCATTTTTTGAACACTATTTCCAATCTTTTCAAAAGAATTATTTTTTCCGTAAGAATAAAACAATCTATTTTTAGCTGGAGCGTATATTATACCTGCAACGGCTTGTTTATTGATTATTAGCCCTGCGTTTAAAGTAAATTCATCTAAATTATTTATATAATCATAAGTCCCATCTATTGGATCTATTAACCAAAAATTTATTAAATCTTTTTTGGTTTTATTATGACTAGTTTCTTCCGAAACAATTGGTATATTGGGGGTCAACACTTTAATCTTTTCAATTAAAATTCTGTTAACTTCTAAATCACCATTACTGACAGGTGTATTATCATCTTTGATTTGTTTTATTAATCCTTGCTCTCTTAGTTGAAGAGATAATTTCCCTGCATATAAAAAAGTATCTATCAACTCTTCAATTATTTCTCTAATTTGATTTTCATGCATATTATTGAATTTTTTCTAATTCTATATTATTAGAATTTATAACTTTCTTCCCAACGTTTTCGAAGTTTACTGTTACTTTTTCTTTTATAATTGACTGAACTTGTCCAATACCCCAGTCTTTATTGTTGGGATTAATAACTTTGTCACCTGGTTCAAAATCTAAAATCATTTATTTTACTTATAATTGAAATGAGTATAAATACCACCAAATGAATTCAGATTTAAATTCTATTGGACTCAATAAAAAACCATCTGATACAAAAGTAATTGTTGCAATGTCAGGTGGTGTTGACTCATCCACAGTAGCTGGTTTGATGAAAATGCAAGGTTATAGTGTAATAGGGATCACATTAAAGTTATATAATGACAGCAAAGAAGTTGTTAAGTCCAAAGTTTGTTGTTCAGGCCAAGATGTTATTGATGCTAAAAGAGTTGCTCATAAATTGGGTATAGATCATCAGATACTTTATTATCAAGATAAATTCAAACAAGGTGTAATTGATAATTTTGTTGATAGTTACTTAAAAGGAGAGACACCGATACCGTGTGTGCAATGTAATCAAACTGTAAAATTTAAGGACTTGTATCAAGTAGCAAAAGAATTGAAGGCAGATGCATTGGTAACTGGTCATTACGTAAAAAATATTACTCAAAATAATAAAAATAATATGTATAGAGCTTTAGATGAAAATAGAGATCAAAGTTACTTTTTATTTAATACTACTAAAGAACAATTAAATTATTTGCGTTTTCCTCTAGGTGGTATGCTTAAAGATGAAACAAGAGATATTGCAAAAAAACTTAATTTAAACGTTGCAGATAAACCAGATAGTCAAGATATATGCTTTGTGCCTAATGGGGATTACTCGTCAGTTATAAAAAAATTTAAGCCTGATGCTTTAAAAAAAGGAAATATTAAGAATATTAATGGCGAGGTAATCGGAGTTCATGATGGAATAATTAACTTTACCATTGGACAAAGGAAAGGAATTAAGCTGGCAAACAAAGAAGCTTTATATGTAATAAAAATTAATGCAGAAAATAACGAGATAATTGTTGGTTCAAGAGAGAGTCTTGGTAAAAAGAAAATTAATTTAAGAAATATAAATTTACTAACAGACAGCAAAGAGTTGAATGATGATGTACTTGTAAAAGTTAGATCAACTGGAAAATTGTTAAATGCAAAAGTAAACTTATTTAATAACAATAATGCAGAAGTAAATTTAGTTAATTCAGAAGATGGAATATCACCAGGTCAGGCTTGTGTATTTTATAAAAAGGACCAATATGGTCATAAAGTTCTTGGTGGTGGTTGGATTAAAGAATAATTAGACTACTTTTTTTTATTCTTTTTTCTTGCTCTTCTTTTTTTAGAGCCCATTTTTCTTCGGCCTCTATGTTTTTTTGGGTATCCCATAATCTCCTTAGTTTTACAATTTTATTGACTTATTTCAGGGATATAGCATTGTAAATATAACTAATCAATTTTTATTATGTCTATTTCTGTCAAAACATTTTTAAAACAAGTTGGAAAAGATTATCAATCACAATCGGTTAATCCACCTGTGGTAAGAGCATCCACTGTTATTTTTAAGACTATTCAAGATATAAAGAAAACTCAAAGTAAATATAAAAAAAACCCTTTAAGTAAAAATTTTGATTATGGTAGAAAGGGAACTTCAACAACCTTTGTATTGCAAGATTTATTAAGAAAAATTGAAAATGCATATCAAGTTTATTTAACTCCTACTGGTTTTGGAGCAGTTTTTCTTGGAGTTATTAGTATAGTTCGACCAGGAGATGAAATTATAATCACAGACTCTGTATACTCTCCAACAAGGTTTTTAACCGAAGAATATTTAAAAAAATTCAATATATCTGCCATCTTTTATGATCCAAAAAATTTAAAAGATTTAAAAAGAAAAATTACAAATAAAACAAAACTTATTTTTGTTGAAAACCCAGGAAGTAACACATTTGAATTTCAAGATTTAAAAAAAATATTATCTTTTGCAAAAAAAAGGAATATTTTTACAGCAATAGATAATACATGGGGAACTCCATATTTAATTAAACCTCTAGACTTAGGTTTTGATATGTCCATTGTTTCTGCAACAAAATATTACTCTGGTCATTCTGATGTAATGGGAGGTAGTCTAGCAATTAATAAAAAACTGTTCAAAAAAGTTGAATTAAGCCAAAAGGCAATTGGTTCTAGGTTAGGTCCCGATGATGCATATTTGATTATCAGAGGATTAAGAACATTAGATATAAGATTAGATAAGCATCAACAAAATGCCTTAAAAATTGCTAAGTTTTTTAGCAAACAAAGAAAGGTAAAAGAAGTTTTTTATCCATTCAAAAAAAATACTAATCAATACAAAATGTGGAAAAAATATTATTCAGGCGCTTCAGGATTAATGGGAATTAAAGTTTTATCTAAAAATAAAAATTCAGTTATAAAGTTTTTAAATAACCTTAAATTATTTTCTTATGGATATAGTTGGGGTGGTTTTGAAAGTTTAGCTTTATATCAAGACAAATTAGCGCTGGGTAATAGAAGTTACACAAAACTAAACAACAATGAACATATCATTAGGTTGCACATAGGATTAGAAGATCCAAATGATTTGATTGCTGACATCAAACAAGCTATTAAATCAATAAGATGAATGAAACAAATTTTTTTCCTACAAAAAAAGCATTAATAACAATAATTGCTGCTTCAGTAGTTGTAATTATTTCTTTAGGAATAAGACAAACTTTTGGATTGTTCTATTTTGACTTTTCAACCGACCTAGATATTACAATTACCCAATTTGGTTTCACAATGGGTTTGCAATTGCTTTTATGGGGTGTTTTTAGTCCGATGTTTGGAATTATAACTGATAAGTATGGTGGTAATGTTGCAATATTTATAGGATTTGTATTTTACTTAATAGCAATTTTGCTCTTTTACTCAGGATTTAATACTGGATATTATTTTACAGTAACTATAGGAATTTTAGTAGGTGTTGGACTTGGTTCAACAGCTATCAGTATACCCGTCTCAGTAGTTGCAAAACATTTTCCTGTATCAAGCAGAACCATAGCTACAGGAATAGTTACTTCAGCGGGATCATTTGGATACTTTATCTCTCCATTAATCACTAGATATTCGTTAGTAGAAAATGGATGGGAAAATACCATGTTGTATTTTTGTTTCTTTTTAGGTTTGGGATTAATAGTTGCTTTATTCGTATCAACTCCAAAAATTCCAGTTGGTACTAATCAAAGTAATAATCAAACAGCAAGAGAAGCATTGAAGGAGGCATTCTCTAATAAAAGTTATATTTATTTAACCTTAGGTTTCTTTGTATGTGGATGGCATATAGCTTTGGTTGCAACACATATCCCAACTTATATGATTGATAAAGGATTACCAGATTGGTGTGCGGCTATGGTCCTCGCTTTAATAGGATTATTTAATATGGTTGGAACTCTTATCAGTGGTTATCTCGCAACAAAACATAGTCAAAAAATTCTTTTAAGTATAATTTACTTATTAAGAGGTGTTTCTATAATTTATTTTATATTTTTGCCTCCTAGTGTATTTAATTCAATAATTTTTGGTGTAACATTTGGTATGCTTTGGTTGTCAACTGTTCCGCCAACTAATGGAATTATAGGTAAAGTTTTCGGCACAAAATATATTGGACTACTTTATGGAATTGTATTTGTGAGTCATCAAATTGGATCATTTCTTGGGGCCTATTTAAGTGGTGTTTTCTATGAGCTTAATGGCAATTTTGATTACGCTTGGTACATATCTATCGCATTATCTATTTTTGCTGGTGTGATACACCTACCTATAAAAGAGAAGCCAATTGAAAGACCTCAAATCGCATAAACTAAAATTTAATCACTATTTAGAAAAGCTATATCAGTCAGATAAAGCAATGATAATTTATAAAGTTGATCAAGGCTACGATATTTATACAGACTTTTCAAAAAGAATAAATTTAACAAAACAAAATATACATAAATTTTTAAATTCCTTTGAAAAAACAACGTATAAAAAACAAACTGATCAATATGTGGGTTTTTTTGGATATGAAATATTAAATCACTTACTTGGCATAAAAATTAATAAACAATCAAAAAATGGTTTTTATAAAGGAGTTTTTTATAAACCTGAAACTATTATACAAATTCGAGACAATATCTCAATTTTTTCTAACAAAAAAAAACAAGAATTTAACAAATATTTTAAACCAACTAAAATTTTATCACCTTTTAAATTAAATATTAAATATCAAAAATACAAAAAAATATTCGATATTTTTTCTAAAAAAATAAAACAAGGAGAAACTTATCAAATAAAAATTTGTACAAAATATCGTAATAAATCATCAATTAATCCAATAAATTTTTTCTGGAGATTAATGAAGTCAAATGCATCACCAGAATCATTTATGATAAGAGATAAAAATTATTCAATTGTAAGCTGCTCACCTGAAACTTTATTGTTAAAAAAAGGCAACAAAATTATTACCAAGCCAATAGCTGGCACATTAAGAAAAAGTAAAAAAACAAATATGTCTAGTGCATTAAAGTTCTTCAGAAATAACTCAAAAGAGACCAAAGAACACAATATGATTGTTGATATGGAAAGAAATGATTTGTCTAAAGTTTGTGTTCCAGGGACTGTAAAAATCGATAAAGAAAAGTACGTTGAGGAATATAGACATTTATTTCATTATGTAACATCAATATCTGGAAGCCTAATAAAGGACATGACGATAAAAAATATTATTAAATCCATGATGCCCGGTGGATCTGTTATAGGTTGTCCTAAAATAAGAACATTGGAATTATTAAATCAACATGAAAAAGAGAACAGAAATATATTTACTGGCAGTTTTGGCTATATAAAATTTAATAAAGATATGAGGTTTAATATAATAATAAGATCTATATTAAATTATAAAAATACATCAGAAATATCCGCAGCTTCTGGAGTTGTTTTAGATAGTGCAGCAAAAAAAGAATTTAATGAAAATTTTATAAAAGCAAAATCTTTATTAGAACTATATAAATGATTTATATAATAGATCACCAGGACTCATTTACATGGAATGTAGTTCATCAGTTCTCCCAGTTTGATAAAGTTTATTGTTCAAATTATTTTGAAATAAATAACAATTTATTAAATAAAGCTAATACAATTGTATTATCACCCGGACCAGGTTCACCCAATGACTATCCTAATACTTCAAAAATTTATTATAAATTTAAAGGAAAAAAAAAGATCATAGGCATTTGTTTAGGATACCAACAAATATTACATTGCGAAAAAGCAAAAATAATTCAACAAAAGAGAATATTTCATGGTTATCAGTCTGAGGTAAAAGTTATTTCAAACAAATCAATTTTTAGAAAGAACTCAAAATTTAAAGTAGGGAGGTATCATTCACTTAAGCTTCAAGAGCCATTTATTAAAGAAAATTTTGAAATTACTATTAGATGCGCTAAAACTAATATAGCTATGGCTTTTGAAAACGAAAAAGATGATGTATATGGTTTTCAATTTCATCCAGAATCTTTTTTAACAACAAATGGTAAAATACTTATTAAAAAAATCTTACAGTCGAAAAGATCTTAAAGAAAAAGAATTTAAAGATCTATGGAATGCCCATGGGGTTTTTACAACCATGTGGATCTACGGAAAACCTCAAAAAATTTTATTTTTTAAAGAACACATAACAAATCTTATTAAGTCAACAAAGACTTACAAAATTTACGATCAAAATTTAAAAAAAAATATATTTAAAATAATAAAATCTAATTTAGATAAACAAAAAAAATACAATCATTTATTGAGAATTGCAGTTACAAAAAATTTAATTTCTATTTCTTTGAGAAATAAATTGAAAATTAAAAAAAATCTCCAAATAAAGCTAGTTGATTATAATAGAATAAATCCTGAGCACAAAAACCTTAAATATAAATTTATTTTAAAAAATTTATCCAAAATGGATAATACAAAATCAGATATTGCGCTTTGTTCAAATGGAAAAATTCTTGAAACCGGAACCTCAAATATTATTTTTACTAAAGATAATGAATATTATTCTCCATTAAGAAAATTTTATCGAGGAGTTAATCTTAAGTTTTTTGAAAAACATTTTAAAATAAAAAAAACTAATATTACTATAAATAATCTAAACGAGTTTGATGAGATACTGTTAATAGGGTCTGGAAAAGGAGTATCTACTGTTTCATCTATTCAGAAAAAAAAATGGAATAGAAAAAAATATAAATCTTATGAAATGTTTATAAGTAAATATAAAACTCAAATACTAAAACAAAAAAAATTGAGTAGTTATTTATGAAAAATCCTAATAACCCATGTATATTCTGTTTTTCAAAAAAAAAAGATTATCTGTACGAAAATCAACTTGCTTATGCAACTTCTGACACATATCCTGTTTCGAAATTTCATTCGCTTATTATTCCTAAAAGGTGTGTTAAGAATTATTTCGATTTAACTTCAAAAGAAATCTTAGCGTGTAATAATTTAATAAAAAAATTAAAAAAAAAAATTGAGATGAATGATTTATCTGTCAAAGGTTTTAATATTGGCACCAACTCAGGTAAGGTTGCTGGACAATCTATAAATCATTGCCACATCCATCTGATTCCTAGACGAAAAAATGATGTCAAAAATCCTCAAGGTGGTGTGAGAGCTGTAATTTCTACAAAACAGCATTATGTAAGGAAAAAGTAAACTTTATTAACATTTTTTTCTTAAGATGAGATTATTAGACAGTTGAACTAATATTTTTTATAGATTATGAGATTAATTTTATATTATATTTAGCGGAGATAATAATATGTTCACAACAAATCCATTTGCTGTTCTTTCTTCAACAGTCCCTTCAATTGCTTTGCAGGGATTTGTTTTATTAATGTTGGCATTAATTATTGTAGGCACACTTATGGATATAATTCATAAAAAAAATGTAAAATATTTTTTTAATAATGCAAAGAAAGCAAAAAAGGCAGCAAGTAGAGAATTAAGTCTTGGAGAGAAGACTGCGATAATTTCTAAAACAGTAGTACACGATATTGGTACAACATCTGAATTAGGTTTAGGCAAAAGAAGATTTGCTCATGTCTTAGGAATGTATGGAACGATATTATTTTGGATAGGATCGGGAGTTATGATATTTGGATATTCTTCACCTACAGCAGTAACACCGTCTATATGGCCAATCATATGGCACGCAGGCGCTATATTAACCTGTTTAGGTGCTTATTGGTTTTGGTTTTTTTTGAGAGTGGATGTATCTGCAGAAGCACACTCAGTTTTTAGAATCATTAAAGCAGATTTATTTGTATTAGCTTTGGTATTATCTTCTACATTTGGTCTAGCTTGGTCATACTTTCAATATTCTGGATTAACCGGTTTAAGTATTCTGTTTTTAATTTTATTTGCGGTTGCAAATATAGTTTTATTTGGTGGTGTATACTGGTCTAAATTTGCTCATATGTTTTATAAACCAGGCGCTGCTATTCAAAAAAATTTAGCTGAAGCAGATGGTTCAAGAGATAATTTACCACCTCCAGCCGATGCTAAAGAGCAATTTGGACTTGGGATTAAGCGTGAGGCACCAAAGCACTATTAATATGATTGATAAAATATTAAAGAAAGGTAATAACTAGATATGTCAACTTTTGTATACATGACGAGATGTGATGGTTGTGGTCATTGCGTAGATATATGTCCATCAGATATCATGCACATAGACGAAACTATTAGAAGAGCAAAAAATATAGAACCAAATTTTTGTTGGGAATGCTATTCATGCGTTAAAGCATGTCCTAATCATGCAATTGATGTAAGAGGCTATGCTGACTTTGCTCCAATGGGTCATAGTGTTAGAGTTAGAAGAGAAGAAGAAAAAGGAACTATTTCTTGGAGAATTAAATTTAGAAATGGAACAGAGAAAAATTTTGTATCACCAATAACAACAAAACCTTGGGGAAAATATATTCCAAAATTAGCCGAAGCTGACACTCCTAATCAAGGCGAAATTAATTCACAAATTTTATATAATGAGCCCCATGGTTTAAATACAGAAAAAGAATTACCTACGTTAGATAAAAATTCATTTAAGCAAGGCGTTTACTATTAATGGCTAAGCATAAGACAATTATTGAGGAATGCGATGTATTAGTTGTTGGTGGTGGAATGGCTGGAACAGGTGCCACGTTTGAAGCAAGGCACTGGGGAAGAGACCTAAAAATAATCTGTGTTGAAAAAGCAAATATAGATAGAAGTGGTGCTGTTGCACAAGGACTTTATGCTATTAACTGTTATATGGGAATGCAGTGGGGCGAGAACATGCCAGAGGATCATGTAAGGTACGCTAGAAATGATTTAATGGGATTAGTTAGAGAAGATTTAGGTTATGATATGGCTCGTCACGTAGACTCAACTGTTCATATGTTTGACGAATGGGGTCTTCCAATGATGAAAAATAAAGAAACTGGAAGATATCAAAGAGAAGGTAAATGGCAGATAATGATCCACGGTGAAAGTTACAAACCAATTGTAGCCGAAGCTGCAAAAAAATCTGCTGATAAAATTTATAACAGAATAATGATAACACATCTTTTAAAAGATGAGAAAAACCCAAATCGAATTGCTGGTGCTGTAGGATTTAATGTTAGAACTGGAAATTTTCATGTATTCAAATCAAGAACAGTAGTTGTTTCTGCTGGTGGAGCTTCACATATCTTTAAACCAAGAGCAGTAGGTGAGGGTATGGGAAGAACTTGGTATGCACCATGGAGCAATGGTTCTGCTTATGCTTTACCTATTCAAGCAGGAGCCAAAATGACTCAAATGGAAAATAGAATTGTGCTTTGTAGATTTAAAGATGGATATGGTCCAGTTGGAGCATACTTCTTACATTTAAAAACCTACACTCAAAATGCTAATGGCGAAAATTATGAGAAGAAGTGGTATGATGCTACGAAAAAACTTGTTGGTGAATATATAGATCATCATCCAACTCCAACATGTTTAAGAAACCATGCTTTTATTCAAGAAACAGCTGCAGGTGGTGGTCCAATCCATATGGTTACAAAAGAAGCATTCCAAGATCCGCATTTAGAAACAGTTGGATGGGAAAATTTCTTAGGAATGACTGTTGGACAAGCAGTTGTTTGGGCATCTCAAAATATTGATCCAAAATATACAAATCCTGAATTAACAACTTCTGAGCCATATGTAATGGGATCTCATGCTACATGCTCTGGAGCTTGGGTAAGTGGACCTGAGGATATCGCCCCTGATGAATATTTCTGGGGTTATAATAGAATGATGACTATTGATGGATTATTTGGAGCAGGAGATGCGGTAGGCGGAAGTGCACATAAATTTTCATCTGGCTCATTTACAGAAGGCAGATTAGCCTCCAAAGCAGCAGTTAAATATATTCAAGATAAAAAAGCTGATGATATTGAGATTTCTGATGAACAATTAGAGAAATTAAAAGAGGAAATTTTTAAGCCGATTGAGAATTATACAGTCGGGAGAAATGAGATTACAGGTGGAACTGTTTCTCCAAGCTATATTTTACCTATACAAGGATTACAAAGACTCCAAAAAATCATGGACGAATATTGTGGTGGATTGACCAATAATTATATGACTAATGATAATCTACTTAAAAAAGGTCTAGAACAATTACAATTACTTCAAGAAGACTTAGATCATGTTGGAGCTGAAGATTATCACCAATTGATGAGAGCATGGGAACTTAAGCATAGAGCTGTAACTTCAGAATGTGTTGCTCATCATACGTTATTTAGAGAAGAAACGCGTTGGCCAGGCTATTATTACAGAGGTGATCATATGAAACTTGATGATGAAAACTGGCACTGTTTAACTGTTTCTAGAAGAGATCCTGAAACTGGAAAATTTGAAATGGAGAAAAAGCCTGTTTATCATATAGTTGATGATAAAGAGAAGAAGCAAGCTTCCTAACCATTTTAAATGAGTATTGTCGACAAATCGGACGAAGAAATCATTAAAATTGCTGATCCTATTTGGGAAAATATGGTTAGATGTTCTAATATGAAAGACTACGGGGGTTTCACTAAAGATTTATCATCACAAATGCTTTATGGAGCTAATGAGGTAGAGCTTGGCAAACAATGGGCAAGTAACAAACTTATTTCAAGCCTTAAAGAAGGATGTAAAGCTATTGGGTGTCTGCGGAGAGGACTTTACGTAACAGTCGTCTATAAACAAAACAGTACAGAGATACCCGGTGACTTTTTGGGTAGGTTAGTTTTAGGAGAAGAGGGTGATGAGATCAAAGTGTTCGGAGCAACTATTTTTTAAAATTACTAAATTAACCTTTTCATTTTATAAAACTTGTGCTATTTCGCAATTATGTTCCAAGTTTTTAATCAAAACTTAAAAAAAGTCCCTTTATATCTATCAAATCAAATTTCAAAAATTATCAAATCTTTTTTATATCTTTTTATATTTTTGACTTGGGCAATTATCATTCTAGGAACATTCCAAAGTTTTATTTAATATAATCTTATAATTATTGACTTTAGTTTATGAGAGGAATAATTAGATTATATGGAATATTTTCTTCCTATAGCACAAGTCGAAATTAATATACTTTACATTTTTGGATTAAGTCTAGTAGTTGGAATATTATCTGGACTATTTGGAGTTGGTGGTGGATTTTTAATGACACCGTTTTTAATATTTTTAGGAATTCCTCCTGCATATGCCGTTCCAAATGAAGCAAGTAATATTTTAGGAACTTCAGTATCAGGATCCACAACTCATTATTTAAAAGGTACTCTTGATTATAAAATGGGTTTAATGATTGTTGTTGGCGGAACTATAGGAACGTTATTAGGTATTTTAACTTTTACTTACTTCCAAAATATTGGAAAAATAAATATCGTAATCTCTTTGGCATACATGTATATATTAGCTATTCTTGGAACTTTAATGCTAATTCAAGGCGTTTCAGAAATTGATAAAGCAAGAAAAAAAATTGTAGTAAGAAAAAAATTACATACTCATTATTGGATACATGGTTTGCCATTCAGGATGCGTTTCAAAAAATCTAAACTTTATGAAAGTGCTTTTACACCTATTATAATTGGTTTAATTGTTGGATTTATTGCGGCAATAATGGGTGTTGGAGGAGCATTTATTCTTGTTCCGGCAATGATTTATATCATTGGTATGCCAACAAAACTTATTCCAGGAACTTCATTATTCGTCACAATATTTGTTAGTGCAATTGTAACTGTTTTACATGCTTTTAACTATGGAACCATTGATTTAATTTTAGTTTTTGTTCTTATATTAGGTTCAATTATTGGTGTTCAGTTTGGACAAAAAATTGGAGAAAAAGTTGACAGTTCTGAATTTAAAACAATTTTAGCAATACTTCTTTTGCTTGTTGGAATTGCTATTGCTTATGATACTTTTATAAAAGATGATATTGTTGTTGAAACTGTCGTTAATGGTAATTCAAGTCTAGGAAATATTGCACAATTTATTTTAGATTATTCTAAAGATCTTCCAGTTTTCTACGGACTTACATCAGTAGTTCTAGCAGTAGTATTGGGGATTGGTGCTGCTATTTTAAGAAATTTTATTTCAAAATGGAATATTGCACGCGAAGCTAAACTAAAAGCTTAAGCACTTCTATATAATTTAGTCATCACAAATTCTTTATGACCTAATGCTTCAGCACATGTTAGTCTACCATTTGCCACTCTAATAGTTGCCTTTATTAACTCGTCTCCAGCTTCATCCAAATTCATTTCTCTCGATAAAATTTTTGAGACATCTACATCAATATGTTCACTCATACTTTTTGCTGTAAGAGGGTTGGCTGTTAGTTTCACAACTGGCTCAATTGGATTTCCAATTATATTTCCTTGTCCAGTTGGAAATAAGTGTAAATTAAATCCACCAGCTGCTTGTAGAGTAACGCACTCAGCAGCCGCTGAAGATGTATCCATAAAATATAGGCCAGGTCCTTTGGTTGGCTCCTCTGCAGGTTCAAGAACATCAATAAATTGACATCCTCCAATCTTTTGAAAGTTTCCAAATGCTTTTTCTTCAATAGTTGTAAGTCCTCCTGCAATATTCCCAGCAGTTGGTTGGCTTTCAGAAAGATCATCTGTAGCTTCTTTTAAAATGAAGTCATTATATGAATTCCAGGTTTTTCTGAATTTTTCTTGAGCTTCGGGTGTTTTTCCTCTTTTTTCACATACAGTTTCTGCTCCTGTTAACTCTGATGTTTCACCAAAACATAAATGAACACCTAAAGGTTCTAATTTGTCCATTAAATTTCCAACAGTTGGATTTGATGCTAAACCAGATGTAGTATCAGACTCTCCACATTTTACTGATATCCATAGGTCGCTAATTGGACGCTCCTCTCTTTGTTTTTCTGATGCCCAAATTGAAAATTCTTGAGCTTTTTTTGAGACTTTTGCTATTGTGTCTATATCCCCTACTCCTTCTATGCTAAATCCCTCAACAGGTTTGCCCGTGGTGGCTATTGCATCAACAATTCTCTTTGTCCATTTTGGTTCAATTCCTATAACAATGACAGCTGCAACATTTGGATTTCTTCCTGTACCAATCATAGTTCTAAAATGAAGTTCTAAGTCTGCACCAAATTGTAATCTTCCATAAGAATGTGGAAGTGCAATTGTTCCTTTTATATTATTAGCGACTGCTTCAGCACATGCATTTGAAATATCATCGACTGGTAGAATTATTACATGATTTCTTGTTCCAGTTCTTCCGTCTTCTCTTTTGTAACCTAAAAATGTTTTTGGAATTTCCATATTACCATTTCTTTGTTTTAACATTATGAACATGAACATGTTCACCTTTTTTTATTGATTTAACTACTTTACCAATATCATGACCATATTTTAAAATTGTATCCCCTTCATTAAGATCGGTCATAGCAATTTTATGACCCAAAGGTATTTCATCCATTGATTGAATTTTTATAGATTTATCATTTTCCATAATCCAACAATCACAGTCTTGCTTTGGTGTAATTTTTTCAATAACTACAACGCCTACATTGTCTTTTTCATCGTGGATTATAATATCTGTGTCAGCCATTGTGACGATTTCTTTGTTTGAAATTTGAGACAATTTATATATGAATTAAACACTTTAACAATTAAAAAATAGAATTAATAGAGATTTGATATGGCTAAAATGACAACCGAGGAAGCTTTTGTAAAAGTTTTACAAATGCATGGTATTGAACATTCATTTGGTATCATTGGTTCTGCATTCATGCCAATTTCAGATCTTTTTCCTGAAGCAGGAATTACTTTTTGGGATGTTGCCCACGAAACTAATGGTGGATTAATTGCAGATGGTTACACTAGAGCTACTGGCAAAATGTCAATGGTCATTGCGCAAAACGGACCGGGCATAACAGGATTGGTTACTCCAATTAAAACTGCATACTGGAATCACACACCATTATTATTAGTTACCCCTCAAGCTGCTAATAAAACTATGGGTCAAGGTGGTTTTCAAGAGGTTGAACAAATGAATTTATTTAAAGACATGGTTTGTTATCAAGAAGAAGTTAGAGACCCGTCAAGAATGGCAGAAGTTTTAAACAGAGTAATAGAAAAAGCATTTAGAGGGTCAGCGCCAGCACAAATAAATGTACCTAGAGATTTTTGGACACAAGTTATAGATATAGACTTACCTCCAATTGTAAGATTTGAGCGACAAGGTGGAGGAAAAGATGCAGTAGATAGTGCTGCTAAACTTTTATCAGAAGCTGAATTTCCAGTTATTTTATCTGGTGCTGGAGTAGTTATTGGAGATGCAATTGAAGACTGTAAAAAACTTGCAGAAAAATTGGATGCTCCTGTCTGTAACGGATATCAGCATAATGATAGCTTCCCAGGAAGTCATCCTTTAGCTGTTGGTCCACTTGGATATAACGGATCTAAAGCTGCAATGGAATTAATATCAAAAGCAGATGTAGTTTTAGCTTTAGGAACAAGACTAAATCCTTTTTCAACACTACCAGGTTATGGAATTGATTATTGGCCAAAAGATGCAACTATCATCCAAGTGGATATGAATGCAGATAGAATTGGTTTAACAAAAAAAGTTACTGTTGGAATTTGTGGTGATGCTAAAATGGTAGCACAACAAATTTTACAAAAACTCTCCTCAAATGCTGGAGATAATGGAAGAGAAGATAGAAAAAACCTTATCCATCAAACAAAATCAGCATGGCTGCAAACTCTTACTAGTTTAGATCATGAGGATGATGATCCAGGAACAGTATGGAATAAAGAGGCGAGAGAAAGGGATAAGGATAGAATGTCTCCAAGACAAGCATGGAGAGCTATTCAAGCTGGTTTACCTGAAGACGTTATAATTTCTAGTGATATTGGTAACAATTGTGCAATTGGAAATGCTTACCCAACATTTGAAAAACCAAGAAAATATTTAGCACCTGGTTTATTTGGACCATGCGGTTACGGTTTTCCTTCAATACTTGGAGCGAAAATAGGTTGTCCTGATACACCTGTAATAGGTTTTGCTGGAGATGGTGCTTTTGGAATTAGCATGAATGAAATGAGTTCCTGTGCAAGAGAAGAATGGCCTTCAATAACAATGGTTATATTCAGAAATTATCAATGGGGAGCTGAAAAAAGAAATTCAATTTTATGGTTTGATGATAATTTTGTAGGAACTGAATTAGACCCAGAATTAAGTTATGCTAAAGTTGCAAATGCATGTGGATTAAAAGGTGTTATCGCAAATACAATGGAAGAAACAACTAAAGCAATTAAACAATCATGTTTAGATCAGAAAAAAGGAATTACAACATTTATTGAAGTTGTTCTAAACCAAGAATTGGGTGAGCCATTTAGAAGAGATGCTATGAAAAAACCAGTTAAAGTAGCTGGTATCAGTAAAAATGATATGAGACCTCAAAAGTCTCTTGTTAGTTGAGATTAATAAAATTTCATTATAAAAATAATTACTGTCAGGAAATAAATGAAAGTTAAAAATATTCTTTTTATAATGGCCGACCAACTCAGGTGGGATTATCTTTCATGTTATGGCCATCCCCATTTAAAAACTCCTCACTTAGATAACTTAGCAAAAAAAGGTGTAATGTTTGAGTCGGCTTATGTTCAGGCACCTGTATGTGGCCCATCGAGAGCATCTTATTACACAGGAAGAACAGTTTTTAGTCATGGTTCAACCTGGAACCAAGTACCACTTCCAATTGGTGAATTAACTATTGGTGATTATTTGAGACAGTCAGGAATAAAAACTTGTGTTGTCGGCAAAACACATATGAGACCTGATATTAATAGCATGAATAGATTAGGAATTTCAAAAACAACAGAGATTGGTTCTGTTGTAATGGAGCCTGGGTTTGATCCTTATGAGAGAGATGATGGTCTTCATCCAAACAACATTATGAAAAGATCTGAAAAAAAACTATCCTATAACGAATGGTTAAATAAATTAGGATATAAAGGAGATAATCCTTGGGATAGCTGGGCTAATTCAGTTGAAGGAGAAAATGGAGAAGTTCTAAGTGGATGGAGATTAAGAAATTCAAATAAGCCATCTAGGTTACCAGAAAAACATTCAGAAACTGCATTTATGACTAATAGAGCTATCGATTTTATAAAAGAAACTAAAGAACAATGGTTTTTACATCTATCGTATATAAAACCACATTGGCCTTATATTGCACCCGCGCCATATCATAATATGTATTCACAAAATCAATTTTATCCTGTTCAAAGATCAGACTCAGAAAAAAATATTAATCATCCTGTCTATAAAGCTTTTATGGAGAACAGTATTTCAAAAACATTCTCACAAGAAAACGTAAGAGAGACAGTTCTTGCTGGTTATATGGGTTTAATCAAACAAATTGATGACAATCTAGGAAGACTTTTCAAATTTTTGGAAGAAAATGGAAATATGCAAGATACTATGATTGTTTTTACATCAGATCATGGAGATTATCATGGCGATCATTGGCTTGGTGAAAAAGAATTATTTCATGAACAAATAGTTAAAGTTCCAATGATTATTTACGATCCAAGTGAAGAAGCAAATAAAACAAGAGGAAAGAAAGAGAAAAAATTTATAGAGGCAATTGATTTACTTCCAACATTTTTAGAAGCTGTAGAAAGTAAAGCAAGCAAACACAGACTTGAAGGTTCTTCTTTAATTCCAATATTAAGGGATGAAAAAATTAGTAAATGGAGAGAAAGTGTATTCAGTGAGATAGACTATTCATTTAATGAAGCCAGAAAAATTTTAAATATAGGCGCGTCAGATGCAAGAGCCTATATGATTAGAAACGATAAATGGAAATATATTTATTATAAAGGTTTTCCACCTCAACTATTTAATTTAGAAAAAGATAAAGATGAATTTAATGATCTTGGTCAATCTAAAGATCATCAAAATATATTAAATCAAATGAAAGATATTTTACTAGAAAGATTAACAGATCGAAAAAATAGAACTGCCGCTGATGATGAATTTGTTTTAAAAGAGAGAGATTATTCTGAAGATGGTGGTATAATGATTGGTGTTTGGTAACTATGGATACATCAAACTTGGTAAATATAAGCATAAAGCTGGAAAAGCGATTAATAATCCCAATCTAACAACATCGGTAATTAAAAAAGGCAGTGTTCCAAACCATATTGTTTGCAATGGAGTTTTGTTCATAACACCCTTGATCACGAACAAATTCATTCCAACAGGTGGGGATATCAAACCAAATTCAACAACTATTACAGCAAAAATTCCAAACCAAACTGGATCAATACCTGCATCAGCAATAACAGGATAAAAAACAGGTATTGTTAAAAATAGCATCGCAAGAGAATCCATAACGGTTCCTAAAACTAAATAAATTGCGCATATAACTAAAATAATACCTAATGGTGTTAGTTGAAGATCGTTTATGAAATCTACAACCGTGAAAGGTAATTGGGTAACAGTTATCAAAAAATTAAAGACACTGGCTCCAACAACAATTAAATAAAGAGCCCCAACTGTTTTAATAGTATCCCAAATTGAATTTTTTAGTAATTCAATAGTTAATTCTCCTCTCAAGAAAATAAATAAAATTACTAAAATAACACCAACAGCAGCACTTTCTGTTGCTGTGAAAAATCCAAGATAAAGACCTCCCATAATAATTGCAAAAATTAAAAAAATTGGAAAAACTTTTGTTAATGCAGAAATCCTATCTTTTGTAGTCATTTTTTTTCCATGACCACCTTGATCTGGATAAATTAATAAATAAACTCTAATTGCTATCATATACAAAACAACAGCAATAAGCCCTGGTATAAGGGCAGCAAAAAATAGCTGTTGTATAGATTGTTCTGTTAAATATGCATAAATGATTAATATTACACTTGGAGGAATAATTATTCCTAATGTTCCACCTGATGCAACAGAACCGCTTATCAAAGCATCACTATATCCATGTCTTTTCATTTCAGGTCCAGCCATTTGAGACATGGTAGCTGCTGTAGCAATTGAAGATCCACAAATCATTCCAAAACCAGCACATGCTCCAACAGTAGACATTGCTAATCCACCTTTATAATGACCAACTACAGCATAAGCTGCATCATATAAATTTCTAGAAAGGTTTGCCCTATTAGCAAGATTACCCATTAAAACAAAAAGAGGCAAAACAGACAATGTATATTTTGATACAGCTTCAAACGGAGCGGTTCCTAAAACAAAAAGAGCTTGTTCAAAACCTGTAATTAAGGCAAATCCAGTAAATCCAACCAAAAGCATTGAAATTCCTATTGGCACATTTAGAGCCATAAGAATTAACACTACTAAGAAAGATAATGAGCCACTTATAATTGGATCAAAACTCATAAATTTTTGCCTTTCAAAGTATTAATTAACCAAAAAACGATTGCGATAACACTCAGCCACATGCCAATAGATGCAGCATAGTAAAATGGATAGAAATATATTTCTAAATCAATAGTAACTCTTTCATTTTTAAAAAAAGCCATAGCTTCTTTTGTAGTAGCGTAAGCCATCAAAGACATAACAATTATCATTAAAATAAATCTAAAAATATTTATAAAAACCTGAAATGTATTGTTTGGAATATTTTTAATAAAATCTGCTGAAACATTTGCATTTAAAAAAAATGCTCTTGGCATTGCTAAAAATGCCACAAGTGCCATACCGAATTCAACCAATTCTATTGTTCCAGTAACTGGAGAATTAAGAAATCTTCTTCCAAATACATCGCAAAAAGTTAACACAGCTAAAGATAATAATATTAATCCCGAAATTATAGCTGAGAGATCAAATATGTTATTAATTTTAAATTTCATTCGATAAACTTTCTTCTAATTTATCAGAGTTTAACGTATAAAGTTATAAAAATATGAAGTTTATTTCTTTCAATCATAACAATACCGAAAAATTTGGAATAATTGAAAATAATTTAATTACCGACTTAACTGGAAAAATTTCAGATGCTAAAAGTTTAAAAGAATTAATAAAGATAAAAAAGATTAATGATGCAAAAGAATATGCGAAAAATAATCCTGGAAATATAAGTCCAAATGAAATTCATTACTCTCCAGTAATACCTAATCCTGGTAAAATTATTTGTGTTGGTTTAAATTATAGTGAACACGTAAAAGAGACTAATCGTACAATAGAGGAAAACCCAGTAATATTTCATAGGTTTCCAGAAAGCCAGACTTCACATTTGCAACCAATACAAAGACCAATTGTTTCCGAAAGTTTAGATTTTGAGGGCGAAATGGCTGTCATTATGGATGAGGGTGGCAAACATATAAAAACAGAGGATGCGTTAAAGAATATTGTTGGTTTTTCTTGCTACAACGAAAGCACCGTTAGAGAGTGGCAAAGACATACTAGACAATTTGGTATGGGAAAAAATTTTGAAAAGACAGGAAGTTTTGGCCCTCATATGGTCTTAGCAGAAGATATTCCAGATTACAAAAGATTAACAATAGAGACTAGGCTTAATGGTGACGTAATGCAAAATGCCAGACTAAGTCAATTAATTTTTGATATACCAATTTTAATTTCTTATGTATCCAAAGCTATGGCGTGGAGAGCGGGCGATGTTCTAGTAACAGGAACTCCTGGTGGAGTAGGCTTTAAAAGAAATCCGCCTGTTTTTATGAAACCTGGAGATAATGTTGAAGTCGAAATCACTGATATTGGTGTTTTATCTAACACTATTAAGGATGAAATAATCTCAAATTAGAGTTAAAATTTTAATATAAATTTTAGAGGGAGAAATATGAAAAACAAAATAATTGGATTTGTTTTTGGTGTTTTAAGTTTAGGTATAGTAAATGCTGCTTCAGCAACTGAACTTAAACTTGCAACATTTGAACCACCAAAAGCATTTATCGCAAGCAAAATTCTTGCTGCATGGGCTGACAAAGTAAACGAATGTTCAGCTGGTGCGGTTAATGTTAAAATGTTTGCAGGAGGTGTGTTAGGAAAACCACCACAACAATATGATATTGTTACAAAAGGTGTAGCAGACATTTCATGGACGGTACTTGGATATATTGGAGGACAGTTTCCACTTAGTTCTGTAATTGAACTACCTTTTTTAACAAAAACTTCAAAAGCAGGATCTAGAGCTCTAAATACTCTATATGAAGAAGGTTATTTAGATAAAGAGATGGCTGGGATTAAACTAATTGGTTTACATTCTAATCCTGGATACCAAATACATATGAAGACAGACAAAGTTGTAAGACCTGCTGACTTCAAAGGTAAGAAAATGAGAGTACCAAGTAAAATTGCTGGAACAATTTTAAAAACTCTTGGAGCAACTGGTGTAAGAGTACCAGCTCCTGGAACATCAGAAGCACTTAACAAAGGTGTAATTGATGGAACACCATTTCCTTATACTGCAATTGGATCTTTTAGATTATTTGATGTAACTAAATATCACACTGAAGTTAACATAACTAATGCAACATTTGGTTTGATAATGAACCAGGGTAAATACGATGGATTATCAGACAAAGGCAAGGGGTGTGTAGATAAATTTAGCGGTCAGTGGTTTGGTGATTGGGCATCTGGATTGATAGATAGTCAAAATGCTAAAATGAGAGTTGAGGTAGAGAATAAACCTGGACATGAAATCATAGTAGCTTCTGATGATGTTATAGCTGAATATAAGAAAATATTAGCACCTATCGAAGCAAACTGGCTTGCTGAAATGAAAGGCAAAGGCCTTGATGGTGACGCAGTCCTAAAAAGAGCAAGACAAATAATATCCAAAATAGACGGTTAATTTAAAACATTTTTGAGCCTGTATTTAATAATGCAGGCTCAAATTTAATCTTGTATAATAATTTAATGGCAATACATGCTTTAAGTTACATCGGTGTTAATTCTGATCGAATTGAGGATTGGTCAGACTATTCAAGAAAATGCTTAGGAATGCAACAAGTAGATAGAGCAAAAGATTCTCTGTCTTTCAGAATGGATGATCAAAAGCAAAGATTAGTTGTAACCGGAGATACTGGAGATAGCTTAGCATTCATGGGCTGGGAAGTTGAGAATAAAGAAGATTTAAAAATGTATGCTGATCGTCTAGAGAATAATAATATCTCAGTAACTTATGGACAATCCTCATTTGCAGATAAAAGATTTGTTAAAGATTTAATTTATTTTAAAGACCCTCAAGGTAATCAGATAGAATTGATATTTGACCCAATGAAAGATAACGATCCTTTCAAACCATCTAGACCAATTTCTGGATTTAAAACTGGTGCATTAGGAATGGGCCATGTTGTTCTACATGCTAAAGATTTTAATAAACTTGTTCCTTTCTATAAGGACCTTTTAGATTTTAAAATTAGTGATTATAGCAATACACCAATTTCATTATGTTTCTTTCACGTCAATGGTAGACATCATAGTTTTGCATTATTTGGATCGGGTCAACAAGGATTTCACCATTTTATGGTCGAGTACAATTCTTTAGATGATGTTGGACAAGGATATGATTTAATGAATTTAAAAGATGATAAAATTGCTTATACAATGGGAAGGCATACTAATGATTACATGACCTCATTTTATTCAATAACACCATCAGGATTTTTTGTAGAAAATGGGTGGGGCGGAAGAATAATTGAACCTAAAACGTGGGAAGCCATTGAAACATTTGAAGGCCCAAGTTTTTGGGGACATGAAAGATTGTATTTACCAGAAGAGGAAAGAAAAAAATTTAGAGATAAAAGAATGCAAACTGCTGCAGAAGGTAAACAAGCTCCTTTATTAATTGATTGCCCTTGGCTATATTCAAATATAGCTAAAAAAAAATAAATTTAAAATTAATGAAAGAATATGATGCAGTAATTGTTGGATTAGGTCCAACAGGTGGAACTTTAGCAAACTTATTAGCAATTCAAGGTTATTCAATTTTAATTTTAGAAAAAGAAAATAGCTTTTACCCTCTTCCAAGAGCAGTCCATTTTGATGACGAGGTTATGAGAGTATTTCAAACAATTGGAATTACAGATAAATTTCTAAAATATACTCTAATTAATAAAGGAACTAAGTTTGTAAATAAAAAGGGTGATGTAATTTTAGATTGGCCTAGACCAAAAGAAGTCACTGAAAATGGATGGTATCCAAGTTATAGATTTCATCAACCTGATTTAGAAAGACAATTACGAAATAGACTTAAATCTTTTAAAACAGTTTATATCCAACAAAATACTAAACTCTTAAAAGCTACAAATACTAAAAATAATGTTCAAATAATCTATCAAGACATAAAACAAAATAGAATTTTAAACATTAAAGCTAAATATTTAATTGGTTGCGATGGTGCTAATTCTACGGTCCGAAATCAAATAAAAACAAATATGATTAATTTAGGATTTACTCAAAAATGGGCAGTAGTTGATCTAATTTTGAAAAAAAAGAAAAATAATCTTCCAGATCGAACAATCCAATTTTCCAATAAAGTAAGACCAGCAACTTATTGCAGAAATGTAGGTAGAAGAAGAAGGTGGGAGTTTGTAATCAATAACAATGAAAAAGAAGAAACTATTATGTCTGAAAAGTACATATGGAACTTCCTTAAACCATGGCTCAACAAAAAGGATGCTATTCTTGAAAGAAAAACCATATACACATTCAAATCCGCAATTAGCAAAAGATGGAGAAAAGATAGAATCTTTATTGCTGGTGATGCTGCGCACTTGATGCCACCTTTTATGGGTCAAGGAATGTGTGCAGGAATAAGAGATGTATCAAACTTGTCATGGAAATTATCACTTTGTTTAAAGAATAATCATTCAGATAAATTATTAAACACATACCAGAGTGAGAGATACTCAAATGTAAAAGAGTATGTGAGTACAACTATGAGAATGGGTTCATATATAAATGCAGTTAGCTCAACAAAAATTACAAAAAATATTTCTTCGAATAAACAAGGAGTAAAATCTATGAAATCTATCAAACCAAAATTAGGAAAAGGTTTAGGAAAAGTTAATGACAAACTGCGAGGTAAAATATTTCCTCAATTTAAATTAAAAAATGGAAAAAATTTAGATGAAAAATTTTCTTCTAAACCTATTGTAATAATTTCGCCAAAACTAAAGAAAAAAATTTCCAATAAAATTAATCATGTTTTATCAAATAATGTATATGGTTTAAGCGAATATCTTAACAAAATAAAATCTGAAGGACTTATAGTTAGACCAGATAGATTTATAATTGGAGCAATAAAATCTGAAAAAATTTCAAAAATAAAAAACTATTCAATTTAGATTTAATTCTTCTTTGATAATTTTTATTTTTGTTTCATTATCTTTAGCAACCTCACCTGAGGGAAGATATAATGAATTTTCAAATCCAATTCTTATTTTTCCACCAAGTTTTATTGCTTCTTTTAAGCAGACAAATTCTTCTTTTTCAAAAGCACATATAGCCCAATCTGCTTTAAATTTGTTTTTTTCTAATTTTTCTAAAAATAAAGGTATTTTATTTGGATCACTTATTTTCCCAGTATAGTGACCAATTACAAACAAGCACCATGAGTTGTTTTTTTCAATTTCAGATTTATTTAATACATTTGAAAGTAAATCAATATCTTCCGGCTCATGGCAAATATGCTGCACATTAATTTTTTTATCTGATAAATATTTATAAAGTTTTATATCTTCATCAGTTGGAATTCTGCTTGGAATTAATTCTCTAATTGCAATCGATATTCCAGGTGGCTTAACATCATAAGCGTATTTACGCATTTGACTTGGTGAATATCTGCCAACTGCTTCAGTGGTAACTTGTAAGTGCATGTTTGGAACTATCTTATTAAGTTTTATTAATGCCTCACTGCAGTCTTTAGCATCTAATATATGTTGGCTATTTGTATCTCTGATGTGAAAATGAATTGCCTCAGCTCCAGCCTCGTATGAAAATTTTGCTGTATTAACAATTTCATCAATAGTTATAGGAACTTTTGGATGATCCTTCTTCATCGGTCTTACTCCATTTGGAGCGACCATAATTTTTGGAAGTTCTTTAGGTTGATAAAATTGCATAATTAAAGTCTACTATTAATTAATATAAATAAAAATTAAATTTACCCATGAGTAATAATTTAAAAGTTTCAATAATTATAATACTTGGAGTGATAGCTTTATATATATCAACTCAGTATTACTCAGGTTTTAATAAAAGCAAAACTATTAAAGCATGTATAATTGGTAAAGCTGAATTAGATTCGAATAAACCTGAAAGTGAAAGGCTGTCTGCTGACGAAGTTAAAAAATTTTGTGAAGATCAAATAAAATGATGAAAAAATCTAAAAGATCAGATGTTGATCCATTTATAGTAATGGATGTGATGGAGTCAGCAAGAATTGCTGAGGAAAAGGGAAAAGATATAATTCATATGGAGGTAGGTCAGCCAGGAACACCTGCCCCTAAGATTGCAAAAGATTATATTACAAATGAGATAAATAAAAGCAATTTGGGCTACACAGTATCACTTGGTCTACCCGCTCTAAGAACAAAAATTTCAAAATTATATGGAGATTGGTACAATTTAGATTTAAATCCAAATAGAATAGTAGTTACAACAGGTTCTTCTGGAGCCTTTATTTTATCGTTTTCTGCATTGTTCGATAGTGGAGATAGAGTTGGAATTGGATCTCCAAGTTATCCTAGTTATAGACAAATACTCAAATCACTAAGTTTGGAAACTGTTGATATTCAAACCAAACTTCAAAATAGATTTCAACCAGTTCCTGAAGATATTGTAAATAATAATTTGAATGGAATTCTTGTTGCATCACCTGCAAATCCAACTGGTTCTATGTTAGACAAACAATCTTTAGAGAATTTAATTAAGACTGCAAATGAGAATAATGTAAGTTTTATTAGTGATGAAATTTATCATGGAATTCAATATGAAAATAATCCAACTTCAGCTTTAGAAATTACAGATAATTGTTATGTAATTAATTCATTTTCAAAGTACTTTTCTATGACTGGTTGGAGAATAGGGTGGATGGTTGTACCAGAAGATCATGTAAGGCAAGTAGAGAGACTTTCGCAAAATTTGTTTGTTTGCCCTCCTCATGCAAGTCAAGTTACAGCTCTTGCTTCATTAGACGCAAATGAGGAATTACAATCAAATGTTGAAGTATATAAAAAAAATAGAGAGATACTTTTAGAAGAATTACCTAAGGCAGGATTAAAAAAGTTTTCACCACCTGATGGAGCATTTTACATTTATGTTGATATATCTGAATACTCAAATGACAGCTTGGCATTTTGTAAAAAAGTATTAGATGAAGCAAATGTTGCAATTACTCCGGGAATTGATTTTGATCAAAAAAGAGGAAATTCAACCATCCGATTTTCATATGCAAGAAGCACAAAAGATATAATTGAAGGTGCTAAAAGAATAAAAGAATTTATGTCAAAAAATTACTAAAAATTAGAGAGCTCAACTGGTCAATGCCAAAAGAGCTCTCTCTATATGACATATATATAAATCTATAAATAGACTTATTTTTATGCCTTTTTTAATATTTTATATCTCACCAGCTAAGTGTCAGGTGGCGTTATTTTAATCATTTGCACCTCCTTAACTTTAAAAATAAGTTCTACAAAGGTTGTATTCAACAAATTTATTTGTATTTTTTATAAATATATTATTTGAATACAACCTATCTCTTTGGTAAATTCCCGATATCAAAAGTAATCAAAATAATCCCAACGTATTGAATGAAACTTATGTCACAGGGACAGACAATAAATATATTTGTAATTAAAACTAATGAAAACGATATTTGTTATAGGTTCAAAAAAACATACATTGAAGTACACAAGAAAAATGCCTGAGGGAGAAGTTAAGAAAATGAAATCTTTTGTTACAAACAAAGGACAAAAGCTTGAAAAAACTTCAAAATTTAAAATCTTTAAAGTCTCAGACGATAAAACTTCAAGAACTTTCAAAATCAGTCTTTAATTATTTAAAATGAACAAAATCGTATGGTTCAGGAACGATTTACGTGTATCTAATAATGATGCAATTAACGAAGCAGCAAAATCAGGAAAGATTTTACCAATTTACATATTTGATAAAGAATATCACAAATTACCTACTTCAAGCTCATTCCATTTAGATTTTTTAAAATCATCATTAGAGGATTTATCAAAAACACTGGGTGAAAAATATAATGCAAGTCTCAATATATATTATGGAGATACATTAGAAATTTTGAGTCATTTAACTGATAAATTTAAAATAAATGAGGTTTATTCAAATATAATATTCAAGAACATGTATATAACTAACTTAGATAAGGAAGTTAGTTTTTTATTTAAAGAAAAAAATATTAATTGGAAAATATCAAATCAATTTGGTGTTCAACTAAATCATAGAATTAGAAATAAATGGTCATATAATTGGAATAAATTTATAGATAGTGAAAGCGTTAATTCAAATTTAAATTGCGAGTTTATTTCAGATAATTATGTAGAGGATTTATCGAAAGTAAAAACAAATAATTTAGAAAATGGAATAATTCAAATTGGCGGAAGACAAAACGCACTTCAACTTTTAGATTCTTTCCTTAATGACAGATCAGAAAATTACCAAAAAGAAATGTCTTCGCCGATAACAGGAGAAACCTCTTGTTCTAGATTAAGCCCTCATATTGCATTTGGAAATATATCTATTAAAGAAATTTTTAAAAAAACTAATAATAAGTTAAAATCCAATTTATCTTTTTCAAAAAAGAAATCCTTAATTGCTTTTAAAAGTCGATTAGCCTGGCACTGTCATTTTATTCAAAAGTTATATGATGAACCAGAAATTGAATTTAGAAATATGAATAGTGCTTATAATGGAATAAGAGAAAATAATTTTAATGAAGATTATCATTTAGCATGGAAAAATGGAACTACTGGTTACCCATTTGTTGATGCATGTATGAGATATCTTAGAACTAATGGATGGATTAATTTTAGGATGAGAGCAATGTTAGTCTCATTTGCTTCTTATCAATTATGGCTTGATTGGAAAAAAACATCAAAGCATTTGGCAAAATTATTTACAGATTATGAGCCAGGTATTCATTATTCACAGTTTCAAATGCAATCCGGAACAACAGGGATAAATTCTATAAGAATTTATAATCCAATTAAACAATCAATTGATCAAGATCCCACTGGAGATTTTATTAAAAAATGGGTTCCAGAATTAAAAAATGTTCCAGGAAAATTAGTTCATGAACCGTGGAAATTAACATTCATTGAACAAAAAGGAATAAATTTAGAAATTGGTAAAGATTACCCATCACCAATAGTTGATAATAAAATATCGACAAAAATAGCTAAGGAAAAAATCTGGAGTGTTAAGAAAACAACAGAAGCCAAAATTATTTCATCAGAAGTTTTAAATAAACACGCTAGTTTATCTCAAAGAAGGTAAAACTTAATTACCGTAAGGTATCCCAACCAATTTTCCGCTTTCATTGTAAAAATAGAAATAATTTGGGACCCTAACCTTTGGCTTTTTTGCAAGCGTTTTGGATTTAATTTCTTTTTTGATTTTTTTTGATTTAAGCTTCACATGAAATAAGTACTAAAAAGTATAAAGTAAACTATTGATAACTTTTCAACCCAGGTATGCATTTATTTTTAATCAATAAATCCAAATTAAGTATATCTATTCATTTAACTTATGAAATTATCTGAATTATTTCAGCAAAATGGCTTTGATTTAGGAAATATAAAAGAATCTTTTGGTTTAATAGATACAATATCAGACCATTTAGTAGCTGAAACAGATGAAGTTTTAGCAAAACAGCATCAAATTTCAGAAAATATTTATTTTTTAGTTGAGGGTAAAGCAACATTTACCAAGTATTTTGAAACGAAATCTATAACCTTTGCAAAAATAACAAAACCCGCAACACCTCTTGGTATATCTGGGCTCAATCAACCAAATAGATTTATGGGTGAAATTTTTATTGAAGGTGGAACAGAATATATTTCAATTAAATTAGGTGATTTGAGAGATTTACAACAAAAAAATAGCAAACTTATTTCAACATTATTTTCAGCAATTACATTTTTTTCTTTTCAACTACTTATATCGTCAAGAAATCTAAATACTTTATACCAAGATGATGCAATACAAATTTCTCCAGGCACCCCATCAGAAAAAAGTATAACAAATATACAAAGAATTAAATCTGCTACTTTTTTTTCAACTCTTACTGATGGTGACTTAGAAAAATTTATTAAATTAGGTAATATTAAGATGTATTCATCAAATCAATATATAGTTAAGGAGGGAGATGTTTCCAAAGGTTTAAAGATATTATTAAATGGTAAAGTTGATGGCTTATTCCATAACTTTATTAATGGAAAAATAAGTAGAAATTTCAGAACTTTAACTAGAGCTGGAATTGCTTTAACTTTATCACCTGGAAAAGGAGATTTCTTTAATCCTTACACGATTAAGTCTACTAGAGATACAAAAGTTCTGCATATTTCTAACGAGGCACTTGAAAATTTAACAATTTCAGATCCTCAAATGGCTATAAAAATTTTCAGGAGACAATTATGGCAATTAGGTCGTTACCAGCAAAGCGCTACAGGTTTAACCAAGTACTCTGCAAAAAATGAATTAGAATTTGTTAATTTATTATTAAAAGATAATACAGCAAGAATACCTGTTAGTTCTAAGTTATATACTATACCACATTTATTGAAGAGCCCTCATACTTATGCAATGGCCTTTGATGTTGTTTATGAATTAATTATTAAAGGAAATGAGATAGAAAAATCGTTATCCAGTCTTATAAAAGATACCTTAAATAATTTAGAAAGAGAGTCTCGTTTTCATAATCAATTAAATATAATTTATAACAGAGTATCGAATTCTTCTAACAATTCTGATAAAACAAAATTAAGAGAGTTAACCAATTCTAATTTCACTAAAGCTTTTGATAATGTTAAATATGTAATAAAAGGTTGGGAAAATTTACCAGACGAACCAACAAATATTTTTTTTTACAATCACTTAACGGCGATAGATGATAATCAACTTGCTAATGGACATGCATTTTCAATAGATAGTCATTTCATAAGTTCTAAAATTTTATACCCAAAATATAATGATGGAGGTCAACGTATCGTTAGAACAAGTAGAAACACCGAATTTTGGAGGTATAATTATTATGAAAATTTAGATTATATTTTTGTTCACACCCCAGAGTCCGATATATTGGAAGAAAGTGAAAAGGAAAAGCAAGAGAGAAAACAAAAACTTTTTGATGAAGCTCAGAAAGTATTTAATCAAAAACAACCTATAGTAATTGCTCCTGAAGGGACTTCTGAAACAGAGGATAATAAAACAATAACTTCACCAGGACCATTTAAGGCTGGTGCCTTTAATCTTGCATTTAAACTTAATCCTAAACCAAAACTTATTCCAATTGCCCTTGCTAATTTTGATTATCCAGTTTCTAAAACAATATATTCTGCAGTTATTAAGGAGCCAATAACTATAAGTGATCATGTCAAAGATCCAGAAAATCAAGATGAAATGAAAAGCTTCTTAGAAAATTACCGGACTAAATTTAGATCTTATGTAGAGGAGGCTATTGATTTAGCTAAAAACGTTCAAGACAACATAGATAAAATAAAAAATTTGAAAACTAATGTAAATTTAGTCAGTCCAGTTGAAGAAGAGTTTGAATTAGACGTTAGAGAATTAGAACAAAATTTTTTTCATCAGACAAAGACAAACAACATTGTTGCTCTCTATGGTAGTTCAACTTTTAAAATGTGGGATAATGCAAAAAATGATTTATCAATAAATAATCTTTATAATTTAGGTTTTGGGGGTTCAACTTTAGTGTCTTGTAGAAGATATTTTGATAGATTGGTTGCTCCTTTAAACCCATCTAACCTTTTCTTTTATGCAGGAGATAATGATATTGGATATGGAATGGATAGTGATGAACTATTAAAGGAATTTTCATTATTTTCTAACCAAGTTGAAGAAAAATTACCGAAAGCAAAATGTTTTTTTATTTCAATTAAACCTAGTCCCTTTAGAAGAGATCTTATGACAATAATTTTAGATGCTAATTCAAAGATAAAAAAACACTTAACAAATTTAAAAATGTGGGATTATGTAGATATTACAACACCGATGATAAATGCAGGTTATGATAAGTTTTATGATGAAGATCCACTACATATGAATGAACTTGGATATAGTTTATTAAGTAAGCTTGTAAGAGACAAAATTTACAACTAATATTTTTAATGAGTTTTAAAAAATATCTATGGAAATGTAGATTGTTAGTCCTTAATACGCCTAATTATAGTCATCCAGAATATAAAAGATCAAAAGAATTATATCAAAAAGACATCAAAGGTTTTCATAAAAGATACATAAAATTAGTTACTAAATTAGATAAATTAAAAAAATTTAAAGTTATTTTAATTGGTTTTGACGGTACAAAAAAAGATGAGTTAGGTAAAATATATACAAAAAAAATCTTTGATATAGTTGATAAAATGCCAATGAATAAACTAATTGAAGATAAAAAGTTCAAGCCTTTAAATCTTTCTTTATTTTCAGATTATAAACCAGAGACAACTTTAAAAGGCTTAGGTTTCAAAGATAAGGAAAAAGCATTGTTTACTGTTTCGGCTATAAAAAAAAGACCAATGAGATATCAAGTAAATGTTATTGCAACTATGCTAGGTAGAGCTAAAAATCATCCAAACAAAACAAAAGATATGAATGATGCTATAATTATTTTTAAAAAATGGATGGAAAATTACAAAGCGAATAAAAAATGAAAAATAAAGGTTTCACCTTAATTGAACTTTTAGTTGTTGTAGCAATCATAGGTATTTTAGCTGCAGTAGGTGTTGTCGCATATAGTGGATATACTAGTGGTGCTAAAAAAAATACATCAAAAGTTAATCATAAAGCAGTTTGCAAATATATTACCAATGAAATGAGATTATGTGATTTTGGTGAATCAGATATTTTTAATGGTAATTTAAAGTGCTCAGATTTAATAGGTAATAATTCAGATAGAGTTGCAAGAGCTGCGGCTGCAGATCTTGTTGATTTTGCAAAGAATGCATATTCGCCCGCAAACTCCGCAATAACATTATTTCATAATAATGATGTTGCTGGTGATATAGGAATAGGAAAATATAGTAAAAAAGAAATTCATATTAGAACTTGCTGGGATGACACTTGTCCATCACAAACCACACCATCAACCTCTAATGTAGACCAATGTGTTATTTATGTTGATTAGAAAAATCAAATGATTGAATTTTTATTTAAAGTATTACTACTAATCCTTGGTTTAATAGTAATAAGATTTGGTATAATTCAGATTAGAAAGTACAAAAAAGGAGAAATTAGATCAAAGAATAATATTTTTAGTCAAATTTCTTTTTTAATTTTCTTTGCTGCATTTATTGGCTTAGTTATTTATTCAATTTTAGGGTTACTTGAGTAAGCTAATTTATCTCATATTATAATTTTTAAATTCTAATAAAGAACTTGATTATGAAAAAAATTATCTTTGTTTTTCTTAGTATTTTATCAATAGATAACCATGCAAATGCTAAAGATTTTTTCTTAAATATAACTGATAAAATAGCAGAAAATGAATTTCGATTAAGCTATGGAGTTTCGGTTACCGATGTTAACAATGACAATAAATATGATTTTGTAGTAACTGGCTTTGGTTTTAAAAATCTAGCTCTTTCTTATAAAGATGGGAAACTAATAAATATTGTAAATGAAAAAATATTTACAGATGAAGAAAGAAGAACAATTGGTGTTGCTGCATGTGATATCGATCAAGATAGTTATGAAGAAATATATTTTTTAAACACTGATACATATAGTGGATCAAAAATTTATTCTGACCGATTAATAGATTTAAATAATAATAAATTTGAGGATTTATTCGAAAAAGAAATTAATCGAAATGAATTAAATTTAACAGCTGGAAGATCTGTTGTTTGTGTAGATAGAAATGGTGATGGTGCATATGGTATTTATGTTGCAAATTATGGAGGCCCAACACGATTTTATGAATTAATTAGAGATAAAATTAAAGACCAAGCTAAATTATTATCAATCGATAAAATTACTGGAGGTAGGGCTATTGTGTCTGGACACATTCTTTCAGATAGATCTGATATTTTTGCAGCAAATGAGAGAGGAGATAACTTTTTATATTATAATTCGAAGGGTTCTTTCCAAGATGTTGCTGAAGAATATGCGGTTCAAGATAGATTTGAAAATGGGAGAGGAACAGCTCTGAGTGATCTTTTGTATAGAGGAAGATTAGATATTTTATCTTCAAACTGGGATGGAATGCACAGAGCATATGTTTTAGATGGAGATAAATTTAAAGATATATCAACCTCTCCATATAACGATCCTACTAAAATAAGAACAGTTATTTCAGCTGATTTTGATAATGACGGATACGATGAAATTTTTATGAATAATATTGGAGAACCAAATAAACTTTTCAAAGTTTTAGAGGGCGGGGTATTTAAAGAAATTAAAATGGAAAATGGTCTAGAGACCGTTGGTCTTGGAACCGGAGCAGCTGTTGCAGATGTTGATGGCGATGGAATTTTAGAACTATTAGTTTCTCACGGCGAGTCAGGATATCAACCATTAACTTTATATAAAGCAGATATTAAAAATTATAATTATTTGCGTATTAAACCACTTAATCAATTTGGAGCACCTGCAAGAGGTGCAACAGTCACAATAAAATCTAATAAAAGAATTCACTCAAAAACAATAGATGCAGGCTCAGGTTATCTCTGTCAGATGGAGCCAGTAGCTCATTATGGAATAAGACAAGGTGAAAAAGACTTTAAAGTTGAAATAAAATGGACTGATGGATCAATAGAATTATTTGATATTGATGATTTAAATAAAACTTACGAATTTAGACAAAAATTATAGGACAATACTACTCATTATATAGTGTTGAAAAATTATTGAGCTTTTATATATCAATATAATGACTATTTGTTCTTTATCATTATTAGCATTGTTTGTTTCAGGAATTGTAATGTATCTTTTTAGAGAACCATCTGAGGAAGAAATAAAAAAATTCAATAGTAAAACTCAAGACCGAAGTGATTGGTCAAATATGGGATTTTAAATTATTAATTAATGCAGAGACTTAAAAATATATTTAGTCTTATTTTATTTATAATTTTCTTTTCAATTCCAGCAAATTTAGCAAACTCTCAAGAAAAAAATTATTACCAAGATATTGTTAACGATTGGAATAAAATTTTTCCTGACAGAAATAGAAATGCAGCAGGTCCTAAATTTTTCAAATATATAATAGATAAAGATATTTCTTATGAGGATTTTGTAGAATATAATAAATTATACTGTGCCGTATCAGGCTCCTTAATAAGCCCAAATGCAGTACCCGAATATGTCTATTTAAATGAGGACAATACAAAAAAAAAAATATGTGGTGAGTATTATAGATGCTGTATTCCATGTTCTTGTGATCTAATGAAATATTCGAAAACTACAAAGATGAAACATAAATTTAAAGGTATAGAAAAAGAATTTTATGTTTTCACAATTGATAACCCTTGTGGAAAGTCAGATTTTCCTGAAAGAGTAAATAAAAAATATTTTTGTAATGGCAATGACTTAGATACGAAACAAGTTTCAGTAGTAGATGGACAATTAGTTATCGGTCTATTACACAAAGCCAAAACTTGTACTCAATATAATGTCAATGCAATAGATAGACATCAAGTTACCGGAAGATACTGTACTCTCAGAAACAACACACCACTAGACCAGCTTCAATCTGGTATGGGAGATATCTTCATTAAACTTGCAAGATAACACCAAGGATATATATTCTTATAAATGGTATTAATTAATGAAAAAATAAAACATCTTAGTTGCTCTGACTTAAGGCTATTTTTGAAAAGATTAGTTAAGGACAAAATAGAGAAAGAGTGGACGGAAGATTTCATTGATAATATGAACCTAGTGATTATCCCTAGAATGACAATAAAAAGACGTTACGAGAACAAGGGAATAGATATGTCAAGACTGATTGATAATCCAATATATTATAATCATGTTAAAAAATGTGTTGACTCTAGAGGTAATTTAGAATTCAAGGATAGATAATATTTTTTGACTACGCCAATTTAATACCTAGATCTGTATCCATATTTTCTGTAAGTTCTTTGAAAAAATAACTAAAGAGGGAAAATATGAACAAATATTTTAAAATAATTGTTGTCTTATTATCATCTTTATTTTTAAGTTTCTCAGCAAATTCAACTGAAGTAAAATTTGGACATGTAGGTAAACCTGGATCTCTATTTTCTGCATCAGTTGATCATTTTGCTAAACTTGCAAATGAGAGATTGGGCAGCAAAGGAAAAGTAACTGTATTTGGTTCTTCGCAACTTGGAAAAGATAAACAAGGAATGCAAAAACTAAAATTAGGTACTGTAAATATGTGGTTACCGTCATCAGTAATGGCATCAATTCATGATGAGTTTGGTGTATTTGATATGCCTTTCATTATTAAAGATAGAACGCACATGAATAAAGTTGAAAGCCAAGTTTTACCAGGAATGTTTAGTAATCTTGAAGCTAAAACTGGATATAAAGTTATTGCTGTTTGGGAAAATGGGTTTAGACATATCACAAACAACACTAGACCAATAAATACTCCCGGTGATTTAAAAGGAATTAAATTAAGAACTCCTAAATCAAAATGGAGAGTTAAAATGTTCCAATCATATGGTGCAAACCCAACTCCAATGTCATTCTCAGAAGTATTTACTGCTTTGAAAACAGGAACAATGGACGGACAAGAAAATCCATATGCTCAGATTGCTAGTGCTAAATTCCAAGAAGTTCAAAAATATTTATCAATCACAGGTCACGTTTATACTCCGGCTTATGTAACTGTACATAATGACCACTGGAGTAAACTACCTGCAGATGTACAGAGTATTTTAGAACAAGCTGCTAAAGATACACAAAAATTTGTTTACGCTGAAGCAGCTAGTCTTGAAAAATCTTTGCTTGGAGTTATCAAATCAGCTGGAGTTCAAGTTAACGAAGCTGACAAAGGTGCTTTCATTAGCGCAAGTAAAGGAATATATGATCAATTCGCGTCTGAAGTACCAACTGGTGGTGCGTTAATTGATAAAGTATCATCTTTAGCAAATTAACATAATTTGTAACAGGCCCTCCTTCGGAGGGCCTGAAAAAAATGACATTACAAAAATTTATAAATTATTACGAGAAAATATTAAAAGTAATACTATTTATAATGATGGTAGCATTAGCAGTTACCGTTTTACTTGGTGTTACTTTTCGTTTTGCAGGTAGTGCATTAGTTTGGTACGATGAAGTTGCAGCAGTTCAACTAGCTTGGATAACTTATTATGGTTCGGCATATGCAGCTTTGAAAGGCTCTCATATAAGTGTTCCAAGTATCTTTAAAGCTTTTCCACTAGCTCTCAGAAAAATTTTTTTTGTGGTTTCAAAAATGGTTGTTTATGGGTTCTTAATATTATTAACTTATTATGGTTATTTAGTTTTAACTCTTATAACTGGAGAAACTTTAGTAACTTTAGAATGGGTTCCACAACCATTTGTGCAATCAGTTATTCCAATCGCGTCATGCCTATTTATTTTATCTGAAACCTTAAGAATTCCTGAAGATTATAGAAATTTGGTTCTTCAAACAACAGGGGAAGAGCAAACAGGAGATATTTAATGATTATTCTTACAATGTTTGCAGTTCTTCTACTTCTTTTATCTATAAATGTGCCTATTGCGATTGGGCTTGCAGTAACAACAATTATTGCAATGGTACTAAAGACTGGAACAAGTTTTTTAATTGATACTGCAATAGTTATGTTTGATGGATCTATGAAATTTCCATTAATTGCCATTCCATTATTTATTCTGGCTGGATCAATAATGAATAGTGCAGGTATTTCTAGAAGATTAATAGCTTTTGCCTCAGCTCTTGTTGGTTTTATCAAAGGTGGATTAAGCATGATTAACATAGCAACTTCTATGTTTTTTGCTGAAATTTCTGGATCAGCAGTTGCAGATGTTGCTGCTCTAGGATCTATTTTGATACCAGCGATGAAGAAAAAAGGATATCCAGGTCCTTTTGCTGCTGCAGTTACTTCATCATCCGCATCTTTAGCAATTATTATCCCACCTTCAATACCAATGATTGTTTATGCAGTGATGGCTCAAAGTTCAGTAGTTCAATTATTTGTAGCAGGAATTGTTCCAGGAGTAATAGGTGGTTTCTTTTTAATGTTAGCAGCATATATTACTGCAAGACGTAAAAACTTTCCTGTTGAGGAAACATTTAATATTCCCAATGTAAAGAAAACTGCAAAAGATGCTGCATTAGCATTTTTATTGCCAGTTATAATTTTAGGTGGAATATTTGGTGGAGTTGTTACCGCAACAGAAGGTGCGGGTTTAGCAGTTGTAGCATCTTTAGTAATTGGTTTTATTTATAAAGAAATAGATTTTAAAAGATTGTACGAGTCAGCTTGCGAAGGAGCAATTCAAACAGCTTCTGTAATGTTATTAGTGGCTGCATCTGTATTGCTTGGAGAATTTTTAACAATAGAACAAATTCCTCAAAAAGTTGCAGAGTCAATTATTGATTTTACAAATAATAAATATGCAGTTTTAGGAATATTAAATGTGTTTCTTTTAATTATAGGCTTTTTTTTACATTCAGTTGCTGCAATAATTTTGACTGTTCCAATTGTAATGCCGTTAGTTAATGCAGTAGGAATCGATCCAGTTCATTTTGGAATAATTGTAACTTTAAATTTAGCAATAGGTCAACAAACACCACCAGTTGCAAGTGTTCTTGTCACAGCATGCTCTGTGGCAAAAGCTGATATTTGGGATGTTACAAGATCAAATATTTCATTTATATGTGTGTTGTTAGTATTATTGATGCTGGTAACATATGTACCAGCAATACCTATGACGCTAGTAGAATATTTTTATAGGAGCTAAATGAGAAAATTAATTAAACTAAACAAAAAAAACAGACATTTAGTTGAAGTTGTTTTAAATAGACCTGAAAAATTGAATGCAATGACTAAGCCAATGTGGATTGAACTTGGTAAGGTTTTCAAAAAACTATCTAAAAATAAGAATTTAAGATGTATCATAATTAGAGGAGAGGGGGGTAAATCTTTTTCACCAGGAAATGATATTGGAGAATTCAAAAAACAAAGATCATCATCAAAATTAGCTAAATCTTACGGTAAATTTTTACATGGTACTCTTGGAGCAATTTTCGATTGTCCAATACCAACTATTGCTTTGATCGAAGGTATATGTGTTGGTGGTGGATTGGAAATTGCAGGATGTTGTGACATAAGAATTTGTGGTAAAAATTCTAGGTTCGGAGTTCCAATTAAAAGATTAGGCTTAACAATGGCTGCAAAAGAATTAGAGGTACTTTTAAAAGTAACCAATTATACAACAGCAATGGAAATACTTTTTGAAGGAAGAGTATTTGGAGCTAATGAAGCTTTAGAGAAAAGGTTAGTTAATAGAGTAGTAAAAGATAAAGATGTTGAAAAAGAAGCTTATAAGTCAGCTCAACTAATATGTGAAGGAGCTCCGAAAGTCGCAAGGTGGCATAAACAATTTGCAAGAAATATTTTAAGAAATGGGAAAGTTACAGAAAAAATAAATAATCTAGGATATAAATGTTACGATACTAAAGATTTCAAAATTGGCTATCAATCATTCTTAAATAAAACAGAACCAAAATTTAAAAATAAATAATAAATGACTGCATCATTAAAAGGCATTCGTGTACTTGAGATGGCTCAAATAATGGCTGGCCCGACTTGTGGACTATTATTAGCTGATTTAGGTGCTGAAGTAATCAAAATAGAAAAAACTCC
The DNA here is from genome assembly GCA_902528735.1 of uncultured Pelagibacteraceae bacterium. Lineage (GTDB taxonomy): Bacteria > Pseudomonadota > Alphaproteobacteria > Pelagibacterales > Pelagibacteraceae > Pelagibacter. Next base: position 95,817 of record CABZTP010000002.1, read on the forward strand.
TGGAGGAGACGATACTAGAAACTTTCTTCCACCTGATGTCAATGGAGAGTCAGCTGCATTTATGATGATGAATAGAAATAAAAAAGGCATTGCATTAAACTTGAAAGAAAAAGACGGAATAGAGATATTTAAAACTATGGTTAAGAACTCAGATGTAGTTCTAGAAAATTTTAGAAAAGGAACATTGGAAAAATTAGGTGTTGGTTATGATGTTATTTCAAAAATTAATCCTAAAATCATTTTATGTGAAATTTCTGGATATGGTAGAACGGGTCCTTATGCAGATAAAGGAGGATTTGATTTAGTCGCCCAAGGAATGAGTGGATTAATGAGTATTACGGGAGAGAGTGAAGAGAAGCCACCAATGAAAGTGGGCGCACCTATAACCGATATAACTGCGGGCCTACTAGCAGCTAGTGGAATTTTGGCTGCAATAGTTCACAGGACAAAAACAGGAGAAGGGCAAAAAGTTGATACATCTCTTTACGAGGCAGGAATTGTTCATACTTATTGGCAGTCTGCAATAGCAGGTGCTACAGGTGAATCCCCTGGACCTTTAGGGTCAGCACATCCTTTAACAGCTCCTTATCAAGCATTTAAAACCAGTGATAAATGGATAACGGTTGGTGCCTCAAATCAAAACACTTGGCTTATGTTACTCAAAGCTATTGGTCGTGAAGATCTACAAGAAAATGAAAAATTTTCTTCTAATTTAAGTAGAAAAAAAAATTTAAAAGAGCTTGTTGATATCCTTAATGATGAACTAATTAAAAAAACTTCAGATGAATGGTTAAAAATTTTTGATAATAATGGTTTACCATGTGGCCCAATTAACTCAATAACAGATATGTTTAAAGATCCTCAAACAATAGAAAGAAAAATGGTTATTGAAGTAAATAATAAAAAAGCTGGTAAAAGTACCGCTATTGGTATGCCAATTAAGTTTTCAAAAAGTAAAACAGAGAAGTCAAAAGGCGCACCAAGCCTAGGAGAGCATACTAGAGAAGTTATGCAAATTTTTGGTTACAAAGATGATCAAATCAAAGAACTGTATGATAGAAAAATAATAATTTAGTTTTTACTATCTACTATAAGAGTATCTTTTGATCCACCACCTTGAGAGCTGTTAACTATAGTGCTGCCTTTTTTTAGTGCAACTCTTGTCAGACCACCAGTCGTTACATATGTAGATTTTCCAGTTAACACAAAGGGTCTTAAATCTAAATGTCTTGGTTCAATATTATCAGGCGTTATTGTTGGTACTGTAGATAAAATTTCTAATGGTTGAGCGATGTAATTTCTTGGATCTTTTTTAATATTCTTAATCATTTCTTCTTTTTCTTTTTTAGATGCCTTTGGACCAATCATAATTCCATAACCACCAGATGCATTAGCTGGTTTAACAACAAGTTTTGAAATATTAGAAATTACATGTTCTTTATGAGATTTGATATTACATAAAAATGTTTCTACTTGTTCAATTTTAGGTTGCTCTCCTAAATAATATACAATCATTTTATCTACATAGGAGTAAACAGCTTTATCATCAGCAACTCCTGTTCCAAGAGCATTAATTATTCCAACATTGCCTTTTCTCCAGCATTTAAATAAACCTGGAACCCCTAAAAGTGAGCCTTTAAAGAATACTTTAGGATCTATAAAATTATCATCAAGCCTTCTATAAATACAGTCAACTTTCAACGGTCCTTTAACTGTTTTCATATAAACATTATCATTTTCAACAAAAAGGTCTTTACCCTCAACTAAAGCTATACCCATTTGTTCTGCCAAAAACTCATGTTCAAAATAAGCAGAATTATAAACACCAGGTGTTAACAAAACCATATGAGGGTTGTTTGTTTTTTTTGGAATACACTCAGTCATACAGTTATATAGCTTATTTGCATATTGATGAACTGAAGAGACCCGATATCTTGTAAATAATTCTGGAAAAATATCACGCATTACCATTCTGTTTTCCAGCATATAAGATACCCCTGAAGGCACTCTCAAATTATCTTCAAGAACTAGAAAATCTCCGTTTATATTTTTTATTAAATCTGTGCCAGATATGTTTGCCCATGCTTTATGTTTAGGCGAAAAACCTTCACATTCTTTCAAATATTGAGGCGAATTAAATATTAATTCTTTAGGTATGACTTTATCCTTAAATATTTTTTTTTGATTATACACATCATCGATAAATAAGTTTAAAGCTTTTATTCTTTGAGATAGTCCTCTTGATACAGATTGCCATTGAGATTTAGTAATAATTCTTGGGATTATATCTAATGGCCATTTTTTTTCTTCAGCCCTATTACTTGCTGAATAAACTCTAAAATTTATTCCTCTAGCATTTATTGTGCTTTGACAATTTTTTTCAATTTCTTGAAGTTTCTTTTTTCCATATTTCTCAAGTATACCTGATATTATTTTAGCGTGACTCCTAAGCTTTTTATCTTTACTTAAGTATCCATCAAAACTGGATTTTGAATCATAGTTTTTCCAGAAATCCGACATAAACGAATAACATTTTATATATGATAATAATTAGCAAATGTTTAAATTCGATATCTGATATGAATTTTATGGGTTTTATTATTTGTTCAATTAAACTATGTTTTGTCACTTAATTTATGACTTATTGTATAGGGATTAAAACTGTTGATGGTTTGATTTTTGCATCAGATTCGAGAACAAATGCTGGTTTAGATAATGTTAATATATATTCTAAAATGCTCACTCATGATATAGGTGACAGATCAATAGTTATAGTAACATCAGGAAATCTTGGAACATCTCAAGCAGTCTATAATTCTATCAAAAAAGATTTAAAAAGCGAAACAGGAATTATGAATTTAAATACATGTAATGATTTCGAACAGATTGCTTCTTACATAGGATCCCTAAATATAGAACATTCTTCACCACAGGGTATAAATACAGATAGTGTTTTGCTTGGATCAACATTTATTGTAGGAGGTCAAATAAAAAATCAGGTACCTGAGCTTTACTTAGTTTATCCTCAAGGAAATTATATAAGACCAGCTGACAGTAAACCTTATTTAGTTATAGGAGAGGTTAAATATGGTAAGCCTATACTTGATAGAGTAATTACTCCAAATGTTTCAATTGGTGATGCCTCTAGATGTGCTTTGATATCAATGGACTCAACTTTAAAAAGTGATCTGACAGTTGGTCCACCCATAGATTTTGCAGTAATAAAAAAAGATGAAATAAAAATTGCTTCATTAAAATGTTTAAATGTTGATGACCCAGAATATTCAAAAGTTTGCAACCAATGGTCTCAAGGTATCTTTAGAATATTTGATTCTTTTCAACGTTTTGATTGGGAGTAAGTTTAGTAAATTGTATATTCTTTAATCTCTTTAATTTTCGACCCAGTTATATTATTTATCTCTAATTTTATTTTTGCTCTTTCATCATTTAAAAAATGAACATCTCTTGAAAGTTTTATAAATCTTTCGCCAAAATTTGAATTTTTTTCGCATAATCTTTTATCATCTTCTATCGTCCATAATTTTAAATTTATTTCTTTTAGTGAATTATATAAATTTTCAATTACAGTCTCTAATTTAATATTTGCCTGTAATTGGTCTTTCAAAATTTTATATTCATCATTAATGAAATTTAATTTTTTCGGATCTTTGATTTTTTCTGATTTAATTTCTAAAATAGAAATCTTGTCTAATAACTCACCAACCGAGACCTCTACTAAAATTTTATTCATAATAGTTTATATTATGTTATGTTGTTTGAAATATGTCCAATATACTTATAATAAAACATGGATCACTAGGTGATATAGCCCAAGCAAGTGGTGCAATTCAAGATATATTTGAAAATCACAAGAATGATAAATTATATATCTTGTCCACAAAACCTTATTATAATTTGTTGAAAAAAAATCCAAATATTGTCGATGTGATTGTTGATAAAAGACTTTCCAGATTTAATTTATTTTACTTATATTTATTAATGAGAAAGATAAAAAAATATCAATTTACAAAAGTTTACGATCTGCAGAATTCCAAAAGAACAAGTTTTTATAAAAGGATTTTATTTCCAACTGCTAGTTCAGATAAATGGTCATCAACTGAAACAACACTTCCAAATGAAACTAGTAAAGACGATTTTGATAAAGATAATGTATTAAATCGGTTTAAGCATCAATTGAACTCCTCAGGGATACAAACCAAAAATGTGATGTATCCAGATTTCTCCTGGAGTTGTGAAGATATTACAAAAATAAAAACAGATTATAATTTAAATAAATACTTAATTTTATTTCCTTTTTCATCACCAAATCTACTTATTAAAAGATGGCCTTATTACAATGAGTTGATAAGAAAAATAAAATCAGAGTTTAAAGATAAACTTCAGATAATAGTTGCTCCTGGTCCAAATGAAATTAAAATAGCCGAAGAAATTGATGCAACATGTATTTTAGATAAAGATAAGGCTTTAAATATTCCTCAGCTCTCATCTTTGATAAAAGACAGTTGTTTTATAATTGCAAATGATACAGGCCCAGCACATATGGCTGCACATTTAAATGTTAAGGGATTAGTTTTGTTTGGATCGCATACAACTGCTCAGAAAGTAAGTATTGAAAGAGAAAAATTTAAACCTATCCAAGTTTCAGATCTAACAAAACTTTCAGCAGATAAAGTTTTTCAAAGAATGAAAGAAGCTACTAATTGGTCTTTTTAAATTTTGATAATAAAAAAGGTAAAAATAAAACTATTATAAAAATTCTTAAAAAATGATGGTAGCTAACAAATATTGGATCAATATTATATGCAACACTGATAACAACCATTTCATGGATACCACCTGGAGCAAAACTTAAAAATGTTGGTACAAATTCGAAACCAATAAAAGTAAGTAAATAAGCAGTTATCATTGCTACAATCACTAATATTGAACTGACAATTATCCCATGAAAGATAAAAAATAATAACTCCTTTATTTTTAATCCATTTAATCTAGTACCAAGGGCAGTCCCCAGAAAAATAAATGCTACATTTATTAGCGCATCAGGAAATCTAGCATTAACTAATTCAAATGTATAAAATGCACCTGACAAAGCCATAGCCCCAATTAAAGTTGGTGAAGGTATCTTGTATCTTTTTAAAATATTTGCAAAAATGAAACAAATTATCAATAAAAATGCAATTTCTAAAAAATATTTATAATCATAGATATTTTGATAATTGTAACCAGTCATTTCAGAAAAACCTAATTTACTGATAAAAAAGATAGGTACAAAACTCACTATAAAAATTACTCTGGTTGCTTGAGGTATTAATACACCTTTATCATTTTTGCTTTTTCCAAATTCAAGCAAAGCTGCTGAAATAGGCACAAACGCTCCAGGTAAAGCAGCTAATACAGAAATAAATTTACTAAATTTACAAACTTTAAAAAAATAGTATCCAGCTAAAATTGTACTAACAATTGTACACAATAACATTGCGACAGATGAAAATATCCATAAGTGAATTTTGTAAAGAAGTGTTACATTTAAAGTACCACCAAGAATTATACCAACTATTAAAAAAATTGGATTTAATAATTTAGTTGGAAAGATTATTTTATAACTTGTAAAAGCAAAACATAAATTTAAACCAAGTGACCCTAACAACCATGGCAACGGTAATCCAATTAAAGTTCCAAGATATCCACCAATAAGTCCGATTAAGATAGCTTTATAGCTACTAATGAGAGCTAAAAAATATTCTTTTATGTTCTTAAATAGATTAAATTTGTCCATTGACTAAAATTTGCAATTTATGTTTAATGAATACTTCATAAATATAATAAGAGAGGAAATAATGAAACTAATTAAAACTTTTATTTCAGTTGTTATCACCGCATTTCTTTTATTTTCATCAACAAATTCATTTGCAGTTGAAAAATTACATTTTTTAATTGGAGGTGGAGCTGGTGGTGGTTGGGATGGAACTGCTAGAGGCACTGGAGAAGCTTTAACAAAAGCTGGATTTCTGAAAAGTGCATCATTTGAAAATATGTCAGGTGGTGGAGGAGGTAAAGCTTTAGCTTACCTTATCAATAATGCACCAAAAGATACTGTTTTGGTTCAATCAACTCCTTTAGTCTTAAGATCAATTACTAGACACAAGGGATATTTAAAGGGAAGTGGAACGTTATCTTATAAAGATGTTAAACCTATTGCAGGTGTAATTGGTGACTACGGTGCAATTGTCGTTGCAAAAAACTCGCCAATTAAAAATTTTAAAGATGCGGTAGATCAATATCAGAAAGATCCAAAATCAATTAAAATGGCTGGTGGTTCTGTAAGAGGAAGTATGGACCATTTAATAGGCGCATTAGCTTTCCAAGCAGCGGGAGCAAATCCAAATGATGTGATTTATGTTCCTTATGATGCTGGAGGAAAAGCACTTGCAGGTCTTTTATCAGGCGAAACACAAATACTTTCAACTGGTTTGGGTGAAGTTATGGGTGCTAGAGATCAGGTAAGAATAATTGGTATTACAGCTCCAGCTAGAGTAGGCGATGCCCCTGAAGCTCCAACTTTAAAAGAACAAGGTTATGACGTTCAGTTTGTAAACTGGAGAGGTTTCTTTGCTCCAAAAAGTATGAGTAGTGGTGATTATGATAAAATCTCCAAAATGCTAGGAGATGTACAAAAAACACCAGAGTGGGAAGCTGTTAGAAAAAGAAATGCATGGGTAAATATTTATAACCCTGGATCTAAATTTGATGCATTTTTAGAAAAACAAACAGTTGAAATGACAGATCTAATGAAAAAACTTGGAGTAATATAATCTTTATAGATTATTAATATTGTAAAGCAGTGAGAATAAGTCCTACAAAATTTATCTCACTGCTTTTTTTAGTTTTATCAGTATTTTATTTATATACAGCTTATAACATTCAAGTATTTGCATTTGATGAAAATGCCCCATTTAATGCTAGAACTTTTCCAATTTATTTGGGTTGGGCTGGAATAGTTTTATCTAGTTTAAAAATTATCTTACCAGAAAAAAACATAATTATAGTTAACCATAAGCACTTAGACTATAAAAGTATTACTTACTTAATTATAATTTCACTTATCTACGCTGCTGTAATTTTAAAAATTGGATATTTTATCTCTACATCATTATTTCTTTTTGCCTCGTATTATTTTTTAGGTGAAAGAAGATGGGGTCTAATGTTTATTTTATCTTTCCCATTTGTTGCAGCATTTATGTATTTATTACATGGACTATTAAATATTTATCTACGTGATCCATTTTTAAAATATATTGGGGTTATGGGATGATTGAAGGAATATTAATTGGATTAAGCACAGCATTATCATTTACAAATATTTTAATGGTTATGGTTGGATGCTTTGCAGGCACAATAATTGGTATGCTTCCAGGCTTAGGTCCTATGACGGCAATTGCGTTAATGATACCAATAACTTATGGCTTTGATCCTTCAACAGGTCTAATCCTGATGGCTGGAGTATACTATGGTGCAGTATTTGGTGGTTCTACATCATCAATTTTATTAAATGCTCCAGGCATACCAGGAACAGTGGCAACAGCTTTTGATGGTTACCCAATGGCACAACAAGGAAAAGCAGGTAAAGCTCTTGCAATCGCAGCTTATAGTTCTTTTGCAGGTGGTACTATTTCTGCAATCTTTTTGTTAATCGCTGCTCCAAGTTTATCAAAAGTTAGCCTTGCATTTAGATCGCCTGATTATTTTGCATTGATGATTTTAGGTTTAACTGCAATTTCAGCTTTTTCTTCTAAAGGACAGTTTTTAAAAGCAATGATGATGGTAGTTTTAGGATTGATGCTAGCAACTGTTGGTCAAGACTCTTTATCAGATATAACGAGGTTCACATTTAATAATATGAATTTAACTGATGGAATAAGCTTTGTACTTATTGTAATGGCAACATTCGCAATGAGTGAAGCTTTAACAATAATATTTAGGGGGAAAGATCCAAACAGAGCTACAAAACAAATCTCATTAACAGAATTAGGTTCAATTAAAGTAAATAAAGAAGAAACCATTAAAATGGCTAAGACCATACCAAGATCTTCAATACTTGGTTTTTTAATTGGTGTTTTACCTGGTGCGGGAGCAACAATTGCATCTTTCTTGGCATATGGAATGGAGAGAAACTATGTAAATGAAGAAGAAAAACAGAAATTTGGAAAAGGAAGCATCCATGGTTTATCAGCACCTGAGACAGCAAATAATGCAGCTTGTTCTGGTTCTTTTGTACCATTATTAACATTAGGAATTCCAGGGAGTGGTACAACTGCAGTTATGCTTGGAGCTCTTCTAGGGTTTGGTATTCAGCCTGGTCCTAGACTTTATCAGACTAACCCTGAAATTTTTTGGTCGGTTATCATGTCAATGTATATTGGCATGGTGGTGCTTTTAATTTTAAATTTACCTTTAATTCCTTATATCGCTAGAATTTTAGCAGTGCCTAGAAATTACTTAATCCCATTAATTTTATTTTTCTCAGTGACGGGAATTTACCTAATGTCATTTAATAATTTTGACATTTTTTTAATGATTGGTATTGCGGTCGTAGCAACTTTTTTAAGGCTCTATGATTTTCCCATGCCACCACTAATTTTAGCATTTGTTTTAGGTGGCCTAATGGAGGAAACTTTAAGAAGATCACTTCTTATAAGTGATGGCTCTCCAAATTTTTTATGGGACAGACCCATAACATTAATTATCTTAATTATAACTATTGTGATTATCTTTTGGCAGATATTTTCTACATTTAGAAAAAAAACTTAAGCGATATAAATTTTATCTGAAAGACCATAAATTAAAATAGCACTCAAAATTGTAAGAGCTGCAGAAGCTACTACACCTTCGCTATTTGTTTTTTCATTATGACCTAGTTTATTAATGTATATAGTATAAATACCAACTACAAAATACATTAGGTTTTGAACAAATATTAAATTAAAGAAACCCCAAGTTCCATTTACCCCACCATTTCTAACAAACATTATGTATATGGCCATCAATATAGAGCCTATAAATGCTGCTCCAAAAAATCTCACCATTACTGCAGCACTATGATCTATTTTATATTGATCCATAAAT
>CABZTP010000003.1:0-92440 GCA_902528735.1 uncultured Pelagibacteraceae bacterium
TAAATATAAAATTAATCCATATATAGAAGTGGTTGTAAAAGGATTTCCACCAACCAATAGTGGATGCATACTAAATAGTCTTCTTAGTTTTTCATCTTTTATAAAACTACTAACTAAAGAATAAACAGATTTATAACTTTTTAAACTCAATAAAGCAGGGACTTGTTTAAACATAAACGAAGGTTTATCGAATGGAACATCTGATAATTCTGTATAACCCTTATCAAATATTTTTTTTGTAAATTTTAGTAAATTACGATAACCCTCAACATCTTTATTATTTATCAATGATATTTGCTTTTCCATATTCTTTTCATCTCCTGAGTAATCAAAATGACTACCGTCTTCAAAAACAAATCTGTACCAGGTATTTAAATCTTTAATTTTTATGTAATCATCGGGATCTTTATTAAAAAGTTTAAAAATTTCATATATCAAATATGGTGCTGTAATTACCGTTGGTCCACCATCATAAGTAAATCCATTACTTTTAAATACTCTAGCTCTTCCACCAAGATCTTTTTGTTTTTCAATTAAAGTAACATCATGCCCTTTCGCTCGTAATCTAAGAGCTGCAGCAATACCACCAAAACCTGATCCAATCACAATTGAATTCATATACCTCAATTTACATTATTTTTTTAAAATGTGATAAACTATCTTGGTTTAAGAACTAATTTTTTTTAATTCTTTCTTTGTTTCTTCAAGATTTTTATTAAACAAGTTATCAAGTTTAGATTTATCAACAGACGTAGTGATAATTCTTTTAACAGATTCTACAGCAATATTAATTGATGTATCTTTAATTTCTTTAATAGCATTATCTTTCATTTGAGAGATTTTAGTTTCTGCAAGACTTTTCTTTAATTCCGCAGATTTATAAAATTTGTCGTTCATTTCGATTACAAATCTTTCAGTTTCACCTTTTGATTCTTGCATAATTTTTTCACTTTCAATTTTTGCGCTATTTAGCTTCATTTGAGCTTCATCTAATAGTTTTTTAGACTCCGCTCGTAGTTTTTCACTTTCGTCAATTTCGTTTTTGATGTCAGTGATCATTTTACCCAATAGATTGTTTACATTTTGTGGAACTTTTAAATAAACTAAGGCTCCAAAAAATATTATAAATGATATGGCTACCCAAAATGTTGCATCAAATGCCATTATGTTTTTCCATTTCTTTTTTTGAAAGATCTTCGACTATAGCTGAAAGACTACTTTTGTTAATTTCCTCACCAATTAATTGCTTGACTAGATCAGAGGAGGTCTCAATAGCTATTTTTGTCACTTTCTCTTGAGATGTCGTCTTTAATTGGTTTATTTCTTCTTCAGCTTTTAATATTTCTTTTTCTATATCTTTTTCTAATGACAGTCTTTTATCGTTTATATTATCTAAAACTTTTTGCCTTTCACTATTAAAAAAGTTTTTTGCTTGAACTTTTGTATCATTGATAACTTTATCAAATTCCTTAACTTTTTTTTCAGTTTCTTCTCTTTGCTTATCAGCAGTTTCAATATTTTCTAATATTTGAGATTTTCTGGTTTCGAGATTATTACTAATCTTTGGTAGTATAAACTTTGATAAAATAATAAACAACAATCCAAATGTAAGTACTAACCAAAAAATTTGAGAAATCCAAAACTCAGGATTAAGCTGAGGCATACCTCCACTCTCGGCACTTTGAGCACTAAAAGTAAAAATAAAACTTAAAGCTAAAGATTGAAAAATTATCTTCTTCAACATTTATTAAAACGCGAAAAGAATAATTAATGCAACAACCAATCCAAATAAACCAGTCGCTTCAGCTAATGCAAATCCTAATAATAGATTTGGAAACTGTTTTTGAGCTGCAGACGGATTTCTCATTGCGCCTGAGAGATAATTTCCAAAAATTATCCCAATACCAACTCCTGCACCTGCAAGTGCAATAGCGGCTAGTCCTGCTCCTATCATCTTTGCTGCTTCTAATTCCATTATATCCTCCTTATGTTAATTAATGGTGTAAATTTAATGCATCATTTAAATAGATGCATGTTAAAATTGCAAACACATATGCTTGAAGAAAAGCAACTAATATCTCCAAACCTGTAAGTGCAACTGAAAAACCTAACGGCAACCAACCTCCAACTATACCTAAGCTAACAACAAATCCTCCAAAAACTTTCATCATCGTGTGGCCAGCCATCATGTTGGCAAATAATCTTACCGATAAACTAATTGGTCTACTTAAATATGATATTACTTCTATAACAACAATTAAAGGTAATAAAACCATTGGAACTCCGCTTGGAACAAATAGTTTTAAATACCCAAGTCCATGTTTAATAAACCCAATTATCGTAACTCCTATAAAAATAAATGCCGCTAATACGAAAGTCACAATTATATGGCTAGTGACAGTAAAAGAATAGGGTATCATTCCAAACATGTTGCAAAATAAAACAAACATGAATAATGAAAATATAAAAGAAAAGTAAGGTTTCGCTTTTGAACCAGCCGTATCACTGATCATTTTTGAAATAAATGAATAACTAAGTTCAGAAAGTAATTGAATTTTGTTTGGTATGATAGACCTTTTGGTGCCTAAATTAAAAATAATTAATATTGCCAATGAGCTTATAACCATGAACAAGCTCGCGTTTGTAAATGAAATATCTATATTATTTATTTTAATTTCAGGGCCAATTCGGTAAACATTGAATTGGTACATTGGATTTGCTGCCATCTATATACTATTTTTGCATTTTTTTTGCCGATCTAATAACGTTTAAAATTCCTGCTACTACCCCGATAAAAAAAAATATTAAAATTAACCATGGTTTAGTACCAAACCAATTGTCTAAAATAAACCCAATAATTGTCCCAACAACTACAGCAGAAACCAGTTCTGTGCTCATTTTGAAGGCTGATCCCATATTTGAGCCTTTATTTTTTTCTTCAGAACTTTTGTCTTTGTCTACTTTGTTTTTTGCAATTTTTAGGCGAGTTTTAAACTGATCTTCGTCCATTATTAAGCAACCATACTCTCTGCTTTTTGAAGGTCTACAGCAACAAGTTGACTAATACCTTTTTCGGGCATTGTTACGCCGTATAATCTGTCCATTTTAGACATGGTTAAAGCATGGTGGGTCACAATTATAAATCTTGTTGATGTAATTTTTGTTAATTCTGTCAAAAGACTACAAAATCTTGTTACATTCGCATCATCTAGAGGTGCATCAACTTCATCTAAAACACATATCGGAGCTGGATTAGTTAAGAAGACTGCAAAAATTAGAGATAAGGCCGTCAAAGCTTGCTCTCCACCAGATAGTAAAGTTATAGATTGAAGTCTTTTTCCCGGTGGACTTACTAACATTTCTAACCCCGCATCTAATGGATCATCGGAGTCTACTAACTCTAGCTTTGCGCTTCCTCCATTAAATAATTTTGTATAAACTTCATTAAATTTTCTATTTACTTTTTCAAAAGCATCTAAAAGTCTTTCTCTACCTTTTTGATTTAATTCAGTAATACTCTCTTTTAATTTTATAATTGCCGTAACTAAATCTTGTCTGTCTTTTTCCATTTTCTTAATTTCATCTTCGTATTTTGTGGTTTCTTCGTCTGCTCTTAAATTAACTGAGCCTAATTTTTCCCTCTCTCTTTTTTTTTCATCCAATAATTCTTCTTGCGTTACAGTATCAGGGTATTCTGGTGTATCTTTCAAATTTGAAAAATTGAGTATCTCATTCTCTTTTAAATTTAATTCAGTTAATACTCTTTCAAGTAAATCGTTTCTTCTTTTATTTAGTCCATCAATAGTTGCACTAGAACTTGCTTTTCTCTCCCTTATCTCGATTGACTCTTCTTTAGTCGAATTAAGTCTAATTCTTAATTGATTAATTTCCTCGTCCAATTTTTCAATTAATATTTCATTATCTTTTTTCTCTTCTTCAGAAATTCTTAAACTTTCTGATATTTGTCCTTTTCTTTCAGCTTGCGATTGTGGTTGTTCTTCTAAGCTATTTAATTTTTGTTTTTGAGCATCTTTTCTGTTGTTTAGCTCATTTATCATTTTTTCAGAATTTACCAACAAATTTTTCCAACTTTCAATTTCTTGATCTATTATTTTTATTCTTTCAATTCTTTTAATTGACTCCTTTTTAATATTTTGATTTTTACTAAATGCTTCTGCATATTCCTCTTGCAAATTTTTGATATCTTCATTCTTCTTTGCAACAGTTAAAGATAGCTCCTCATCCTCAATTTCTTTTATCTTCATTTTTAAAAATGAAAGATTAATTTTACACTCATCTATTAAATTAGTTGCGCCATTAATATTATTTTGAGACAGCATTTCCTTCGCTTTATCCAATTGATCACTTGCAAGGTCTATCGTTTCAGAATTTTTTTTTATCGTATCAATATTCAAATTATCAAGAATTCTCTCTAATTTATCCTGTTCTTCTTTTAACTTAACTTTTGCATTATTGAGATCTAATCCTGAAAGTTTCTCAGTTTCATAATATTTCGAATCTAATGTTATTAAGTTTTCTTTTTCTTCTCTTAATCTTTTTTCATTTGAATTAGCATCAATAATTATACTTTTTTCCCTTAATATATCTTCATCAATAACTCCGGATGACTTCTTAATTGATTGTATTTCATCATTAACTCTTTCTTTTTCTTCGTCTAGGCTTTTGAGTTCTAAATTTAACCTTTGAATTTTAGATAGATTTTCTTGGTTTTTTTCTCGTATGGGATTAACATTTTTATTCTTTTCAATGATTTTCATACTTATTTCCTCTAATTTATCATTGAAAGATTTTACTTGATCATCAGCCTCGTTATTTATTTCATTTTCAACTTTTATTTCATTATCAATTTCTAAAAGTCTTAAATAATATAGGCCTGCCTCAACTTTTTTTATTTCTTCTGAAATAGATTTATACTTTGCAGCCTCTTCAGCTTGTTTTTGTAAATTTGCTAGTTGACGTTCTTGTTGTCTTCTTAACTCGTCAGCTCTTTTTAAATTATTTTCTGCAGCACCCAGTCTTAACTCTGCCTCATGTCTTCTAACATGAAGGCCTGCTATACCAGCAGCTTCTTCCAAAATAGTCCTTCTATCGGAAGGTTTAGCTGTAACTAATGCCCCTATTCTTCCTTGACTGATAATTGATGGAGAATGAGCACCAGTTGATAAATCTGCAAAAAACATTTGGGCATCTTTAGCTCTAACTTCTTTACCGTTAATATAAAATTTTGAACCTTTGTCTTTTTCTATTTTACGTCTTATTTCTATTTCTTCTAAATCGTTATATTGAAGAGGCCCATCTTTGTTCTGATTTGTTAATCCAACTAAAACTTCAGCTAAATTTTTGGATGGCTTATTAGACGTACCAGAGAAAATTACATCTTCCATGCCTGAGCCCCTCATACTTTTTGCTGAAGTTTCACCCATACACCATCTTAGTGACTCAACTATATTTGATTTACCGCATCCATTTGGGCCAACTATTCCTGTAAGTCCTTCTTCTATAAGAAAATTGGTTTTTTCAGCAAAAGACTTAAACCCATTTAATTGGATTTTTTTAAATTCCATTCACTGATTTATATCAGTTTTTCAATGTATTTTTTTAATTTTTTATAGTTTGAGTGATTTTCAAACTTTTTTCCGTTAATAATGACAGTAGGAGTAGCCTTTACTCCGTACTTTTTTACTCCTTCGATTCGGTCTTCTAGAATATGATCTTCGATTTGTTTGTCACTTAAGCACTTATCAAAATCAAGATTATATTCAGTAGCATTAATAAATTTTTTAATTGCTTGATTTGCTTCAACTTCGTTCTTACCTTTTATCCATTTGTCTTGATTTAAGTAAAAATAATGTAATATTTCTGGATCACCATCGTTCCTGCAGTGTGCAAGTTTTGTTGCATTAAATGCAATTATATCTAGTGGAAAACTTTTAAATTCTATTGATATTAAACCTTTATCTACAAAATCTTCTTTAAGTTTAGGATATATATTTTTATGGAAATTTGCACAATGACTACAAGTTAACGATTCAAAAACCATTAATTTAACTTTTGTATCTGGATTTCCTGATATTATGGGTTTAACTTCAGAAAAAGCACTAACACAATTAAATAATAAAATTGTCATTATAAAGATTAATTTTTTCATTTTATTTTAAAGTGTTTGCTTAATTCTAATAGTGAATTTTTTACTTTATCGTTTTTAATATTATTTATGCTTTTAATATGTTTATTTTTTGTCGCATTAATAGCGGTTTTTCCACTGCTTTCTTCAATTTTTCCATCGAATGTATTTAATCTAATATCATCCAAAACATGATAGCCAAAAAAAACATTTATTTTTTTTATTATTTCTTTTTTAGAATATTCAAGGTCAACTTCATTTCCTCTTTTAACTAAGATATTCAATCGACTACCAATTAATTTATTTGAACTTTTATATGACTTTGGAAAACTAACTTTAAATAAATCTTTACCGACTAAATACTTCCAGTTATCCAATGTTTCATTATAAATTTTACCTTTTTTACTTATAATTCTTTTTGCTTCTGTGGGTAAAGTATCTTTAAAAGATCTTAAACCTTGAATGGAGTTGTATCTCTGCTTAGTATTATATTTTTGACTCATATGAATAGCAAAAACATATCAAATAAAATTCTACATTGGTACGATAATAATAAAAGAATTTTACCTTGGAGAAGGAAAGTCTCCAAGAAACAAAAAGAATATTTTACTTTTGTTAGTGAATTTATGTTACAGCAAACTCAAGTAAAAACTGTAATTCCTTACTTCAAAAAATTTGTTGAAAAAATTCCAACTTTTCAATCACTTGCAAATATAGATGATCAGTTCTTATTAAAGCAGTGGGAAGGCCTAGGTTATTATTCAAGAGCAAGAAACCTAAAAAAAAGCGCAATAAAAATCCTAAAGGATTTTGAAGGAAGATTACCAAAATCATATGAAAATTTAATCCAATTGCCTGGAGTAGGTGATTATACATCTAAAGCAATAATGTCTATTGCTTTTAATATTAAAATAATTCCTTTGGATGGTAATGTTGAAAGGATTCTTAAAAGAACTTTATATTTAAAAAAGCAAAAAGAAATATCGAAAGAATTTTTAAAAACAAAAATTAATTTTTTTGGACTATCAGATCGAGCAAGCGATTACTCTCAGGCAATAATGGAAATAGGTGCCTTAATATGTAAACCAAAAAATCCAATTTGCACAGAGTGTCCATTGAAAAAAAATTGTATTTCTTTTAGAAAAAAAGATTTTGAACTAGTTAAATTTAACAAACAAGTAAAAACTAAATATTTTGAAGCCACTATTTATAAAAAGCAAAATAATTATTTGTTGATTAAAAATAATAAATTTAAATTTTTAAAAAATATGCCAATTTTTCCTATGAGTGAAGTTCAAGAAAGTAAGTATAAATATTCGACAAATAAAAAAATCAATATAAAATTATCTAATATGGAAATGAAAATTTTATTAAATAATTCAAATAAACTACCAAAAATTAAAAATAAAATTTTAGTTAAAAAAGATAAATTAAGCTCAGAAGTAATTCCATCATTTACAAAAAAAATTTTTAATACTGTATCAAAATTTGAATGAAAAAAGTTGCAATTGTAGGAGCTGGTATATCTGGTTTATACCTTGCGAATGAATTAGATAAAAATATTGAGTTAGATTATAAAATTTTTGAGAAAAAAGAATATATCAACCATAATGACAGCTATGGAATTCAGCTTTCAGTCAATAGTATTAAATTACTGAATAATATCGGATTTAAAAATATCTCAGCGTCTGATGTTTATTATCCAACAAAAGTAAATTTTTTCCAGGCAAATAACACAAAAAAAATCTGCGAAATTGATCTAAAGCAATTTAATAATGACCACGACCGTTACACAACTCTTAAAAGATCGACACTAATTAAATTTTTATCCGAAAATATTCCAAAAGAAAAAATTCAATTCAAAGCAGATATTGAAAATATTGAATACAGTAAAAAGATAGAGATTTCATGTGGCAATAATAAAGAAAACTTTGATTATCTTGTAATTGCTGATGGCGTTTTTTCAAAGTTAAAATCTCAAATATCAAAAGATCATTTAAAACCAATTTTTAATGGTAATATTGCTTTGCGAGCCAATTTAGATAGACATGAAAAAGATAATGTCTCTATTTATATGGGGTCAAATTTTCATTATGTGATTTATCCTGTTAATCAAAAACCAGACTACAATTTTGTTGCTATAATTAAGAAAAAGCTATCTCGTGAACAAATTGCAGATAGAGAAATTCATAATTCGGATATATTAATTAAATCCTTAAAAGATCTAATATCAAAAAACTCTAATCTGAAATCAGAAGATTTAAAAAATATAAAGTGCTTTCCAGTGTTTGTAAGTTCTCAATTGCCAACATTAAAATATCAGAATACATTTCTTTGTGGAGATGCATTGTTTACATTTCCACCTTCTTTTGCGCAAGGAGCCTCTCAAAGTATAGAAACAGCAAAAGGTATTTTAGAAAATATTACAAATTCTAACAATATTTATAAAGATACCGTAAGTAAAATATTATTAGTAAATAAAAGATCTAAACTTAATCATTTTGCCTTTCATTTAACTAATCCAATAGTAATACTAATTAGAAATTTTGTTTTAAGATATTTATCTAAAAACAAAAAATTTCTTGAGAGTTATCTTGGAAAAATTTATAGAAACTAAGTTCTTGGTCTTAGTCTTTGCCGTAAATCATCAATTGGCTTAAGTGAATTACCAGATTTATAATGCCAAAAAGTCCATCCGTTACAACTTTCAGCACCTATTATTTTGGCTGCTATTTTATGTATGGATCCTTCTGATTTCCTATACTTAATACTTCCATCAATCATAATTTTAGCATTAATCTGTTTTTTTTGATCGAAAATTTCAGTTCCAGGTTTTATAATACCTAACTCAACTAAAGATCCAAATGGGACTCTTGGTTTTGATCTGTTATTTTTTATTGCATCCAAATACTCATCTTGAATAACTTTGGTATTTTTTATTCTTTTTTTTGCGGCTTCGAAATAATTTTTTTCTTTTTCTACTCCAAAATAATTTCTCCCTAATTTTTTTGAAACTACAGCAGTTGTTCCTGTACCAAGAAATGGGTCTAATATTAAATCACCTTTATTAGAAGATGCTAATAAAATTCTGTGCAATAAAGATTCTGGTTTTTGTGTTGAATGAACTTTATTACCATCATTCTTAAGTCTCTCTTTTCCATTACATATTGGCAAATTCCATGTAGACCTCATTTGCAGATCATCGTTAAAGCATTTAAGTGATTGATAGTTAAAAGTATACTTAGACCCTTCATTTTTTGATGCCCAAATTAGAGTTTCATGCGCATTTGTAAAACGTGTTCCTCTAAAGTTTGGCATCGGGTTATTTTTATTCCAAATCACGTCATTTAAAATCCAAAATCCTAGATCTTGCATTTTAGATCCAACTCTAAAAATGTTATGATAACTTCCTATAACCCATATAGATCCATTTTTTTTTAAAATTCTCTTACATTCTTTAAGCCATTGAATTGAAAATTCATCGTAGCTTTTGAAGCTATCAAACTTATCCCATGCGTCGTTTACCGCATTAACCTTTGATCTGTCAGGTCTACTTAACTCATTTTTTAGTTGAAGGTTATAAGGGGGGTCTGCAAATATTAGATCAAAACTTTCATCCGAAATTTTTTTTAACTCTTCAATACTATCTCCATTAATAATTTTATTTTTTATATCTTGATTAATCATTTTTATATTTTTGAATTAGACTCCAGACGAGAGACTACGTCAACCTGAGATTGAATTTATTAATTGTTAATTGTTATGATTATTTTTTAAGACTCAATATATTGTGCATCGGTTGGAAAGTTTTTCTGTGAAATTGGGTTATCCCAAATTTTTTGATAGCTTTAATATGATTTTTGGTTCCATATCCAGCATTGCTATCCCAGCCGTACTTTTCAAAAGAAAAAGACATTTTTTTCATTAATCTATCTCTTTCAACTTTCGCAATAATCGATGCTGCTGAAATTTCAGGAATTTTCTCGTCTCCTTTAATGACTGTTTTTATAATATAATTTTTTAAATCAGGTGATTTGTTACCATCTACTAAAACTTTTTCTGGTTTTAGTTTGAGTTTCTTAATTGCTCTTCTCATCGATAGCAAGCTAGCATTTAAAATATTTAAATTTTCAATTTCTTTTACTGAAGCTGACCCTAATGCCCAAATTGAATTTTTTTTAATATATTTCGCTAAATTTTGTCTTTGAATTTTAGTAAGTTTTTTCGAGTCTTTAATAATTTTTTTATTTATTTTTTTATTTAATATAACTGCAGCTGCATAAACAGGTCCTATTAGACTACCTCTTCCAACTTCATCAACACCTGCAACAATTTTTTTCATATAATTAGATACTAAAAAGTTAAATTTCTAAGCCTATATCATCAATTTTTTTTCTGATCTCTTTAAGGTCGGCCCAAGAATATTTTTTCTGTTCTACCTGCCTTAGTAGATAAGCAGGGTGAAAAGTTACCATTGTTAAAAAAGTTTTATTTTGAATTATCACTTCTTTCCATTTGCCTCTTTCTTTAGAAATTTTAATTTTATTCCCGAATAATGCTTCCATTGCTGTACTACCCATTAAAATAAGTATTTTTGGATCAATAATTGAAATATGTCTCCTTAAATATTCAGAATATCTATTTATCTCTGATACTTCGGGCCTTCTATTGTTTGGTGGTCTATAATTTACAACATTTGTAATATATACTTTGGCTCTATCTAAATTAATAGCTTTCAACATTTTATTTAAAAGCATTCCCGCATCTCCAACAAATGGTTTTCCCAATTCATCTTCTTTTTGTCCAGGTCCTTCACCAACAATCATAATTTTAGAAAATGACTTTCCGTCACTGAAAACAAGATTTTTAGCACTGTTTTTTAGTTCACAATTATCAATGTTTTCAATTTCAACTCTAAGTTTTGCTAATTCTTCAGATTTATCTTCAATAGAAACAACATCTTTAAATCTATTTATTGGCTTATCGCTAAATTCATATTCAATACCCAACTCATTAAATAAATCATTATCAAATATGTCATTTTGATTTTTTTCATTTAAAGTCATAAAGTAAATAATGTTATTAAAAATATTTTGTTTTTTGATATTAATTCTATTTCAAACAAATCTCTATTCAAAAGCAACCAATGAAAAAGAATTCAACCAGAAGTATCTATCAAACTACCTTTCAGCACTATTATCTTTTGATAATCAAAAAAATAACGATGCATTAAAGTTTTTTGAGAGCTCAAAATTATTAATTCAGTCCCATGATAATTTTTTGCAAGAATACATCTTTTCACTTCTTTTGGATGGACAGGTTAAAAAAGCAATAAATCAATTAAAATATTCTAATAACTCTAGAGGAGGTGATTTTTTTGAGGGAAATTTACTATTAATCCTAGATAGTCTAAATAAGAAAAAATTTAAACAAGCAGCACTAAAATTACAAAAGCTAGAAAAGTTTAAAGAAGAAGATTCCTATAAGTTTATTATTTACTCTACTTTGAAAAGCTATATTGATCTTTTTATTTACAAAAAATCAGACATTGTAGAACAATTTGGAAAGCTAGATTTAATTAACATGGCTTTTCAAAATTGTTATTTAAATTCAAAAAAAACTGAACCTTATTTTTTAAAACTTATTAATGATTCTCAAAGTGACTACTCTAGATATATTTTTTTTTATTTAAGTAATGAAGTATACAACAATGATTTTTCAACAGTTGATAATGTTGCTGAAACAATAGACTTTTTAAGAAGTAGTTTGCTTATTTCTCAGGTAAAAAAATGGATTGATGAAAAAAAATATAAAAAATTGACACAACATTTTTCATGCCAAAATGAGAATGATATTTTGGCAGAATTTTTTTTCCTTATATCCAATTTTTATTCATCACAAGGTAGATTTGATTATTCAAATATATATTTAAATATTTCAAATTTTTTAAATCCCAAATTTTACTTTAATTTATCTTTAATAGCTGAAAATTATCAGTCAAATAAAAATTTTGAATTAGCGAAAAGAACTTTTGAAAAATTTGATGATAAGGATAAAATATTTTTTTGGTATAAAACAAAAAAAATTGCCAGAATTATTGCAGAAGAGGAAAATAACGAAAAAAGTCTGGATTACATAATAAAAAATATTGATAAGATCAACAAAAAATCAACAAAGGTGATTTTTGATTTAGCGAATATTTACAAAAACTTTAAAAAATATGAGGAGGCAATTAATTACTATACTATTGCTCTAAAAAATTTGGATAAAAGGTCTATGGCTTATGCAGACGTTTTATATCGAAGAGGCGGCGCATATGAAAGATTAAAAAAATATGATTTGGCAGATAAAGATTTGCTAAATTCAATTAAAATTAGACCTGATGAACCCTACACTCTTAATTATCTAGCTTATAGTTGGTTAGAGAGAGGATATAAAATTGAGGATGCAATTAAAATGCTAAACCAAGCTTATAAAGGTAAAGAAGATGACCCTTATATTACGGACTCTGTTGGCTGGGGTTATTATTTGACAGGGAATTATATTGAAGCGGAAAAGTACTTAAGAAAAGCAGTTGAATTATTACCAAGTGATCCTGTCGCAAGTGATCATTATGGTGATGTACTTTGGCAATTAAATAGAAAAATACAGGCAAATTATTTTTGGAAAAGTGCTTTGAATAGTGATGAGGCAGATGAAGAGTTAAAAAGCAAAGTTAAGGAAAAGTTATACAATGGCATAAAAAATAACTCTTAAATGAAGTTTAATAAAATTCAATCTTTTGCAAAAATAAACCTAACTCTTAAAATTTTAAAAAAGCTTCCAAACGGTTATCATGAAATAGAAAGTTTAATATCCAAGATTAGTCTTGCTGATGAAATCTTAATAAAAGAGACAAATGGTTTAAAAAATAAAATTATATTTAACGGAAATTTTTCATCAGGAATATCAAATTCAAATACTATTTCAAAATTACTTAAAATTTTAACTGATCAAAACCATATCAAAAATAAAAAATTCAATATTAAGGTTAAAAAAAATATACCCCAATCCTCTGGTATGGGAGGAGGTTCAATGAATGCAGCATCTATTTTAAGTTACTTTATTAAAAAGAAAATGATTAAAACCACAAAAAAAGGTTTAATTAAAATTTCAAATAAAATTGGTTCAGATGTAATTTTGGGTCTATACGATAGTCCAGTAATTTTGCACGGCAAACAATATATTAAAAAAATTAAACAAAAATTAAAATTTCACTTAATAATCGTAAAGCCTAATTTTGGATGTTCTACTAAGATGATTTATGACAAGCACAGAGGATTTACAAAAAGCTTATTTATCAAGTCAAATAAGATTAAAATAGAAGATTTGCAGAAAGATTCTAATAATGATCTAGAAAAAACTGCTTTCAATAAATATCCAATTTTAAAGAAGATCAAAATTTTTATGCAAAATTTAGAAAATATTTACTTTGTCGGTATGACTGGGTCAGGCTCGACAATTATTGGTTATTTTTTGACGAAAAATGCGGCATTAAAAGCAAAAAAAATATTAAAAAAGAAATATAAAAAGTATTGGTGTATTTACTCTAAAACTATATAAAGCTTTTCTTTTGTGTTATACGAAAAATATCTTGGGGTGTAGCCAAGTGGTAAGGCAGCGGTTTTTGGTACCGCCATCCTAGGTTCGAATCCTAGCACCCCAGCCAATTATGAAAGAATTATTAAAAAAAATTTTCTTAAGTAAAAAAATTTCAAGTAGTAAAGATCTTAAATTTCAGGAATTAAAAGACAAATCTGAAGTAAATAAAATATTTGATGCAATAAATGGCTACAATAATATCAGTGAAGTTAGGTATGTCGGTGGATGCGTAAGAAAAATACTGAATAAAGAAAATACTGATGATATTGATCTTGCAACAAATCTAACACCTGATCAAGTAAAGGCATGTTTAGACAATAACAAAATAAAGTATTTTGAAACTGGATTAGAGCATGGCACTATTACAGCTAAGATTGATAATCAAAATTTCGAAATTACAACTTTGAGAAAAGATGTTAAAACTGATGGTAGACATGCAATTGTGGAGTATACTACTAATTGGGAAGATGATGCATCAAGAAGAGATTTTACAATAAATTCAATATATTCAGATATTGATGGAAATTTATATGATCCTAACAATGGTCACAAAGATTTAATCAATGGAATAATCAAATTTATTGGTGAACCAGAGACTAGGATTAGAGAAGATTATTTAAGAATAATTAGATACTTAAGATTTTATAGCGGATATAGCAATGTAGACCACGAGTTAAATATTATTAAAATCATAAAACAAAATATTGAAGGTTTAGGAAAAGTTTCTAAAGAAAGACAATTTAATGAATTACAAAAAATCATCAAATTAGATAATTTTTTAAAAATTTTTAGTAATAAATCGTCTTGTGAATTATTTTCGCTAATATTTCCTCAGCTTAAAAACTTAAAAAAATTTACTAAATTATCTAAATCATCAGCAAAGATATTAAGGAATAAAAGTTTGTATTTTATAATTTCTTTACTTGTCATTGACGAAACAGATAATTCTGATTATTTCATCTATAAATATAATTTGCCAAATGAATTAAAAGACAAAATTAATTTTTTAAAATATTACTCTATAAAGAAAAACACTAATGAAATTCTTAACAAGAAAGAATTGCAAAAAATTTTTTATTATAAAGAAAAATCTGATTTAATTGATTTAATAGATTTTAATCTATTATATTACAAACAAAGTAAAAAACTTTCTGAATTGAAGAAATATTTTGAAAAATTAGATAAACCAATATTTCCTATAAAAGCACAATCATTAATAGATGATTATGGATACAAAGAGGGAAGAGAACTTGGCCAAAAATTAAAAAATTTAGAAATTAAATGGATTGAAAATAATTTTACATTATCAAAAAAAGATATGGAAAAAATTTTGACAATCTAAATATATTTAACGTCAACAATTTCAAAATTCTTTGTTCCAGCAGGTGTATTTATTTCTACCAGATCTCCCTTGTTTTTACCTATAAGACCCTTACCAATTGGTGATTGGAAATAAATAAGCTTTTCTTTAAGGTCAGCCTCGTCTTTACCAACAATTTTGTAGTTTATCTTTTCATTTGTATCTAAATTTTGAAGATAAACTGTTGATCCAAATACAACCTTTCCATCATTGCTAATCTTTGTGATGTCAATTACATTTGCTCTAGCTATCAAATCTTCAACTTCTTGAATTCTTCCCTCGTTATGAGATTGTTGTTCTTTAGCTGCATGATATTCTGCATTTTCTTTTAAGTCACCATGAGATCTGGCTTCGGCTATTGCCGCAACTATTTCTGGCCTCTTTTTTTCTTTTAAAAAAACTAACTCACTTTTTAATTTTTCTAATCCTTTAATAGTAATTGGTTCTTTATCCATATTTTACCATTTAGCTATTGGTGGAAGTGACATAAGTATAGCTTCTACATTTCCACCAGTTTGTAAACCAAATTTTGTTCCTCGATCATGTAATAAGTTAAATTCAACGTACCTACCTCTTTTTTTATATTGAATTTCTTTCTCTTTATTTGTCCAGTTTAATTTATTTTTTTTGAGAATTATTTCGTTAGAAATATTTTTAAAACTAATACCCACTTCTCTAACAAACGAAAAATCCTTTTCCCAATTTCTTTTTTTATAATCAAAAAAAATACCTCCGATACCTCGTGACTCTTTCCTATGTGGTAAGTAAAAATATTCATCACACCATTTTTTATACTTTTTGTAATAATTCTTATTATACTTGTCACAGGATCTTTTTAATTCTTTATGAAACCAATTTTCCAATCTTTTGTCTTTGATAGAAGGTGTAACATCCATTCCACCTCCAAACCAACCAAATGATGTAACAATATATCTTGTATTAAAGTGCATTGCGGGTACGTGAGGGTTTTTCATGTGCATGACAACTGAAATACCGGTAGCCCAAAATTTTGAACTTTTTTTTGTGCCAGGAATTTTGTTTTTAAATTCATTTGAAAATTTTCCATAAACTTCTGAAAAATTTACTCCCACCTTATCAAATATTCTGCCATTTTCTAAAATCCTGTATTGACCACCACCCTCATCTTTATTTTTACTTCTATTCCAATTTGTGATTTTAAATTCGATTTTTTTGCCTTCAAGTTCTTCTATTTCTTTACAAAGTACTTCTTGCAAAGTTTTAAACCAATTCTTTACCAGTTTTTTTTTTATGTATTGATCCATTTAACTGATTTGCCTCATAAATTCTGAAGCTCCGATTGCTACAGAAATAGCTATATTCAAAGATCTTTTATTTTTTAACATTGGAATTTTAATTCTTTCGTTAACCTTAGAGTGAACATCATCCGGAACACCTGCGCTTTCTCTACCAAATAGCAGTATATCATTACGTTTAAATTTAAACTTTGTATAAATTTTGCTTGCCTTAGTCGTTAACAAAACGATTCTATTGTCTTTATTATTACTAAAAAACTCCTTTTGGCTTTTATAAAATTTAATCTTACTATAATCTAAATAATCCATTACAACCCTTTTAAATCTCTTATCGGTGAACAAAAATCCACAAGGCTCTATAATCTCTAAACTAGCACCAAGACAAGAACAAGTTCGAATAATCGAAGCTGTATTTTGGGGTATATCTGGCTGATATAGAGCTACTTTTAGACCGTGTTTTGTAGGTTTCTGTGTCATTGTTACCATAGAAATATCTCTTTTTTATTATATGAAATCATATATTAGCAACTATATAGATTATTAATAATGTCAGATCAAAAAGACGAAAAAAAGACCGATAGAAGAGATTTCTTGTTCACAGCTACAGCTGCTGCGGGTGTAGTTGGCGTGGGAGCTGCGGTTTGGCCGTTAGTAGACCAAATGAACCCCGATGCATCTGTGAAAGCATTAGCTAGCACGGAAGTTGATGTGAGTTCAATGCAACCTGGACAGTCTTTGACTGTTCTTTGGAGAGGTAAACCGGTTTTTATAAAAAGAAGAACAGATGATGAAATTAAACAAGCAAGAAAAGTGAATATAAATGATCTTAAACACCCTGAGAAAGATGAAGATAGAGCGAAAAATCCTGAATGGTTAGTTATGTTAGGTATTTGTACTCACCTAGGATGTGTGCCATTAACAGATAAGGGTGACTATGATGGTTGGTTCTGTCCTTGTCATGGTTCTCATTACGATACTTCAGGAAGAATAAGAAAAGGACCAGCTCCAACTAACATGGAGATACCTAAATACGAATTTGTAAATACAAACACGATTAAGATTGGATAAATATGAGTGATCACGAATACACACCCAGTTCAAAATTTGGAAAATGGTTTAATGATAGACTGCCTTTACTTACATTGGCAAATCACTTATCAGATTATCCGACACCAAAAAATTTAAACTACTGGTGGACTTTTGGTGGAATATTAACTTTTTGCTTAATTACTCAAATAGTTACAGGATTAGTGTTAGCAATGCACTACATTGCGCATGCAGACATGGCTTTCAGCAGTGTTGAGCATATTATGAGAGATGTTAATTATGGATGGTTGTTGAGGTATGTGCATGCAAACGGTGCATCTATGTTCTTCTTAGCAGTTTATATTCATATTTTTAGATCACTATTTTATGGTTCTTACAAATCTCCAAGGGAAATAATTTGGATACTTGGAATAATAATTTATTTACTAATGATGGCAGCTGCATTTATGGGATACGTACTTCCTTGGGGACAAATGAGCTTTTGGGGAGCAACTGTTATAACGAATTTATTTAGTGCTATTCCTTTAGTGGGTGAGAGTATTACCACTTGGTTGTGGGGCGGTTATTCGGTTGATAATCCGACATTAACAAGATTTTTTACTCTTCACTATCTCATTCCTTTTTTAATCTTAGGACTTGTAGTTCTACATATTTGGGCATTACACGTTCCTGGCAATAATAATCCAGTTGGTATCGATATTAAAAAACCATCAAAAGATACAGTTCCATTTCATCCATACATAGTAATAAAAGACGCTTTTGCTTTATTAATGTTCTGTATTATTTTTGCTTTATTTGTTTTTTACCAACCAAATATATTAGGGCATGCTGATAATTATATTGAGGCAAATCCACTAGTTACTCCAGCACACATAGTTCCTGAATGGTATCTATTACCATTCTATGCAATTTTGAGATCTGTTCCTGATAAACTAATGGGTGTCGTAGCTATGTTGTCTGCTATTTTAATTTTAGCCGCCTTGCCATGGTTAGATACTTCAAAGGTAAGATCTGCAGTTTTTAGGCCTTTGTTCAGACAATTTTATTGGATCTTAGTAGCAGATGTTTTAATACTTGGGTATGTTGGTGCGATGCCAGCAGAGGGATTATATTTATTAATTGCAAGAGTGGCTACAGCTTATTATTTTGCACATTTTTTAATTATTCTACCAGTTTTAGGATGGAAAGAAAAAACTACGCCATTGCCGTTAAGTATTTCTGAACCCGTTTTAGGTGGTTCACCAAATTTTGCTGCCGCAAGGGCTAGGAGTAACGAAAAATTAGAAAACACAGTAAAGTGAGTAAAGTAAAAATAACTTTTTTTACAATTTTAGTTTCATTAATTTTCTTAAATACATCTTATTCTGCTGAAAAGTCTCCTCCATTTTTAGATACTAAATGGACTTTTAAAGGCTTATTTGGAAAATTTGATAGGGCGTCACTTCAAAGAGGATATCAAGTGTATACTGAGGTATGTGCTTCATGTCATTCAATGAAATACTTAACTTACAGAAATTTAGCTGAAAAGGGTGGACCTGAATTTTCTGAAGCAGAAGCAAAAGCTATAGCGGCTAGTTTTGAGATAACTGATGGCCCAAATAGCACAGGTGAAATGTTTGTTAGACCAGCAAAGTTATCTGATAAATTTGTAATGCCTTATGAAAATGTACAAGAAGCAACAGCTGCAAATGGCGGGGCATATCCTCCAGACATGTCTGTTTTAGTAAAAGCCAGACAAGGCGGAGCTGATTATATTTATTCACTGCTATTAGGTTACTCAGAACCTCCAGAGGGAATAAAATTAGATGATGGTGTCTATTACAATAAGTATATGTATGGTAACAAAATTAAAATGCCGGCACCTTTATCCGATGACTTAATAGAATATACAGACGGAACTAAAGCAACAGCAGAGCAGATGTCAAAAGATGTAACAAATTTTCTAATGTGGTCAGCAGAACCGCATTTGGAACAAAGGCATAAAACGGGTTTTAGAGTTATATCTTATTTAATTATTTTGACTATTTTAGTTTACTTTACAATGAAGAAAATATGGTCACGTGTTGAACCTAAAGTTTAAGATATCACCATCTTTTACAATGTAATCTTTGCCTTCTAATCTCATTTTACCGTTTTCTCTAGATTTTAACCACCCACCATTATTTACAAAATCGTTGTATGAAACTGTCTCTGCTCTTATAAATCCTTTTTCAAAGTCTGTATGAATTGTTCCAGCTGCTTGAGGGGCCATACAATTTTTATTAATTGTCCATGCTCGCGTTTCCTCAATACCTGATGTAAAAAATGTTTCTAATGAAAGAAGATCATATCCTTTTTTTATTAATTGATTTAGGCCTGTTTCATCAACATTAATCATTTTCATATAATTTTCTCGTTCTTCATTCTCTAATTCGTTTAATTGGTTTTCTATTTCTGCTGAAATTATCAAAGTATTCCTAGTACCATACTTTTCAATAAAGACTTTTGTGTAATCGTTGCCTTTATCAATGTTATTTTCATCTACATTACAAACATACAATTTAGGTTTAACTGATAATAAACCAGATAACTTCACATCTTTTTTATCAAATTCAGTATATAACTGATTAATATCTTTATTTTGATTTATTAAAATTTGAGCTTTATTTAAGATTTCGTTTTGACTCTCATCATTATTTTTTTTATTTTTTTTATCTAATCTTTTTTGTATAGATTCTAAGTCAGCTAATGACATCTCAGTTTCAATTATTTCTAAATCTCTAATTGGATCGACAGTACTATTTACATTTTGTATATCATCTGAGTCAAAACATCTTACTAAGTGAATGACAGCATCAACTTCTCTTATATGAGATAAGAATTTATTGCCCAATCCTTCACCTTTAGACGCTCCTTCTACTAACCCTGCTATATCAACAAAAGATATTGTGGTATTTATTTTTTTTTTTGAATTTGAAATTTCAACCAATTTATCAATTCTATGGTCTGGAACTGAAACGATACCAATATTTGGGTCTATAGTACAAAAAGGAAAGTTTGCTGCTTGAGCTTTGTCAGAATTAGTTAGAGCATTAAATAAAGTTGATTTACCAACATTTGGCAAGCCAACAATACCACATTTAAAACCCATTTAATTGTTATTAACTCTGCTCGAAAATAAATCTAATTTTTTGTCAATTAAAATTGCAATTGAATCTATTATGTTTTCTGTGATTTTTTCTAAGTGTTCTTGTTCATCATCAGAAAAATCGTTTAAAACAAAGTCTGAGACAGACATTTTATTCTCAGGCTTTCCGATACCAATTCTTACCCTTGAATACTCTTTTCCGATGAATTTATCTATTGAAGCCACTCCATTGTGACCTGCGCTTGATCCTCCAAATTTAGCTTTGATTTTTCCAAATTCTACATCTAAATCATCATGAAAAACGATTACATCTTCTGCATCTATTTTAAAATATTCAAGTAACTCTCTTATGCATATTCCTGAGTTATTCATGAAAGTTAAAGGTTTAATTGCATAAATTTTTTTTTCACCAATATTTCCAGTTGTCAGGAGTCCTTTAAATTTTGGTTTTTGTTTTGAAAGTCCAAATTTTTGATTTATGGCATCTACAACTTTAAAGCCTATATTATGTCTATTATTATTACTATTTGGAGTTGGATTGCCCAAACCTACGATTAACAACATATTATTTTATTATTATTTTCACAGAATACTATTTTTTCTCTGCTGGCGCTTTTCCCTCTTCTTTTCCTTTAGCACCATCTGCAGCTTTTTCTGCGCTTTCTTCAGGTTTTGACTCCCCATCAGCAGCTGCTTCATTAGTTTCTCCACCTTCTCCATCAGCTTCTGCTGGCTTTTCAGGTTCTTTGACAACGGTAGGAGCAGCTACAGTAGCAATTACAAAGTCTCTTCCTTGAATTGTAGGTGTTACATTCTCAGGTAGATTTATAAATGATATCTTGATACTTGCACCAATATCTAAGTTGTTTAGGTCCACAACTAATTCTGTTGGAATATTTTCGGTAGGACATCTTAATTCAACTTTTCGTCTTACTATATTTAGGACACCACCTCTTTTTAATCCTGGTGACAATTCATGATTAATAAATTTTACTGGTATCTCTAAAATTACTTTTGCCCCTTTTACAATTCTCAAAAAATCTAAGTGTATGGGTTCATCCGTAACAGTATTAAAGTCTATTACTCTTGGTAAAACCTTTTGTTCTTTTCCATCAATATTAAGTGAAATCATATTTGATAATATATTTTCTTTATTTAATAAGTTTTTTATTTCTTTAATTGGAACGGAGATTTTTTGATTTGGCTCCTCTCCACCGTAAACTATCCCTGGAACCATTCCGTTATTTCGTAGAGATTTAATTTCACCTTTTAATTTAGTATCTCTAATTATGGCAGTTAAAAAACTCATAAAGTGACGGGTTTGTAACTTATGAAACTAAATTTTACAAGTAAATTATTTAAATAGATCTGATACTGAAGTAGAATTTGATATTCTCTTGATAGCTTCTCCTACTAAATTTGATATTGTTAATACCTCAATATTCTTAGCTTTTTTTACTTTCATGGAATTGTCGATTGTATCTGTCACCACTAAATTTTTTATTGATGATTTCTTAATTTTTTCAACAGCATTACCACTTAATACACCATGTGTAACATATACATGAACATCTTTAGCTCCTCTTTTTTTTAGTTCTCTTGCAGCATTAACAATTGTTCCACCAGAGTCGATAATATCGTCAACTAGTATACAAGTTTTATTTTTTACATTTCCAATTACATTCATAACTTCTGATTTTCCAGGAGCAGGTCTTCTTTTATCTACAATTGCTAAATCTACATTTAACAATTTTCCTAAAGCTCTAGCTCTTGCTGTTCCACCAACATCAGGAGCAACACATATAATATTATTTTTTTTTAATTTCTTTTTAATGTGCCTTGCAAATATTGGAGTTGCAAATAAGTTGTCTACAGGAATATCAAAAAATCCCTGAATTTGTCCAGAGTGTAAATCTACTGTTACAACTCTATCTGCTCCTGCTTTTTCAATAAGATTAGATACAAGTTTTGCAGATATAGATGTTCTAGGAACTACTTTTCTGTCTTGTCTTGCATATCCAAAATATGGGATTACAGCTGTAATATTTTTTGCTGATGATCTCTTAAGAGCGTCAATGGATAATAATAGTTCCATTAAATTATCATTAGCAGGAGATGAAACAGATTGAATTAAAAATATACTATTACCTCTAATGTTTTCATTTATTTCTATGTAAATTTCTCCATCTGCAAACTTTCTTATATTTGAATTAACCAATCTATTTTTTAAAAATTTAGATATTTTTTGACTAAGGTGTTTGTTACTGTTTCCAGTGAGAATTTTCATCCGCGAAGCCTTATTTAATCATAATTACAGAAATATTTCTACCATAATCATTATGTCTATTTTTTTTCGATCTCCTAGAACTAAAAAAATTATTTTTTGAATTATAGGTATCTTTTCCTATTATATCTATTTTTTTTACTCCATTATCATAAAATTGAGATTTTATATATCCACTTAAATCAAAATAAATTTTCTTTTTTCTAAAATTGAAAAATTTTATATTTTTTATATTTTTGTTTTTAAATAATTTAAAAAAATCATTTTTTACTTCGTAGCTATTTTTTTTAATACATGGTCCAATGCAAGCAATCATATCTTGCTCAGAGCATCCATTTTTCTTTAAAAGTTGAATTGTCTTTTTAACAATTCCCTTCAAAGCGCCTTTCCAGCCAGCATGAATTGCGCCAATAAATTTTTGTTTTTTTTCAATAATTAATATTGGTGCACAGTCTGCAGTAAGTATACTAATCGCGATATTTTGCTTATTTGTGATTATAGCGTCACCCATTAATCTTTTCTTTGGAACACTATTGATTTTATAAACTTTAGTGCTGTGTACTTGATTAAGTGAAACTAAATTTTTAATTGAACATCCTATTTTTTTTGAAACAATCTTTAAATTATTATTTATACTTGTAATTTTGTCCTTTGATCCTTTTCCACAATTTAAACTTTTGTATATTCCTTTTGATGTGCCACCTAATTGATTGAAAAAATAATGTGAAATTTGTTTTTGATTTCTTAAAATTTTTGACTTAATCACTCAAAACCTAAATTAAAATTGCTTTTAGTTTTACTCACAAATAATACTTTAAATAAAGAGCCCATATATTTTTCATCAACTAATCTTTTTATTCTATAAAAAATGTCAGCTTTCTTACTAAATTGTAAATTTTTAGTTACTAATTCTGCTCTTTTCAATATTCCTAATTTCATTAAGAAATTTCCTTGTGTTGTTATTAAAGATTTCAAGTTGGATTTTGCAAATTCCTTCACATACATCTTAAAATTAATCAAATGAGTGATATCCGAGTTGTAAGGATTTTTTAAAAAACTAATTTTTCTATGGCTTTGTACACTTTGCAAAGTATCCTTCATTTTACCGCTCGTAAAACCATAATCTATCATTAATAAACCACCATTATTTTTAAAGATAAAATTTGATATTTCATTAACTATTTTCATTGCTGAAGGAGAATATTCTACAAAGTTTTCTTTTTTTATATTCCCTCCTATGTATTTCTCAATTATTTTTGATGATACTTCCTGGTCACAAACTTCAAACTTATTCTTTTTTAATGATATGTATTTTTCATACCAATTATTGCCTTTCTTTAAATATTGCTTGATCGGAAGTGCATCAAAAAATTCATTAGCCAAAAATATTGTTGGAATTTTTGGAATTTCTTTTAAATTTTTTATCCACGTTACTTTTTTTTTATTAAATTTATCTTTTTGAATTTTAATTAGTAATGGACTTTTTTCTAAAATAAAGAAATTAGCAGAGAGTTTAATCTCATTAAAATTGTCTAAAGTTTTTATAATTTGTAACATCATCTCACCATTTCCTGCACCCAGTTCTACAATATTTATTTTTTTGGGTTTTTTTAAATGTTCCCAAAATGAAATCAACCAAATAGAAATCATTTCTGAAAAAAAAACAGAAATATTAGGAGACGTTATAAAATCACCATTTTTCCCAAATGGATTTTTTTTTATATAGTATCCCTTTTCTTTGTTATACAATGAATTGTAAATAAACTTATCTAACGGAATTTTTTTATTTTGTTTGATTAACATTTTTGTAATAAATAATAATTAATCCGCAAGTTAGTGCTATACAACTTAATATTTGTCCCATACTTAAATTGAGAAATAAATATCCCAATTGTCCATCTGGCTCTCTGAAAAATTCTATTATAAATCTGAAGAAAGAGTATGTAATTAAAAAATATCCTGAGGTAATTCCAGGTTTATTTCTTAGTCTGTTAAACATCAAAATTAAAATAATAAATAGAATGACTCCTTCAAATATAGCTTCATAAATTTGTGAAGGATGTCTGCTTAAATCATCAATTTTAATAAACTTTACAGACCATGGTACATTTGTTTCTACACCATACAGTTCTGAATTAATGAAATTTGTTATTCTTCCAAAAAAAATTCCTATTGGAGAACATACTGCTACTATATCTAAATAACTAAAAATATTTTGATTTTTATTTTTACAGAAAAAGTGAGTGCCGATAATAATACCAATTAATGCTCCATGAAAAGACATACCTCCTTGCCAAATTTTGATTATTTCAAATGGATTACTAATGAAATAGATTGGATCATAAATAATGACATACCCAAGTCTTCCACCTAGTATAATACTTATGATCAGACAAGTTATATAATCGTCAAAATATTCTTTCTGAGCACTATCTTTAATCAGCTTATTTTTAGCAAAATACCAACCAAATACCAAACCTACAATGTAAGACAAAGAATACCATCTAATTTCTATTGAAAAGATATGAAAAGCAACTGGGTCAAAATTATTAATAAACATTTAATTGTAATGTTATAAGAATTACATAAACTTTGATAAGAAATCATTATGTCAAAATCAAGATTCGCATTTGATAAATTTGCAAAATTTTTAGAAGAAGGCCTAGTGAATTATAAAGATTTTAGTGATGAAATAATAAATATATTAAGATCTAAAAAAGAGGAAATTATCCTTAAGATGAACTTAGCAAGTAAAGACGAAATTGATATATTAAATCAAAGAATTCAAAAGCTAGAAAAAATTATTGCTGAAAAAAAAATTAAAAAAAAATCTAAACAGGTAAAGAAATAATTACTTTTAATCCTCCTAAGTTAGATTTATCAAATTTAATATCTCCTCCATGAGATTTTATTACATCTGATGAAATAGCCAAACCAAGACCCACACTTGATTTTGTTTCTGATCTACTTTTGTCAATTTTATAAAATGGTTTTAGAACATTCTGATGTTCATTTTTAGGTATTCCTGGACCATCATCTTCTATGGAAATATTTATAGTTGATCTTCCCTTTTTTAAATACAATTCAACATTATCAGCAAATTTTAAGGAATTATCTATAAGGTTATTAATACACCTGCTAATTAAATTTTTTCTTCCATCAAAATAGACTCTATCTTTTAAAAAGTATTTAATATTTGGTTTTTCATATTTTTTACATATCTCTTCTATCAAATTTGAAATATTGAATGTTTCAGTTTTGTCTTTTGCTCCAGATCTAGCAAATTGTAAATATTCATTTAACATTTTTTCCATTTCATCTATATCTCTTGTAAGTTTTTCAATAACGTCTTTATCCTTAATCATTGCGATTTGAAGTTTAATTCTTGTCAAAGGTGTTCTTAGATCATGGCTAATACCCGACAACATTTCTGAACGTTGTTTTAGATGTCTTAGTATTCTTTTCCTCATTTTATCAAATTCTAAACCTGCTTTTCTAATTTCTAAAGCGCCCGAAGGTCTAAATTCATCAATTTCCTCGCCTCTACCAAAGCGTTCAGATGCTTCAGCAAGTTTAGTAATTGGCCTTGTCTGATTTTTCAAAAAAATAATTGCAACCGCTATCATAAGTATTGCTGGCAGAGTAATCCAAATACCAAATAACCTAGCAGAACTGGTTGTCAGTCTGCTTCTTGGTATAAAAAATTGGAAATAACCATTTGAATATCCAATTTTTAAATCAATTACCTCTTTAAAATTAGTTGTATTAAACCAATAAGTTAAATTTTTTTTCTTCAGCTCTCTCCTTAATGAGCGGTCAACTGGACTAAACCATCTTTCTGTTGTTCTCATTGGTAAAATTTTATCTTTTTCATATTTTATATTAATTCCTAAGTGCTCTTTAAATAAAATTACTATAAAATCTTTATTTGTTTCATCATTATCATATGCATCAATAAAAGTTTTAACTTCTGATACCAATGCTCTTGTCATTCCAGAGTTAGTTTTAATCCAAAGACTATCAAAGAACACTAGTGAAATTGTTACTTGAAGAACAACAATCGGTACTGCTACTATAAGAAGTCCTCGATAAAAAAGTCTTTTGGGCAAAATGCTCTTTATAAATTTATTCAATCCATAAAACATAACCTTTACCTCTTATTGTTTGAAGATAATTTGGATTCTTAGGATTTTCCTCAATTTTTTTTCTTAACCTTGTAATTATTACGTCAACTGATCTTTCTTTATCAACTTTTATAAGTTTCCCAATTTCTCCTCTTTCAAAAATTTTTCCAGGTGAATTTACCATTTTGTCGAGAATAACTTTTTCAGTATTGTTGATTTTTATAGATTTATTATTTTTTAAAACGAATAATTTATTTAAGTCAATTTCAATTTTACCAAATTTAAATTTTCTAATTGTATTTTTATGTTTTGTTTTATCTAATATGTTATTAATTCTAAGTATCAGTTCTTCTGGTTCAAAAGGTTTTGGAAGGTAATCATCTGCACCAATGCCCAATCCCTCTATTCTTTCAGACGCCTCACCTTTTGCGGTTAAAAGTATTATAGGTGTGGAAATGACTGATTTATTTTCCTTTATAAATTCCAATCCACTTTTTCCTGGCATCATAATATCAAGAACTATTAAATCAAATTTAATTATTTTAATTTTCTTTTCAGCATCTAATGCGCTCTTCGAAGTTGTTACAAGGTAATTGTTTTGATTTAAATATTCTTTAACTAGTTCTCTTATACCATCGTCATCGTCAACTACTAAAATATGTGCTTTAAACTTTTCCATTAATTATCTTCTTCAAAACATTATCAAAGCTAACAACTTCATTTGATTTAGAGTTTAAGAACGCTTGGTAAATCCTTTTCTTTTGTGCTGTGAAAATTTCATCAAATAATTTATGACCTTCGTCGGTTAGGTAGACATGTTTTATTCTCGTATCAATTTTGTCTTTTTTATATTCTATGGCTTTTAAATTTATTAAATCTTTCAACACACGATTCAGACTTTGCTTTGTAACTTTTAACTTTCTTAAAAGGTCCGATATTGTTATGCCCTCATATAATGAAATTAGGTGAATTACCTTGTTATGTGCGACACCTAGGGAGTATTTATTTAATATTTTTTTCGCATCAGATATTGTTTCTCTGTATCCAAGAAATATTTTTTCAATATATTGCTTAAGATCGTCATCTTTTAAATATAAAAGTTTTTTCATATTGGTAAGTTATATTGACATATTATATATACAAATATATTTTTTTATAAAATTAAATAATGATACCTTTTGATAAACGATCAGGCAAAATTTGGTACAACAATGAACTTGTAGAATGGCAAGATGCAAAATGTCATGTTATTAGTCATGGTCTTCACTATGCGAGTTTAGTTTTTGAAGGTGAAAGAGTCTACGATGGAGAGATTTTCAAACTAGAAGAGCATACAGATAGATTATTTTATTCAGCAAAAAGATTAGATATTAAAATTCCTTATTCAAAAGAGGAAATTAATGAAGCATCAAAAAAAATTGTTGCCGTACAAAATATTCAAAATGGATATGTAAGACCATTTGCTTGGAGAGGGAGTGAACAAATGGGAGTTTCGGCACAAAAGACAAAAACGAATGTTGCAATTGCAACCTGGGAGTGGCCAGCTTATTTTGATCCAAAACTAAAAGCTGAAGGCATTAAATTAAATATTTCTAAATGGAGAAGACCTGCCCCAAATACTATACCTTGGGATGCAAAAGCAGCTGGTCTGTATATGATTTGTACCTTGTCAAAGCATGAAGCTGAGCAACAAGGATTTTCAGAGTCATTGATGTTAGACTTTGAGGGAAATGTTGCAGAAGGAACAAGTGCAAATATTTTTTTTAAAGATAAAAATAATGATTTGCACACACCTATTGCAGATTCATTTTTAAATGGAATTACAAGACAAGCAGTAATTGAATTGGCCAAGTCAAAGAGTCTTAAAGTCTACGAAAGAAAAATTTCTCCAGAAGAATTAAATAATTTTGAAGGTTCTTTTCTAACAGGCACTGCAGCAGAAATAACGCCTGTTGCAAGTATTGCAGAGCATAAATATAGAGTTTGTGATGTTATTTTAGGATTATCTAAAAGTTTTGATGAGTTGGTGAGACAAAAAAAAGCTGCTTAGTTTTTATTATCTTCAGAAATTGCATGATCTATTCCTTTTCTAAGATAATCATATCCTGTGTATAATGTTAGAAATGCAGACAGCCATAATATTATAATTCCAATTGTTTGAGCGTTATAATCTTGAAAATTTATTAATTTATTACCAGTTTCTCCAGTTAAAAGAATTGCTATAGAAAACATCTGTAGAAAAGTTTTTAGTTTTGCTAAATTAGAAACAGGAAGCTTTATTTTTCCTTTTGCTAGAAATTCTCTTAGTCCTGAAATAAGTATTTCCCTTGTAAGAATTATAATAGCGGCAATAACTTCATAATTTTTTATAGTTTGGTCCATGACTAATAGTATCAATGCAGTTGCAACAATAATTTTATCAGCAATAGGATCTAATAGTTCACCAAGTTTAGACTCTTCTTTAAACATTCTTGCCAAAAGGCCATCTAAAAAATCAGTAAATGATGCTATTAAAAACAGAGCAAATGGTATTACGTCTCCATAAAATCCTGGAAGGTAGAATGTAAAAACAAAGATTGGAACAATTATTATTCGTCCAATTGTTAAATAGTTAGGTATTTTAAATTTCATTCGTGAAAGAAGTTATATATTTTTTTTGCAACTTTTTCCTCAACTCCATCTACAGACTGAATTTCGTCTAAACTAGCCGACTCCACTGCTCTTGCTGAACCAAAATGATTTAATAAAGCCCTTTTTCTTATCGATCCAATGCCATCAATCTGATCGAGAAGTGATTTGCTTATTCCCCTTTTCCTTTTTGCTCTATGAGCGCTGATCGCAAATCTATGTGACTCATCTCTTAATCGCTGTAAAAAGAACAATGTAGGGTCATTTTTTTCAAATTTAAACTCTCTGCCATTGTGAAAAAAAGTTTCATTTCCACTATTTCTCATTTTACCTTTTGCTATAGCAACGATTGGAATTTCATGCAAACCAAGTTCATTCATTGCTTCTCTAGCTACAGAATATTGGCCCTTACCTCCGTCAATTAAAACTAGATCAGGAAAAGTAAGGTAGTTATCTTTTTCTTGAACAGCTCTTTTAAATCTTCTGTTAAGAACTTCTCTCATCATACCGTAATCATCCTGAGCATTTTTTTGAATTTTAATATTAAATTTTCTGTACCTCTTTTTAATAAAACCCTCGTCGCCATATGTAATCAAAGCACCAACGCTGTTAGTTCCCTGAATATGACTGTTATCATAAACTTCAACTAAACTAATGTTAGTTTCAAGATTGAATTTTTTCGATACTTTTTCGAAAAGGTCTTTATTATTTTGACTCTCATATAGTTTTCTATTCAAACTATCTTTTGCATTATTTATTGCCTGATTGATAACTTTTAATTTCGTTCCTTTTTTTGCAACTGTTATTGTAATCTGTTTTGCCTCTTTCTGAGTGAGTGTTTTTTCAATTAATTCTTTTTCTTTAATTTCATTAGATAAAATTATTGAAGATGGTACGCTTTTATTTTCGTAAAATTGCGATACAAAGGAGTTGATTATATCATTTAAGTTTTCATCAGGGTCGTGCTTTGGAAAAAATGCTTGATTGCCCCAATTTTGTTTTGATCTATAAAAAAAAACTTGAATACATGTTTTTCCAGATTCTTTGTATCCAGCGATAACATCTGCTTCGACTAGATTTGCTTCATTAATTCTTTGTGATGATTGAATAATGTTTAATGATTTAATTCGATCTCTTAAAATTGCTGCTTTTTCAAAGTCTAGATCTTCACTAGCCTTTTCCATTTGGTTAGATAAGCTTTTCTGAATTTTTCTAGATTTTCCTGACACGAACTCAATTGCATCATCAACAGTTTGTTTATAATCACTTTCTGTTACGTATCCAACACAAGGACCAGAACATCTTTTAATTTGATAAAGTATACAAGGTCTCTCTCTGTTTTTAAAAACTGTATCATCACAAATTCTTAGATGAAATATTTTTTGAATCATTTTTATTGTCCAATTTGCAGATCCAGCAGATGCAAATGGTCCAAAATAAAATCCTTCTTTACTTTTTTTTCCTCTGTGTCTTTTAATTTGTGACCATTTTTCCTTGTTACCAATAAAAATAAACGGAAATGATTTATCATCTCTTAATAAAATATTAAATTTTGGTTTAAATTTTTTAATTAAATTCGCCTCTAAAAGTAAAGCCTCGCTTTCATTTGATGTAATAGTGATTTCAAGTCTTTTTGTTTGAGAAAGCATTCTCTCAGTTCGAATGATATGATTTTTTTCTGATACATAACTTTTTAATCTGTTAGGAAGATTCTTTGCTTTGCCAACATAAAGAATTTCTCCTTTTGAATTAAGCATCCTGTAAACACCTGGTAGCTTAGGAACCAGGGGCAATTCTTTTTTTATTACTTCTTTGCCGATGTCAGAGCTGATCATTGCTTCTTTTTTTGGAAATTTGAATACCAACTGAGCTACAATCCTTCATAATCTCTAATTTTTCAATTTCTAGAGATATTTTATCAATTCTTTTATCCTTAAAAATTTCATCAAAAACATCTTCTGCTAAAGTTTCTAGAAAATTATAATGCTTATTCTTTACTAGTTTTTTTATTAATCTTACAATTTTAGCATAGTTCACAATTGACTTAATATCTTTATCATTTGAAGGTTGTTTATCTTGATAATTAACTTCTAAGTTAAATTTTACTTTTTGTGATTTTTCTTTTTCAAATTCGAAGTAACCTAATTTTAAATTTAATATAAGCTCTTTAATAAGAACCTTTTTTTCGTAATTAAATAAACTCTTTTTGTTATCTATCTTAACAATCTTTAAATTATTTTTTTTCATTATAGTAAATTTTCTTTAAAGAAACTGATAAATTGCGGCATATATACATCCTGATTTTGGCCTCCTATTGTAACTCCTTTTGATAAACATTTTTCTTTTTTCATTATTTTAAAAGCTTGTTTCCATGTTTTTCTAGGCTCTATTTGAGCTGCCTCATAAAATTCTTCAAGTGATTGGTAGAGTTTATGTTTATTTATCATCCACTCCTCCCAAGTAGGATTAGTAGCATAACCTTTTTCATCAATAAAAAAATCTGGGCATTTCCCTGTTGTCATTGCTCCTTTTACCTTAAAAGGTTTTTTGCCCATATGGAATTCATGGTACCATCCTTCTTTAATATCAATTTCAATTTGACCAGGTTTTGCTTTAAATCTTTTAATATGATTTACGCATGGTTCCGCTAAAGTATAATCATCTGCTCCGCCATGAACATATAATAATTTTGTATTTGTTGTTAGTTCTGGATCTGCAAATAGACCAGCTGAGTGACATTCAGCAGCCTCAGGTAATATCGCATCAAATCCTTCAGTACCATTTAAAAATAAAGATGTGAATTTTATATCTGCCATATAAAGACTGTTAGTTCCTCCTCTAGAATGTCCAGTTGTTCCAAACTTTCCATTGGACCTAGGGTGGGATTTAAGAAGTTTCAATGCTAAAATTCCATCGATTGCACCATTAATTAATGGGACCTTTGATTGATCTCTCCAAGTGTCTTTAGCTCCTCTAGGACAGAAATTATCTATAAACATTACTCCTATACCTTCTTCTAAAAGTTTTTGGTGCGCATGATATGTAAAGTCATTCCAGATATAATTTCCTGGACCTCCGCTGCTATGTGTCCATATAACAATAGGAACTTTCGCGTTTCCTTTTGGGAGTTGAAGATATCCTGTTATCTCAATTGGATTTTTTTTGTGCCCGTCGATAATAATAGTCCTTTGATCAAACCCAGTGTAAGATTGATATTTAATTAATTCTCCGCCTTTATAATATTTATTTTTAGAAACCCAATTAAGCATTGATTTACTTTTTTTACATTCTACCCTTTTATCTAGGCTTAAATTTTTTGTAGAATGTGAATATGCCATAGTTGTAAAAAGAGCAAAAATTAATATCAGAATTAATTTTTTCATTCTTTACCTCTCATGATATCTGGTGTTTGCCAGTTTAAACTTTGACCACTATCTATTGCCAATACTTGCCCGGTAATAGATCTATTTTTAATAAAAAAGTCAATAGCATTACATATTTCTTGAACATCTGTTTGTTTTTTTAGAGGTGTCGCCATGTATTGTTTTTTAAAATGTTTATCAGATTGTCTTTTATTTTTAATAGTTGGACCTGGAGCAATTCCATTCACTCTTATGTTTGGGGCAAGTCTCATAGCACTTGTTTTTGTTAATGTATAAAGACCAGTTTTACTCAATGTATATGAAAAAAAATATGGTGTTAATTTGAATACTCTTTGATCAATTATATTAATAATATTATTATTTTTACCTCTAATATTTTTTGCAAAAGCTTGTGATAATAAAGCAGGCGCTTTTAGATTTGCTTCTAAATGGCTATCCCAACTTTTTGTTGAGAAATTATCAAGTTTATCATTCTCAAATAAAGAGGCATTATTTATTAAACAATCAAAATACTTCAATTTTGATTTTGAAAATTTAAGCATTCTTTCTATTTCATTTTCTTTAGTCAAATCTGCTTTTGCTAAATAAATTTTAGTACCATTTTTATTTAAATTTTTTTTAAGACTTTCTGCTTTGGACTTTGACTTGTTAAAATGGATAACAATTTCAACATTAGGCCCAGATAATTTTTTAGCTATTGCAGCTCCCATTCGGGTTGCTGCTCCAGTAATTATTATCTTCCGTGCTTCCATTTTTTATCTCTTTTTTTTGTAACCTTTGTTCCTGGCATACCCAATGTAGATCTACCTTTAGGATAAATTTTATTTTTAACATCGTACTGTCTAATTTTTGGGTTTAAAGTAATTTCTAATTCTGTGCTTTGAAGTTTTCTCATTTCATCTCTAATTTTGGCAGCTTCTTCAAATTCTAAGTTAGAAGCAGCTTCTTTCATTTTTTTATCAAGACCTTTTAAATGTTTTTTAAGGTTTCCACCAATATTTGATCCTTCACTTATTTTGACATAATCTTTTTCATAAACACTCTCTAAAATATCACTTATTTCTTTTTTTACGGATTTAGCATCTATCTTGTTTTTCTTATTATATTCTAATTGAATTTTTCTTCTCCTATCAGTCTCTTTTATTGCTTTCTTTATACTTTTTGTTTCCTTGTCAGCATAAAGAATAACTTTTCCATCCACGTTCCTAGCAGCTCTACCAATTGTTTGAATTAAAGATGTTTCTGATCTTAAAAAACCTTCTTTATCAGCATCTAGAATTCCAACTAATGCACATTCTGGAATATCCAAACCTTCTCTTAATAAATTAATTCCTACCAAAACATCAAATACACCCATTCTTAAGTCACGCATGATTTCAATTCTCTCAAGAGTATCGATATCTGAATGTAGATATCTGACTTTGATACCATTTTCATGAAGGTATTCCGTTAAGTCTTCAGCCATTTTTTTTGTAAGCGTAGTAACTAAAACTCTGTAATTTTTTTCAACCACTTCTTTACATTCATGCATTAAGTCATCAACTTGATTTTTCGCTGGTCTAATCTCAACTGGTGGATCTATCAAACCAGTAGGCCTTATGACTTGATCGATATATTTACCCTTTGTTTGTTCGAGTTCCCAGGGTCCAGGTGTGGCAGACACAAATACTGTCTGGGTCCTCATTAAATCCCATTCCTCAAATTTCAATGGCCTGTTGTCCATGCAAGAAGGCAGCCTGAAACCATACTCTGCAAGAGTACTTTTTCTAGATCTATCTCCCTTAAACATCCCATTTAACTGAGGAACAGTTACATGAGACTCGTCCACAAAAACCAATGTATTGTCCGGGAAGTATTCAAATAGAGTAGGAGGTGGCTCACCTGGTTTTCTTCCAGATAAAAACCTAGAATAGTTTTCGATACCTGCACATGAACCAGTTGCTTCT
This sequence comes from uncultured Pelagibacteraceae bacterium, assembly GCA_902528735.1. Taxonomy (GTDB): domain Bacteria; phylum Pseudomonadota; class Alphaproteobacteria; order Pelagibacterales; family Pelagibacteraceae; genus Pelagibacter. The sequence continues at coordinate 34,960 of CABZTP010000003.1, forward strand.
ATCATTTCTAAATCAAACTTTGTCCTTTCCTCCAATCTTTGAGCTTCTAAAAGTTTATTCTCTGATTTATGTTTTTTTAATGTCTCTTCTAATTCTCTTCTGATTTTTATGACAGCTTGTTCAACAGTTGGTTTTGGAGTTATGTAATGTGAATTCGCATAAACCTTAATTAAATTTAAATCTCTTACCTGGTCTCCAGTTAAAGGATCAAATTCTTCAATTTTTTCTAACTTGTCTCCAAATAAACTTAATCTCCAAGCACGGTCCTCTAAGTGAGATGGAAAGATCTCCAAATACTCTCCTCTTGCTCTAAATGTACCTCTAAAAAAATTTTGATCATTTCTTTTGTATTGTAGAGCAACAAGAGATTTTATTATTTGTTCTCTGTTGTAATCATAATTTTTCTGAAGTGTTAAAGTCATTTTACTGTATGCTTCAACTGACCCAAGACCATAAATACACGAAACACTTGCAACAATTAAAACATCGTCTCTTTCGAGAAGAGATCTGGTTGCTGAGTGTCTCATTCTATCTATCTGCTCATTTATAGATGCCTCTTTTTCAATGTATGTGTCTGATCTAGGAACATATGCTTCAGGAGTGTAGTAATCGTAGTACGAGACAAAGTATTCAACTGCATTTTCTGGAAAAAAAGTTTTCATTTCACCATAGAGTTGAGCTGCCAAAGTTTTGTTTGGTGCAAGTATTAAAGCTGGTCTGTTAGTAGCTTCAATCACTTTGGCCATTGTAAATGTTTTACCAGATCCAGTTACACCCAATAAAACCTGATTAAATAAATCTTTATTAGCCCCCTGAACCAACTTTTTGATAGCTTCTGGCTGATCACCAGCAGGAGTAAAATCAGACTTAATTTTGAATTTTTTTCCACCTTCAAGTTTTCCACTGATTTTCGGGTTTTTGCTTTGAATGTCTGTAATTAGGTCTTGATATGTATTCTCCATATATTAAACAACGTAATTGAATAATTTCATAATTCAATGAGCATAATATCTAATAATTTAAAAAGAATTAAACCATCACCAACTATTGCTGTTACCCAAAAAGCTAGAGAATTAAGAGCTGCAGGAAAAGATGTAATTGGATTAGGAGCTGGTGAACCTGATTTTGATACTCCTGTTAATGTTAAAAATGCTGCCATAAAAGCTATAAGAGATGGAGATACTAAATACACTGCAGTAGACGGAACTCCAGCATTAAAAAAAGCTATTATAAAAAAATTTAAAAGAGAAAATAAATTAAATTATAAATTAGAAGAAATTACTGTCGGGACTGGAGGTAAACAAGTTCTTTACAATACTTTCATGGCAACTTTAAATAAAGGAGATGAAGTAATTATCCCTGCACCTTTCTGGGTATCTTATCCAGATATGGTCCTTTTAGCTGGAGGAAAACCAAAAATTGTAAAATGTGATGAAAAAGATGGATTTAAAATTACACCTTCAAAACTAAAGGCTGCAATATCAAAAAAAACAAAATGGATAATTCTTAATTCGCCATCAAATCCAACTGGATCTGGATACAATAAATCTGAAATCCAAAAATTAGCCAGAGTTTTAATAAATAATAAAAAAGTTCACATTCTTAGTGATGACATTTATGAACATGTTAAGTATGATAATTTTAAATTTTTTACGATTGCACAAATTTCGAAGCTAAAAAGTAGAACATTAACAATGAATGGTGTGAGTAAATCTTATGCTATGACAGGGTGGAGAATTGGTTATGCCGCTGGACCAAAAGATATAATTTCAGCAATTAGAAAAATTCAATCTCAGTCAACTTCAAATCCATCTTCAATAAGTCAGGCCGCTGCAGTTGAGGCACTGAATGGCAAACAAGATTTCATAAAAAAAAGAGCAAAATCATTCAAAGAAAGAAGAGATTATGTGGTTAAAAGTTTAAATAATATTAATGGAATAAGCTGTGTAAAACCTAACGGGGCTTTTTATGTTTTTCCTAATTGCAAAAAACTTTTAAACAAAAAAACAAAACTTAAAAAAGATACTGATTTTGTTCAAAAACTTTTAGAAAAACAGAATGTAGCTGCTGTTCAGGGATCTGCATTTGGCTTGGACGGATATTTCAGAATTTCATATGCCACTTCAATGGCAAAACTTAAAATAGCAATGAATAGAATAAAGAAGTTTTGTGAAGATTTAGTATAAAGTTATTTTTTTTTCTTGTTCAACCCTATAAGAGGTGAATTTCTAAATCTTAAAATAACAATTGCCAAAGCGATCAAAACTATTGCACCTGCTTCATAAAGTAATATTTCAGGATTCAAAGATTTTCCTTGTAAAATAATAAATCTAGCAAGTGCAGTTATTGCTATAAATAAAGGCAAGGTGATTTGAATTGATTGACTCTCCCAAAATACTCTTACCATTGCCAAGACTTCTAGATATAGAAATAACAAGAGTAGATCAGCCAATGAAACTCTTTTTACTGTAATCATTTGATACATCTCTTGTCCAAATGCAATGACAGTACTTATTAATATAATTACTAACGCTATTAATTGTATTTGCTTTACAATGTTTTCCATCAACTGTTCCTTATAAGTTAAAATAACTTTTTATTCTAGATTGAAATAACAAGTAAATCGCAGATATATGAATAATTGAGTTAAGAGTAAGCACAGATTTCACACCAAAATCATTTAAACCTAATTCTGGAATTGGTTCATATGGAACTAAAATACTGGTTGTTATGGCCTCATATAAATCAAACAAACCAACTAAGTTCCAAGCTAATAAAATGCCCCAAAGTACTGCAGATGGTTTTTTATAAATGAAGTAAACCAAAAATAAAGCAGTTATTCCAATTATAAAATCACCTGTCAAAGATACAATCCACTCGTATGGTGCCGCTCTCTCATTTTCTGTGATTGTCCAAAATAAAATTAAACTTGACCCAATAGCTCTGAATGACATCCAGCCGGTTGCAAACATAATCCACTTTATTCCTTTTGTCATATCACACTAATCCAAGTCTAACTACTGATTTTGCTGCATCCTCAATACATCCTTTAGCCGGCTGAAATTTAAATCCTAATAAATCTTCAGCATACGAAGCATCAGTTTGCATTTGTATCCCTAAATCTGGAACCATCATTTTTGCACTTGTATCCAGATGACTAATTATTCTCACTAAAAAGTTTGGCAACACTCTTTTTGGAAGTTTTTTTGAATATTTAGGTAATGCTTCAGCCATAATATTAGAAAAATCTATCATTCTTTTTACCTCAGAGCCAATTATTAGTCGTCTTCCACCAACATCTGGTCTTGTTAAAGAATTAACGTGAGCTTTTACTACGTCTTTCATATCCGAGACTAAAATACTAAAATCTGGAGCACCTGGATATTTCCCTTGTAGAAATAATTTAACATAACTTATCGAAGTTTTTTCTTTAGTATCTAAAGCGTCTCCAAAGACACCTCCAGGACATACACATACCAACTTATTCTTTAAACCTTTATTCTCCATAAATTCCCAAGCTGCTTTTTCAGCTTTGATTTTTGAAACAAAGTAATCATTACAACCTTTCCAATTAGCATCACTCCAATCATTTTCACCAAATGTATATGGATTTGTCCTATTAGGTTTTCTAAACATTGTTGCAATTGAAGATGTTTTAATAATACGTTCAACTCCCGCATTAACAGCAGCTTTTAAAACTCTTATAGTTCCATCTTTAGCTGTTGGAACAAGACTTTCACGATCTCTAGAAGTCTTCAAAGGGAAAGGAGAAGCCACATGCATTACATACTTACAGCTTTTTAATGCTTCGTCCCAACCTTCGTCTTTCAAAAGATCTAGTTCGACAAATGATAATTTATCAATTGATGCATATTCATTTATGGTTTTTTTTGTTTGCTCTATTAAACCGGAATCTCTAACAGTACCTAAAACTTTATATCCTGATTTTAATAATTCAATTGCAGTGTGTTTAGCGATCCATCCACTTATACCCGTTAACAATACTGTTTCATTCATTTATTCTGATAAATGTTTTTCAGCCTCTAATGCTGCCATACATCCCATTCCAGCTGCTGTAACGGCCTGTCTAAATATTTTATCTTTTACATCACCAGCAGCAAAAACTCCTGGTATATTTGTTTCCGTAGATTCCGGTTTTGTAATTAAATAACCCTCATTATCCATTTCTAGTTGGTCTTTAAATAATGACGTTGCTGGATCATGTCCTATAGCTATAAACAATCCATCAATTTTTAGTTCATCTATTTTATTTGTTTTAACATTTTTAATTTTTAATCCAGTAACATTTTTAGGATCATTATCCCCGATAACTTCATCAACAACAGAGTCCCATATTATTTCAATTTTTTTATTTTCCATTAATTTCTTTTGAAGTAATTTTTCAGCTCTTAGACTATCTCTTCTGTGTATAAGTTGAACTTTTGAAGCAAATTTTGTTAAAAACATAGCTTCTTCAACCGCAGCATTTCCACCTCCAACTACTGCAACAGTTTTATCTTTAAAGAAAAATCCATCACATGTTGCACATGCAGATACACCAAAACCTCTAAATTTTTGTTCAGAGTCGATGTTTAACCATCTAGCTTGAGCTCCTGTAGAAATAATAATTGAGTCTGCCTCATAAATTTGGCCACTATCTCCAACAGCTTTAAATGGTTTAGATTTTAAGTCCACTGATGCTATATGATCTTGTATCATTTCTGTTCCAACCACTTCCGCTTGGCCCTTCATTTGGTCCATAAGCCATGGCCCTTGTATTACATCTTTAAATCCAGGAAAATTTTCAACATCAGTAGTAGTTGTCAGTTGGCCACCAGGCTCCATACCATGAACTAACATTGGTTTTAACATTGCTCTTGCAGCATAAATTGCTGCTGTATATCCAGCGGGGCCTGACCCAATTATTAACACTTTTGTGTGTTTAGTTGGATTTTCACTCATATGGAAGCTATATAATGATTAATGACTAAATTGAAAGGTATATTATTAACAGAAGGTATGCATGGGATGATTAGCCAAGTAGAAGGCTTGGCTAAAGCTTTAGACATAAATTTTTCACACCACACAGTTGAAACAAAAGGTTTCTGGAAAATTATTCCACCAAAATTCACTCCAATTTCCAACTCAGTTTTTAAAAAAATTGAATGTGAAGATGTTGATTTAATAATTTCATGTGGGAGAAAAAGTATTATTCCATCATTATTTTTAAAAAAAATTTCAAAGAAAAAAGTATTTAACATTCATATTCAAAATCCAAAGATAAAACTAGATAATTTTGATTTAGTTGTAGTACCCGAGCATGATAATCTTGATGGGCATAACGTAGTAAAAACAAAAGGAGCTATTCATTATTTAACAAGTGAAGAAATTGAAGAAGACAAAGAATATTTGTTTAATATTTCAAGCAAATTGAAGGATAAAAATATAATATCATTAATAATTGGTGGTCCTACTCAGTATTATGATTATTCAGATAGAAATATCCAAGAAATTTTTTCAAAAGTAAATTATTTAGTAAAAGGAAATAATCTTAGTTTAGTAGTTATCCCCTCTATGAGAACACCAAAGGGAATCATAGAACATGCAAAAATATATTTTGGAAATGATCATTTAGTATTAGATGGTGTTGATAAAAAAGCTTATTTAAGTGCGCTTGCAATATCAAAGCATATTGTCATTACTTGCGATTCAAGCTCTATGATTTCTGAGGCAGCTTTAACTGGAAAACCAATTTATGTTGCCACTATTCCACCTAAAAAAAGTGATAAAAGATTTAAAAATTTTAGAAAATTATTTCAAAAAATGAATATTGTAAAAGAATTGGGAGAAAAACTAGAAAATTGGAACTATGAAAAATTAGATGAAACGAATAGAGTGGCTAATATCATTAAAGACAAAATTCAATTATAATGGCATTTTTAAATTCAATATTAAAAAATTCTTCAAACCATAAATCCCCTTTTGAACATTGGGAACTAAATCAACCACTAACTGACGGCCAAGTTCAGGAAATTGTAAACGCTGATATAGCTAATCCGACAGAACATAATTTAAACTATGATGGCACAAGAGCAATTGATGGAGGTGAAGGTAATTTTAGGGAAGGTATATCAGAAGGAGGGAAAGCATTAAAATTTAGATGTTTTGTGACAAAAGAAAATTCGAGTCAATTTCCTAATCTAATTGAATTTATTAAAGAACTTCAAAATCCATCAACTTACAAAAAAATTTCTGAATTGATAAATAAAGATCTTTCTAATTCGTATGTAAGAGTTGAAGTTATATGTGATAGAAAAGGTTTTTGGTTAAAACCACATTGCGATATTAAAGAGAAACTGATGTCATGTTTATTATTTGTAAATAAACATAATGAAAAAGAAGATTTAGGCACGGATTTTTATGATGAAAATCTAAATTTAGCAAAAACTGTTCCCTATAAAGATAATTATGGTTATTTCTTCTCAAGCGGTCCTAACACTTGGCATGGTATGGAAAAAAAAGAAATAGCAAAAGAGAGAAGATGCCTTCAAGTAAATTATGTTACATTCAAGACAGACTGGAAAGTTAATTAAAGTTAATTATCTTGCAGAGATTTAACTTTAAACTTTTTTGTTTTTAACGATTTTATAGCCTCTAGGAATGAGTAAGCGGTAGACATATTAGTGCAATAAGGAATTTTGTTTGCAAGAGTTCCTCTTCTTAAAGCCCTAGCATCACTAATCCTGTGTTCTGAATTTCCTCCCCCAGTATTTATTACTAAAGATATTTTTTTAGAGTTTAAAACATCAACAATATGTGGTCTTCCACTGCTTACTTTATTAATTCTTTTACATTTCATTCCATTTTGTATTATATTTTCATAAGTTCCTTTGGTTGCAGAAAGTTCAAATCCAAGTTTAATTAATCTTTGAGCAATACCGATTATTTCTTGTTTGTGAGAGTCTTTTACTGACAAGAATGCCATACCTTTAGTTGGTAAAGAATTCGATGCTGCTATCTGACTTTTAGCAACAGCCATTCCAAAATCATCATCAAAACCCATTACCTCACCAGTAGATTTCATTTCAGGACCAAGCAATAAATCACTATCTGGAAATTTATTGAATGGAAATACTGCTTCTTTAACAGCAAATCTTTTACTGGTTTTATATTTTAACTTATATTTACTTAACTTTTCTCCAGACATTATCAATGATGCAATTTTAGCAAGTGGAATACCATTTGCTTTTGAAACAAAAGGCACAGTCCTGCTTGCTCTAGGATTCACTTCAATTACAAAAATTTCATCATTTTTAATTGCAAACTGAATATTTAAAAATCCTTTAATCTTTAAAGCCAAAGCCAATTTTCTTGTTTGAATTTTTAATCCTCTTAAAAGGTTTGTTTTTATTGATACTGGCGGCAAGCAACAAGCCGAATCTCCCGAATGAACTCCAGCTTCCTCTATATGCTGCATGATTCCAGCAACATATACGTCTTTTCCGTCAGAAATTGCATCTACATCTACTTCCATTGCATTATTAATAAATTTATCAATTAAAATAGGATTTTGTTCTGATGCTTTGAAGGCCTCATTAATAAATTGTTTTAATTGACTTTGATCATGAACAATTTCCATAGCTCTTCCTCCCAAAACATAAGATGGTCTTACAACAACAGGCAATCCAATTTTTTCAGCAACATTAATAGCCTGATTAAACTTATAAGCTATTCCACTTTCAGCTTGCTTTAATTTAAGTTTTATAAGCAATTCTCTAAATCTGTCTCTATCTTCCGCAAGATCAATTGATCTATACTGTGTTCCCAAAATAGGTAATTTATTCTCATCTAAAAATTTAGCTAATTTTATTGGCGTTTGTCCTCCAAATTGAGCAATGATACCAATTAGATTTCCCTTTGATTTTTCTTTTAAAATTATATTCTCAACATATTCTTCAATCAAAGGCTCAAAATACAATCTATCGCTTGTATCATAATCTGTAGAAACAGTTTCAGGATTACAATTTACCATTATTGTCTCAAATCCTGCCTCTTTTAATGAAAAGCTTGCCTGACAACAACAATAATCGAACTCTATACCTTGACCAATCCTATTTGGTCCTCCACCTAAAATAATTATTTTTTTTTTGTTAGTTGGCTCAGCTTCGCATTCAGTTTTAGTAGAAAAATTTCTTTGATATGTAGAATACATATAAGGTGTGAAAGATTTGAATTCAGCAGCACAGGTATCAACTTTTTTAAAAACAGGCATAACTTTTAAACCTTTTCTTCTTGATTTTACAATTGTTTCTTTTTGACCAGTTAAATGTGATATCTTTTTGTCAGAAAAGCCTATTGATTTTACTCTATTAAATTCCTCAAAAGTTTTGGGCAGCCCTTTCGAATGTAAGATTTTTTCTTCATCAACTATTTCTTTAATTTGATTTAAAAACCAGGGATCTACTTTTGATAATTTATATATGACATCTAGAGAAATTTTTTTTCTAAAAGCTTCAGCAATTAAAAGTAATTTATTTGGAATATTAATTTTTAAATTTTTTAAAATTTCCTTTTTTGAATAGTGAAAAATGTTGTCCAATCCTGATAATCCAGTTTCAAGTGAAACCAGAGCTTTTTGAAAAGATTCTTTAAAATTCCTTCCTATTGCCATTGCTTCACCAACAGATCTCATTGACGTTCCTAAAATTGCTTCTGTGTCTGGAAATTTCTCAAATGTAAACCTCGGAATTTTTGTTACCACATAATCAATTGTTGGCTCAAAAGAAGCTGGTGTTACTTTTGTTATTTCATTTTGAAGTTCATCTAAAGTATAACCAACTGCTAATTTTGCTGCTACTTTTGCTATCGGAAAGCCTGTTGCCTTCGAAGCTAATGCTGATGATCGCGAAACTCTAGGGTTCATTTCAATAATTACCATTCTTCCATTTTTAGGATTTATAGCGAACTGAACATTCGAGCCACCTGTTTCAACTCCTATTTTTCGCAAGCAAGCAATAGATGCATTTCTCATTACTTGATACTCTTTATCCGTCAATGTTAACGCTGGGGCTATAGTAACAGAATCACCAGTATGAGTTCCCATTGGATCAACATTTTCTATTGAACAGATAATTATACAGTTATCATTTTTATCTCTGACAACCTCCATCTCAAATTCTTTCCATCCATCTAAACATTCTTCAACCAAGACCTGATTTTGTGGAGACTCGTTCATCCCTTCTTTTACGATCTTAAAAAAATCTTTGTGTGTTCTAGCTATTCCTCCACCTAATCCACCCAATGTAAAAGAAGGTCTAATAATTGCAGGCAGACCAATTTTTTTTAAACATTTATTTGCTTTTGAAAATTTATTAAGAACTTCTGATTTTGGTAAATCAATACCAATATCAGACATATTCTTTCTAAATTTTTTTCTATCCTCAGCATTTGATATTGCTTTGGAGTTTGCTCCAATAAGTTCAATTTTATACTTTTTAAGCAAGCCCATTTTTTCAGCATTAATAGAAAGGTTTAATGCTGTTTGTCCACCCATTGTGGGCAAGATAGCATCAGGCCTCTCCTTCTTGATGATTTCCTCTAGTACTTGCAATGAAATAGGCTCAATATAAGTTTTATCAGCAACACCAGGATCAGTCATTATAGTAGCAGGATTTGAATTGATTAGTATTACTTTATAACCCTCATCTTTTAATGCTTTGCATGCCTGTGTTCCTGAATAATCAAATTCACAAGCTTGACCAATAATAATTGGACCGGCACCAATTACTAAAATTTTTTTAATGTCTTTTCTTTTTGGCATATTTTTTTATATCATTAATAAAATTACTAAATAAATATTTACTATCTTGTGGGCCAGGATTAGCTTCGGGATGGTATTGAACAGAGAAAACCGGTTTATTTTTTAATCTTATTCCTTCAATAGAATTGTCGAATAATGATAGATGAGTTATCTCTGTATTTTTTTTTAAGCTTTCCTTAACAACTTCAAATCCATGATTTTGACTTGTAATTTCGACTTTCTTTGTAATTAAATTTTTGACTGGATGATTGGCACCTCTATGACCTAACTTCATCTTTTTCGTTTTTGCATCTAATGCTAAACCTAATATTTGATGACCTAAACATATTCCAAATAAAGGAATATTTGCCTTTATTAAATTTTTTACAACTGTAATTGCATACTTTCCTGTGGCTGCTGGATCTCCTGGACCGTTTGACAAAAAAATTCCATGAGGTTTCAGGTTTAGAATATAATCTGCATTTTCTGTGCAGGAAACAACTTTAACTTCACAGTCAAAATCGGAAAAATATCTTAATATATTTTTTTTAATTCCGTAATCTATTGCAATAACTCTGTATTTTTTCTTTTTGTTTTTTTTATAACCTTTATTTTTTTTCCAGGTTTTAAATCCGTTCCAGGTATACGTTTTATTAGTTGTGACCTCTTGAGCTAGATCCATTCCACTTAAACCAGCCCATTTAATTGATCTATTTATTAGTTTATTAATATTAAATTTTCCATATTTATTATTCGATATAGTTCCTTTTGGAGCACCCCTGTCTCTAATAAAGTTTGTCAAACTTCTAGTATCAATACCAGTAATTCCTACTATTTTATTTTTCTTCAGCCATTTATCCAAATTTTGAAGTGATCTGTAATTAGAGGGACTTGTTATCTCTGAATTAAAAATGACTCCTCTGGTCCATATTTTATCAGACTCGATGTCCTCTTCATTGGCTCCCACGTTACCAATGTGAGGAAATGTAAAATTAATTATCTGCCCAGCATAAGATGGATCGGATATAATTTCTTGATAACCAGTTAATGAGGTATTAAAGCATACTTCTCCAGTGGCTTCTCCATTATATCCTAGTCCAATTCCTCTAAAGACAGATTTATTATCGAGAACTAAAATAGCTGAGTTAAAATTTGAAAGTTGTGAAGTTTTATTTTTTCGTTTTAAAGTCAATTACAACTCATGAGTTAAAGGTTAATACAATAAAACGTATTTATCCGCAACTGATCTATAATAATTTTTTAAAATACAATTTTTTCTTTTGAACAATTTTGTCTATGAAGTACATTCACACTATGACTATAAGAGATAAAATAGATAACGATTACAAAAATGCGTTAAAATCCAAAGATAAAAATAAAATATCAACTTATAGGTTAATTTTGTCAGGAATTAAGGATCTAGATATTAACAATAGATCTGGTCCTAATAAAAAAGATACAAACGACGAAGATATAAAAAAGCTTTTAAAAAAAATGATTAAACAAAGATCCGAATCAATTGAAATATATAAAAATAATAACAGGTCAGACTTGCTAGAAATAGAAGAGGCTGAATTTAAAGTCTTGTCCGAGTACTTGCCCAAGCAATTATCAGAAGATGATACTAGAAAGATTTGTGATGAAATTATAAAAAATTTGGGAGCATCATCAATCAAAGATATGGGAAAAGTAATGGGTGAGCTTAAAAAATCCCATTCAGATACAATCGATTTTTCTAAGGCTGGGCAGATTGTTAAGGGATTACTTAATAGTTAATGAAATATCCAAAAGAATATTTAGATGAAATTAAAACTAGACTAAAAGTTTCAACAGTTGTTTCAAAAAATGTTAAACTAAAAAAAAGAGGCAAAGAGTTTGTTGGTTTATCTCCATTTAAAACAGAGAAAACCCCATCATTTACTGTTAATGATGAAAAAGAATTTTATCATTGCTTTAGCACAAGTGAGCATGGAAATATTTTTGACTTTGTCATGAAAACACAAAATCTTAGATTTGGCGAAGCCGTTAAAATGCTTTCTAATCTAGCGGGTATGCAACCTTATACATTTTCAAAACAAGATGAGGAAAGAGAAAACAAATGGCAATTATATAAATCAATTTACAAAAGTTTTTCTGAATTTTATAAAAATGAATTATTCACAAATGAAAAATCTACAAAAGCAAAAAATTATCTTAAAGCTAGAGGATTATCTGGTATTGAAGTTAAAAACTTTAATCTAGGATTTGTGACTGAAGATATAGATTATTATGAAAAATTAAAAAAAGATTTTGATGGAGAAATTATAAAGGAAACTGGACTGTTTTATTTTGATGAAAAGAGAAAGAAGTATATTTCAAGGTTTAGGAATAGAATAATTTTTCCAATTAATAATATTTCTAGTAACGTAATTGGCTTTGGGGGAAGAATTATAGATGAAAATAAAAATTTAGCTAAATATATTAATTCTCCTGAAACTCCATTTTTTAAAAAGGGATCAAACTTATATAATCTTGATAAAGCAAGAAAATTATCAAATAAATTAGATGATGTTTATTTAGTTGAGGGATATATGGATGTAATAGGATTATCAAAATCAGGAATAGAAAATACAGTAGCAAACTTGGGAACAGCCTTAACTAGCAAACAGATTCAGATTTTAAATCAATTTTACAATCATATAATTATATGTTTTGATGGAGATCAAAGTGGATATAAAGCTGCTTTAAGAGCAGCTGAAAATATAATTGATGAACTAAAACCTGACAAAAAAATTTCCTTTTTACTGTTAGAAGATAATTTAGATCCTGATAATTTTGTAAATAAATTTGGAAAAGATAAATTTTTAGATTTTTCAAATGAAAGTTCTATACCAATTCACAAGTTCATTTTAGAACATTATTTAAACCAAACAAATGAGAGTCCAAGTTCTAAAGCTATTTTTGAAAAAAAACTTAGAGAAATTGCTTCAAACATTAAGGATAATTTTGTAAGAAAATATACTCTAGAATATTTTCTTGAAAAAATTTCTGAACTAACTCCAAATATTAACAATAAATACTCAAAAAACTTTAAGTCATTCCCAAAATCTCTTGCTAAAACTAAGAGTTATTACAATGAAACAAAATCTCTTAAATCTTATGAGATTAAAGAATTCTCTTTTCTTTACATTTTATTGACTAAGCCAGATTTAATAAGTCAAAATCTGCACATAATTGAAAATGTTAAATTATACAGCGATGAAAATAAACAGCTTTATGAAGAAATATTAGGTCAATCAAATAATTTTTCAAATCAAGATTTTCAAAAATTAGATGTTGATAAAAATTTAATTAATAGAGTTATGAATTATGCCTCTGTTAAACATATTATTTTAAAAAATTTTGATGATGACGAAAAAATTTTAGAAATTTTCACAGAAATTATTCAAGATCTTAAAAATTATGAATTAGAAAAGAGAATATCAGATTTAGAATCGAAATTCTCAAAAGATTTAAGTGAGGATACATTTAATCAGTTAAAAGAGCTCAAAAAGCTTCAAAAAATCAATTAATATTGAAAAAAATCACATAGATTTTTTTGTAATAGACATTATATAACTTCTTCAGACTGTATATTGTGGAAAGAATAATTACAAAATCATTTGCAAGATTAATGGGTCGTGGTGTCCACAGGGGCTTCATAACTCACGAAGAGTTAAATAAATCCTTAGGTAAAAGAAATTTATCACTAGAAAATCTTGGTCAAGCTTTCATGCACATTCTTGACGAGAATATCGTTCTTGTAGAAAAGAAGTCTGATTATAAAATACTTAGAAAAAAGGAATCATCTTCAAAGGATGAAGGAAAAACTTTAGAGAAAAGTGACGACCCAATAAGAATGTATTTAAGAGAAATGGGTGGTGTAGAACTCCTATCAAGAGAGGGTGAAATAGCTATAGCAAAAAGGATTGAAGCAGGAAAAGATGTTATGCTAAATGCTTTATCTCAAAGCCCAATTACAGCTCAACAATTTTTTGAATGGGATACTAAGCTTAACAATGAAGAAATTTTAGTGAGAGAAATCATTGATATAGATACAAATTATATGGATGATGATGAGGGCAATAACGGATCAAAACAGAAGAAACAAGATCAAGATCAATCATCTGAAGATAATAGTAGTAATAATGATGATGAATTCAATCCAACTCTTGCTGCAATGGAAACTGAAATTAGACCTAAAATTTTGCAAACTATCCATTTGCTCACAAAAGAATATAATAAATTAATTAAATATCAAAAAGAAAAACTAGAATGTATTTTAGCATCACAAAAATTTTCACCCTCTAAAGAAAAAAATTATAAAAAAATCGTTGATGATATATTGGAACATATTAAGTCACTTCAATTATCTCCATCTGTCTTGGAGGATTTAGTACAAAAACACTATGCCGAAAACAAAAAAATAGTCTCTCTTGAGGGAAATTTGTTGCGGTTTGCTTTAGAGTCTAAAATTTCTAGAGATGAGTTCATTAAGTTTTATATTGGAAATGAAATAAATCCTAATTTGAAAGAATTTCTTGATACAAATGAAGTTTGGAAAAAATTTTTTCAAAAGAATAAAACTGAGTTTAAAAATATAAGAGATAGATTAGTTGAAATAAGCAATAAGCTAGGTATTTCTGTTACAGAATACAAGAAACTTGTCAGTAGAGTTCAAAAAGGTGAAAAAGAGTCTAGAATTGCAAAAAAAGAAATGGTTGAGGCCAACTTGAGATTGGTTATATCAATTGCAAAAAAATATACTAACAGAGGTCTTCAGTTTTTAGATTTAATTCAGGAGGGAAATATAGGTTTAATGAAAGCAGTTGATAAATTTGAGTATAGAAGAGGTTATAAATTTTCTACTTATGCAACTTGGTGGATAAGGCAAGCGATTACAAGATCAATTGCTGACCAAGCAAGAACTATTAGAATTCCTGTGCATATGATTGAAACAATAAATAAAATTGTTAGGACGCAAAGATTAATATTGAGTGAATTTGGAAGAGAGGCTACACCAGAGGAATTAGCAAAAAAACTTCGTATGCCTCTAGAGAAAGTTAGAAAAGTTCTTAAAATTTCCAAAGAGCCTGTATCATTAGAAAAACCAGTTGGAGATGAAGAAGATAGTAGTTTGGGTGATTTTATAGAAGACACAAAAGCATTGGCACCTTTGGAACAAGCTATAAAATCAAATTTAAGTGAAGCAACTACTAAAATATTATCTACACTTACCCCTAGAGAAGAGAGAGTTTTAAGAATGAGATTTGGAGTTGGAATGAATACTGATCATACATTAGAGGAAGTTGGTCTACAGTTTTCAGTAACAAGAGAAAGAATTAGACAAATTGAGGCTAAAGCTCTTAGAAAATTAAAACACCCGAGTAGATCAAAACAACTAAAAAGTTTTCTAGAAAGTTAGGGCCGTTAGCTCAATAGTAGAGTACTGCATTGACATTGCAGGGGTAGTTGGAGCGTAACCAACACGGCCCACCATAACAAAATTATCTTCAATTGCTAACTTCAAAAAAATGGTATAATTAAATGTTCAATTTTGGGCCTGTAGCTCAGTTGGTTAGAGCAGTACACTCATAATGTATTGGTCCCAGGTTCGAGTCCTGGCGGGCCCACCAATTGTTTCACAAAATACAATAAAACCAAAGTATTTCACTCAACGTAAGTTAAATTTACTTTAACAAATTCGAGAGTCCGTGCCAAGAAATTTTTTCATTGGAGCATGAGAGCGACAAGTGTGTTAAGTTACAAAAATGAGTTATCCAATTTTTATAAAAAGATCATCTACTTTGAAACCAGATAATATGTTTTATTTTTTTGACTGTGGAGATTTATGGGTAAGAAAAAATGTTAACTTACAAGATGATATAGAAAGATGTTTTGACATTATTTTACCTTCAATGTCAACTTTAGCTAATAATGTAATAAAATATTTTGGCTGGGCAATGAAGTACACAGTTCCTCACTCAGATCAAATTAAAGGACTTAAAGATAATCAAGTATATAAAATAATAGAAGAAACAGAAGAAAGTGAAGATGGAGAAATTACAAATGAAAATCATAATGAAAATTTTATAGACCCAATAAGATATGATGGGAAAACATTAGAGATCGTAGATGATATTTTTTTATATCCACCAGAAATGTTAATAGATTTAATTAAAAAGTTTAAAGATGTAAGAAATATTAGATTATATATGTCTCAAATGAGAGGTGGTTTTCTTGATATAGAAGATGATGATGAATATATAATTAAGACAATAAAGAATCCTGATTGGCATTCCATTAGCTTAAGCGCCAAAGATCAAAAAGATATTGAAAATTTAAAGGAAATTAAAGAAGGAATAGATTCTAAAATAAAATTTGATCTTACTGCATTCCCTGAAGATGAAATAAATATTTTCAAAAGCAACAAAATAATATGAATAATTTCACTTCTACTTTCCCAACTTGTATTCCCTTTTTTTATTTGATCATCTAAAAAATCTCTAAACTTCATTAAATAATATTTAAATCTCTTTGTTTTTTAGTTCTTGCCCTATTTCTAAAAGTATCTTCATCTATTTGTTTATTCTCAAATTCTTTAATACTTTCCTCAGTTGAATGCTTATAAATTTCATTAATTGCTACTTTCCTTTTTCCATAATGACCAAACTTTAATCCAGGTCTTTCAGTTTCTTTTCTGGTTAATAATGCATTTTCTTTTTTGGGATTTAATTTACCCTCACCACGAAAATCCTTTTTAGTCCACTTTGGATGTCTATCAATTATTTTCTGAATTTCTTCAATACCTCTGAGGACCCACTGGTTAGATCCTTTGGGATTCCTGTTGTAATTTTTTTTCATTTCTTAACCTTGAACAAAAGAAGTTTACAAAAGTTATTCATCAATTTCATCTCGTGTATGCTATTCGCTGAAGCTAATAAAAGATTGGGATTAAAAAGAATGATTGCAACATTCTGTGCTCTGGAGATTGCAACATTGAGTCTGTTTCTGTTAAAGAAAAAATCCTTGTGTCTTGGAAGATTTTCTGCATCCGAACTTGTCATTGATATAAATACTACTTTAGCCTCTTGTCCTTGAAATAAATCTATTGTTCCAACTCTGGTATCCTTAGAAAATTTCTTTAATAATTTTTGTTTGATATTATTTGCTTGAACATTAAAAGGTGCAACAACCATAATATTTTTGGTATCAATTTTTGCCTTACCATTTTCGTCTTCAAAATCTTTTTTCATTATTTTTGAGTAATAATCGTGAACAATTTCAGCTTCCTCATCCGATCTTTGCGAATTTCCAAAATGATCAGTTGGAATAAAAAAAATTCCTTCATTCTGTATATTTTTTAAGTCAAGTTTCACGGATCTAATTTTGGTTACTTCATGAGGAATTAACCTAGAGTCGTAAAAGCTATCAGATATATACCTACATATTTTATTATTTAATCTTCTTGTTTCTCTCAAAAATATACCTTGTTCAGGAGGTATTGTGTCACGATCTTCTAAGATGTAATCAAGAGAACTTAGTTTTGCATATCCTTCATGTGTTCCTCTTATTGGCTGAGATAATTGCATTTGATCACCTATCAATACTAAATTTTTAGCACAGGTCGCCATTGATATCGTATTTGCCAATGATACCTGTCCAGCTTCATCTATGAAAAGGTAATCCAAAGTTTGATTCATTCTCACATTCGAAAAAAACCAGGCTGTACCAGCAAATAAAGAAAAATCTTTCGTATTGATTGGTTTATCTATAATTATATCAATAATAAATTCTCCTTCGAACAAATTAGTACTGTTACTCTTTTTCATTCCTTTGAATGTAAAGTCTTCATTTTTAGCTTGTCTTTCAATCTCAGATAAAAGATTTTTTATAGCTTCATGTGAATTACTAGATACACCTACTTTTTTACCATCTTTCATCAATTCGATTATTATTTTGGCACTATTATAAGTTTTGCCTGTTCCTGGAGGTCCTTGAATACTTAGACAGGTATTTTTCATTTGTTTAACTACTTTTACAGATTCATCTGTTATATCTTCACTTTCGTTTATTAATTGATCACCAGATTTAATGTCTTTTAGATCAGGATTTCCTCTATTTAATAAATCTATTACAGATTTATAGCTTGAACCTTTTTTATTTATAAAGTCTAAAACAAATCTATTTAAAGCCTGTTCAAGAACAGCAATTGAAGGTGCACCTCTTCTTGACAGTGATACTAAACTTGGCATTTCACTCATCGATTTATATTTTTTTTCTCCAAGTTTAATTTTAACAATATTTTTATTTGGTGATTGCTCGATAATTTCTTCAATCTTCCCGATCGAAGTATTCATATGTGCATCGTATACACTCGAATCTTTTTTTAGTTTATAATCTTGATCATTAAATTTGTATGTGAATACATAGCCTTTATCTACTTTCTCAGGTTTAGGAGATTGAAGCACACATTGACCTATACATTCTGCGTCATCCTCAAGTTCATCATGTGTTTTATCCATTCTGTCATACATTTCCCACCATTCAGGTTTCTGTTCTCTTCTATGAAAACCAACAAGATTTCTAATTGTTTCTGTTAAGGGGTTTTTTGCAATTTCTTTTTTATCTAATGCTTTAAGTAGTTCTACTTCAACTTCCTCCCAAGGTTTTTTGTCGTGAGATTTTTTTTCATTCTCTGGAGTAATAGAATACCAATTAATTGTTTCTGGTTTATTTTTAATTAAAAACTCTCTTAATTGATAAGTCGATACACAGTCTTCTTTATTGTACTCAATGATATCTTTCTTTGTATCTTCATCTTTAGACGTTAACCAGTAATCATAAAGTTTTACACTGTCCTCAGCTTTTTTAACATCTCCCTTTCTTTGAAAGTTATATAAAACCCCCTCAATTGATTTAAGAGACATATCTTTTTCCGATGTTCTCGCACATTGATTAATTATTAAAAATAAATCTACAAATTTCTCTCCTCGTAAAAGCGTATCTACAAAATTACTTCCTTCGGGGAAATCAGATGAATAAAGGCTTGCAAGTTGCCTTAAAGAACGTTTTTCATAGGAGTTATAGTGATAAAGATGAGCTTTTGGGTACTTATTAAAATGACCCTTGAAAAATTTAATTAATTCAACAAAGTTTTCTTTTTCATATTTCTTTTTAAAATCTTTTGCCCAGAAGTATTTAAATTCAAAGTCATTTTTACTTTTAAAATAAATACCGTGAAGATATTCAAATCCACGACCATCTTCTTGTGGAAATCCTTCAATATCAAAAAAAAGATCACCATCATCAGGCTCAGGCAATTTGTAAAAACCTTTCCCTATATCAGGGTCCAAAATAATGTATTTGCTTTGACCTGTTTCTCTTTTCTCTTCTTGGAGTTGGGCTTGTGAAATTCTATCTTTCAAAGTTTGTTTGTTAATTTTAATCTTCAATTTATCTGGATTTGCCTTAGCAAGTTGGGCAACTGTAGTTATTTTAACTTTTTTTAATTTTTCAATTTGAGATCTGTTAATTTTAGCAACTTGATTAATATAATTGTCCTTCTCCCATATTTTTTCGCATTCATCGGTATAATCACAAATATTACAATGATCGGATTTTTCAGGATAAATTTTTTCTTTATTAATATTTATCAAATAATTATCAAAATTTTTTTTTGTAAATAAATAATAATCTATAAATTCTTTTGTTTTATATTGATGAGTTATATCTGAGCCATCTATTAAATACATTTTTTCTGGCAATAGACCTTGTATTTTGCTGAGCATCGAAGAATAGGCTGTAATCTGGTATATATGTCTAGGCTTAGGTTTGCTGCTTTTTTTTGTATCATATACTTCATAACTATAATCACCAAGATCAGAAACAGCATCAACTTTGATTAAAAAATCAGCCTCTCCCCTGAAATCTTCATCAATTAAAAAAGCATGGTAAATAAGGTCATAACCTTTTTTAACAGCTTCTACAGTTTTTTTATACCTTTTCGCTTCGGATAAGTCTTTTTTTATTAAAATAATTTTTTTGTATTTTTTTTTAAAAAGTTCGAAGTGTTTTTTTTCATGCTTGATACCAAACTCTTTCCATAACTTTTGGTCTATACTTTCTTTATTTTTTTGTATTTCTCTGTTTAAAAATTTGATCTCGTTTTTAATATGAAACTTACAGCCTACAAAATTGTTTAAGTCGCTAGGTGATGTTAAAATTTTATTTTTTGAAATCCTCATAGTTTTTTAGTTCTTTTGATAGTACTTTTATTTCTACTTGATTTTTCTTATAATCGTGAAGTATTCTTAAATATCTAAAAAACTTTAGTAAGTTATAAGGAATAAAATACAAACCTAATATTAATCTAAGTAAAGGTTTTGTTTTATAATACTCATCATTGGCTTTTTCCGTAATTTCTCTATTAGCCAGATATATATCTATAGATTTTTTCCAATCCAAACAGTACGTAAGCCTTTCTCTCATATTATTTTGTAATTTGCTTCTCATTTTAAATACCTCGCTATCTGCCTGTAACACTGAGGTCTTACTGAAGACTTACCAATTATTTCAACTTTGTTGTTTTTGTAAATATATACCCAAAAATAATGTTCTTCATTTTCCTCATTATATATCTCTTCTATTCTTATTTCGGTAATTTTATCCATTTGTACGATTTGATTGCATATGAAGATTAATCCACGATGCCAGAGAAAGGATACGCTCAGAAAGCAAGAAAGCTGACATCGTGAACATTATGATCATAGTTGACAATATATGTAGTTTACGATAAATTGTCAATAAGTAAACAACATAATATGAAAAAATACCAGAAAATATACGAAGAATATAATATTGATCTAGAAATAGATCAAAATAGCCAATTATATAAAAGCTGGAATGAAAAATGGATAGAATATCTTAAGAATTTAAACGGATTGTATGAAAATAAAGCTCTTAAAAATATTAAATTTAATATTGTAGAGCATTATACAGAAGATGGTCTAGAAAAAGGAGATTTTGATACTACAAATAAAAAAATTATAGAAAGTGGATTGAATTATAATTCCATAAATTTATTTGATAAAAAGAATAAACATATTTTTTTAGAATTTATAAACCTAAAGCTAGATATAAACAGTGTCCAAAAATTTATTAACAAATATGGTCTTTTAGGATCTCCTGTAGTTCAAAAGAAATATTTAGAGCAAGGTGAAAATGAATATAAAGAGGGAAGTGTAATTCAATCAGAGTTAATACAGTGTTGGTTTGTTGAAATAAAAAATCTACAATCTTTAGTAAAGAACTATCAATATTTTTCAGATAAAAACTATGAAAAACTCAATGAAAAATTTAAAATTTTTAAAAAAGAAAATAAATTTATTTGGGAATTCAATGAAACCGAATTTAAAGAGGCAAGTTTTCCACTATCAATTAGGTTTTCAAAAAATGATCAATATCAAATTTCAATCGATGAGACAGATATTAAAATAAATAAGGATAATATTGATAATATTTTTACCGACTATTTAGTTGAAATTGTAAAGACATTTTACTCAGGAAGAATTAGGGCACACATTGATTCAAATAATAATTGGTTTAGTACAAATTTTGCGCCAAAAGGATTGATAGGCGTGATATGGCATCAAGTAATAAAATTAATAGAAGAGAAAAATCAAATTAAAAATTGCAGTTATTGTAAAAAAGAATTTGTAATTGGACAGGGTGAGGCAAGAAAAAATAAAGAATTTTGTACCAGATCTCACGCGGTTCTAAGTAAAAGAGAAGATAATATTTCGAAAAATATTTCTAAAATTTTTACAAAAAAGGGATATGAGGTAAAATTTCAAGAAATAAATAGCAGATTTGATTTTATAATATTAAAAAATAAGAAAAAAGTCTCAGGGGTTAATATTAGCTTTTCTGAAAGTTTAGATAGTAATAGTAAAAAATGGAATTTTCTTATCAAAAAAAAAATTGTTGAACCAATGGTATCTGAAAATTTAAATTCTGCATATTTAATCAACAAAAATTTTGATTGTTTTTTATTCAACAAAGAAAATACAAAATTTAAAAAACTTAAATCACCGCTTGATTACAAATCTTTAACTAATTTTATAAAAAATAATGAAAAAAAAACTTAGAACAAATAAGAAATTAATTAATCTGCTTAGACATGAAACACCTAAGCAACGTCAGAAATTTCTTAACGAGGTAGATAATGTTTTATGTGATATATTTGGTCTAGAGTATAAGGATTTACCTTGGAGAAACCTTAATGCTTGCGATAAGGATTGGGATAAATACGTAGGAGATGTTAGGCTAGCTATATCAAAAACCCTTGTAGAATTTAATAAAAAAAATCGCGTATTACATTAATTATCTCCAAAAGTAAAATCTAGACTCCATCTAGTATTTAATACAAGTTAATATGCTTTAAAATTTTATGAAAATTAAATCAAAAAAAGATTACATGATTGATTTTTTTAAAGATAAAAAAAATCATAATAGAGAATTTACACTCGCTGAATATGATAGTGAAGTTAAGAAAGCATATGAAGCCGCAACTGGATCAAATAAAATCTATACTAACAGAACACCAAGAAATCTTATTAGGTATGGAGATCAAAATTTAGACGGAATTTTAAAGAGAACCAAGAGAGGTAATTATATTTTTCATCCAGGTGAAAAATTTGTAATAAAAAAAAGCCCTTTTAGTGATGCAATAAAAAAAAAAATTAAAAAGAGAGATAAATATAAATGTCAATGGTGTGGAAAAAAAGAGACCAAATTGGATATACTTGCTATTGATCATTTAGAACCAGAAGCCTCTGGTGGAAAAGGTGTTTATGAAAATGGAATTACTTTATGCAACGTATGTAATAACAGAAAAAAAAATCTTAAAATAAGTTCGTTTGGTCTTAACATGTTTAAAAAATATTTAGAAAAATCAAAAATAAGTAAAGATGAAAAAGGTATTAAATTTTTAGAAGATATAATTAAAGTGTATAATAAACACAAATTATCATAATGAAAATAACAGATTTTTTTTTAAGTAAAGGCAAGGTTAATGCCTCAAAAAGTAAAGCTTTAAAATTAATTGAAAAAGTTTGCCCAAATATAAATTCCAATCCTCATATCAGATCTTCAATGTTCATCAATAATGTATTTGAAAAAATAGAAAAAAAATTTAAACCAAGTAATGCATTGAGAGGTTCAATTTTTGAATATCTTATGATGTGTGCATTTTTTAGAAATGACATAAATCCATTTTTCTATCAAGTGAATTTAAGTTTTGTGTATAATGTTACTTTTGATTTTGTTTTATTCGATACGAATAAAAAACCCATAATTATTAGTTTAAAAACTTCTGGTAAAGATGCATATAAACAAGTTGAACTTGAATGTTTTGCTGCAAAGCAAGTTCATAAAAATTGCAGAACCATTTATATAACTTATGAGGATGATGCAGTTAGATTTATTGAAAGAAAAAAGGACCTTTCTGAAATACATAATATAGATGAAATTTATAGTACTCAGGACAAGGATTTTGATAAATTAATTAAAGACTTATCAAGTAGAGATTACATTGATCCACAGAAAATTAATTATGTAAGAACTGGTATATTCCTTGGTGATTAATTGTTTGTTCTTATATGCGAAATAATTTTCCTATTAAAATAGGATCTATAAAATAATCTAGCTTCATTAGTTTCTTCACTCATAAACATCGCTAGCCAATATTCAGAACCTGTATTGTGTCCATCAATATGTCCACCTCTACTTCTTCTTATTTCTCCAGGAATTTTAAATTTATCTTTATCAATAGATCTTATATTTTGTACATAAATATTTTCATCATCTTGAGCGTCTGGATCATTAATTATTTCTTCATAAAAAGGTTTTAAAAAAATATTCTCACCTAAAATTGAGTGTAATTTTTTTATCATTTTTAATTTATTTTCTTTAATTCCACTTAAATATAAATTTTTAATTGCATCTGTTAATTTAAATTTTTCAAAATAGATTTCACCACTCTGCTCAACAATATTTGCTTTATCAATACTGCTTGGCTGAGTTGTTTTAGTTCTTTTACTACTGAACCATAATGGATGATCAAACTTATTTACTGTTGCTAAACTTTCTCTGTGTTCTTTAAATACTTGCCACCAGTCATTGTAAAGTTTAGATGGAATTGTTAACTCAAAGTCTTTAAAAAGCTCTTCTCTATTACCAAACATCCTTGCCCTTTGAATATATGTCCCACTGTCTAGCTTATGTTTAGAGTCCCTTGAGAAAAACATTGATATTAAACCATGAAACGTTAGCCCTCTGGAAATGATATTTCCTCCAAAAATTATTGTAAATGGTGTTTGGGGGTCAGTTCCAGCATCAAAATTTTGTGACTTCATATCTTTATCACTATTCATAATTACAGGTCTATATTGTTGTTTATTTTCCCATACATACTTTACTATTTGTTCAGAAAGTTTACTGTCATTAAATTTAGTTTGTGCTGTATTATAAATTTCCTCTAAAACTTTTGGATGTTTTTCTGTTTCTTCTTTTAAATGTTTAAATATGTGGTCGTTTACAATTCTAAAGTCCTCTTTGTGACCTTCTTTACCAGTACTTGTGTGAACAATCATTGAGAAATTTTTTTCTGGAAGATTTTTTTTAATTCTCTCAATATTTTTTTTTGCAACTGTTACTAAAAATTTATAAACCGCTTTTTTAATATATGAAGGATCATCACCACTTTCTCCTAAAAATGTTACATGATAATCAAAGGCTTTCTTATGTTCTTTACGGTAATTTGCAGGAAAAAAATGATACTGACCATAATATTTACTATGTGGTGGTAAATAAACCCATCTATTTGTTTCATTAGCATAGGTGTTATTTAAATCCAATCTACCTGGCGTTGCAGTTACTCCTATCCAGATACCATTTCTGTTCATAATATTTTTAATTAAACCATTTATTACAGATCTTAATTCTCTTGCTTCATTCGAATTATCTTTTTTATTTACTTTTGAATTGGGTGTTGCGTAGTCAGCCTCATCATCAATTATTATAAGATCATCTAATTCCGCAAGCTTTGTTTCGTTAATAAGTTTTCTTAACTCAGATGCATTCTTTTTACAAAAAATTATAAAAGGTACTTTTGTTATATTTACATTATTTTCTTTCACCTCTCTTAAAAAGTCCAAATTATCTTGTGGTGTTGGATTAATTCTCGACTTAGCAAATATACCTAAATTTTGATCTCTTAATTTAACGTTATCAGTAACTAGGAGCAGTATATGTTTTTTACCCTCATCTAATAATTTAGCAGTTAAAGCAATCATTGTCTCAGTTTTTCCACTTTGTGGCTCACCGTAAATTACTAGTGCCTTGCATTTTTCCTTAAATATATTTTTTGAAACCTCCTCAACAACATCCTCTATATTTGAGGTGTCAAAACCTTTCTCATTTTTTAAAAGTTTAATTCTTTTTTTATATTGATTTGGCTCAGATTTTTTAATTATTTGATTTAAATTAAACGACATAATAATATTTAAACATAAATTTTATATAATGACTATAGACAAGTTTGAATTTTATCATGGCGCAGTTTTAACTAAACTTATCAATTTTGGAGAGAAACTTTCAATTCAAACATTTCCATCAGAAAGTAATGCAACCTTTACCATTAATGGAAATATAGGTATTTATATAAAATATTCAGCAAAAAGAATGACACCTTGGGTGTTTACATTTAAAAAAATTCATCAAGTAGAATTAAAAGCAATAAGCGAACTACATAAAGAAACTTTTCTTGTTATGGTATGTGGTTCAGATGGAGTTACGTGCATCAATTATAAAAAATTAAAAAGACTTTTAGATGATAATTTTAATTTAGCTGAGTGGGTTAAAGCTCATAGATATAGAAGAGAGCAATATCAACTGAGTGGAAGCGATGGTGAATTAAACTATAAAATTCCTAAGAAAAGTTTTCCCGAAGAAATTATTGCTGCTACTAAAAAGCATTCTATTTAGAGTAGTTTTCTAGATGATATTGAATTTCTTTCCCTATTTCTTTAACCACGTTAACTGCTACTGAATTACCCAACTGTTTCATCGCTTGGTTATCTGAAGCTGGCATCTTAAAATTTTTTGGAAAACCCATCATTTGTAGACCTTGTGAAGGTTTAATTCTAACCACTTTATTTTTAACAATATAACCATCCCAGTTTCTTCGGTCATTAATGGGAGATCGACCACCACCAACCCTTAATGTAAAACCTATTTTTCTCTCTTCTTTACTGTTCAATTCCTTTGATACAAATCCACCAAAAATATCTGACATAGTTTTTTTGAGTGGAATTTCCCTTGGAAAAGTGAAGGCTAGTTCTTTGTACATATTTTTCAATTTAGGCTTATAAAAACCAACCATATAAACTCTTGGTCTATGTTGAGGTAGGCCAAATTCTGAGGCTTTGATTACTTTGTAGTCAAATGTGTAATCTAAATTCTGTAAGCTTTTATAGATAACTTTGAATGTTCTACCGTTATCATGATTTTTTAAATGTCTTACATTCTCTAAGAAAAATACAGCTGGTTTTTTAGTCTTTATAATTTCTTCAATTGAAAAAAATAAATTACCATCTTTATTATCTTTAAAACCTTTTTTATATCCTGCCTGAGAAAAAGGCTGACAAGGAAATCCTGCACAAAGAATATCAAAATCTGGAATTTTCTTAAAATCTACTTTCCAAATATCACCAGCAAATAAGTTTGGATCACTGAGATATTTATCCTTGAAATTAGCTGCATAAGTTTTTCTAGCATGCATATCAATTTCTGACGTAAATACACATTCCATACCAAGTGATTTTAAAGCTATATGAAACCCTCCAATTCCAGCAAACAGATCAATAAATTTAAGTTTTTTACTCATTTCTAATTATATTTTTCTATTCGTCATTTATTATTACTATATTTGAGTCACGTTGACTCACCCAGTTCATTCATTCTTTTACTAACATCTAATAGCTTTAAATTATTATATGTTTTAAGTAGCATCTTAGGATCTGAATGTCCTGAAATAAACATAGTTTCAGCCACAGATAATTTTTTATCTTTCATAAAATTTGTTAAAGCCTGTCTTCTCAAATCGTGAAATTTTGCATCCTTAATATTATAAAATTTGCATAAATTATGAAATTGTTTACTTACGGCAATCCCAGATAATCCAAAAGGTAACTTTGCACTTTTTAATAAATCCAAAGCTTTATTGGTTAATGGTATAGTTCTTGGCTTAGTTTTTGTTATAGGTATAAATAAGCTTTGATTCATTAAATGCTCTTTTCTTATTCTAAGTATTTCGCTTTGTCTCATCCCTGTCTCTAGTGCAATTTGAATAATTGATTTAAGTTTTTCAGAAGTTTTATTGCCATAAATTAAGAGCTTTAACTCTTTGTCAGTGAACCGTCTGTCCCTTGGCTCAGGAAGTTTTGGCTTTCTCACATCTAAAACTGGGTTATCTATCTTAAAACCCCATTCTTTTTTTGCTATAGAAAACATATGAGAAATAAGTGCTAATCGTCTTTTAACTGAGGATGGTTGTAAATTTTTTAAGGATCTATCTCTATATTGCGCAATAACACTGTTGTTAATTAAGTTTAGTTTGAGATCTATAAAGGGTTCTCTTAGAAGATATTTAATCAGTTTTTTTTCCATATCTTTAGACCTTTTATGGATAGTCACTTCATCTCTGTATCTAATTAAACAATCTTTAAATCTAGGATAATCAATTTTTAAAATATCAATTTCTTCTCTAAAGTATTTAAGCTCTATATTTTTAGCCCAAATTTCTGCATCTTTCTTTACAACAAAAGTTTTAGTTGTTGTTGGATATCCTTTTATTCGAATTACACACTGCCATTTACCAAGTCTTTTTCTAAAGTAAGCCATATCATTCCTCCAATTTTGAGTACGAGAGTGAGTACTTATGATTGTCTATTAAAATTTGTTATTGTTTACTCGTGAAAATTGAAGTGGTACAGTACACTCATAATGTATTGGTCCCAGGTTCGAGTCCTGGCGGGCCCACCAAATCAAAAATCAATATTTATAAATTTTAGTTATTTTGAATTTAGGTTAAAATTCATTTATCTTATAAATAAAATGAAATTTAAAGTTAAAATTAAACCTAAAATATCATACTATGTTTCAGCACTTGTCTTCTCTGTATTTTTTTTTTATTTTGCTTATAAAGGTGCTGTTGCATATCTAATTCACCGAGAGTTATATGGCGGAGGATTAGACACATTAGTCTTGCTGCGTGCATCTATTTCAGGAATAATGTTACTTTTAATTCTTTTATTTGTACAGTTTTTAAGAATACCTGACTTAAAAAGTCATCGTGTAATTTTAAGAGGAGTCTTTATTGGATGGACAAGTGTATTTATAATATTGGTAATTGTTAATTTGAGCTCAATTTATTTTGTTATATTGACTGGATTAGTTTCATTTTTTTCATTAATCACTCTATTTAGTTTAGAAGATCAAATCAAAGAAGAAAAAAATACTCTTACAGAAAAAGAAATTTATCTTCTCCAACAACTTGCAAAAAAAAAGTAATTTTGTTTTGAAAAAATTAATATTTTTAATTTTATTTTTATTATGCAAGAATAACGTTTCTTCAAAAGATATGATTTTAGATCAATTAAAAAACCCTAAATTTACAAATCAATCTCAACATTGGAATTTTATTACTGATCAAGTAATGGGAGGTGTATCAACAGGAGAATTTATAGTTCAGAAACTTGATGGAGTGATGTGTTATAGAATGATTGGGGATGTATCTACTAAAAATAATGGTGGATTTATACAAATCAGAGCAAAATTAAGTCCAGAAATTAATAGTAAAGATTATAATGGGTTATATGTAAAAGTTTATGGTAATGAAAAAAAATACAATCTTCATTTAAGAACAGGTTTAACACTAGCACCATGGCAGTATTATAGTTACACTTTTGCTACAACAAAAAATTGGATGGAAATTAGAGCGCCATTTGAACAATTTAAAAAATCTAATTTTTATCAACCAAAAAGTATATTGGGACAAAATATTAAATCAGTTGGCTTGGTTGCTGGTTTTGATAATTTCAAATCAGACATTTGCTTAAGTGAAATTGGATTTTATTAAATTATTTGATTAAAAATTCCTCAAGGGTTTTAAACAATGCATTTATATCACCATCATTATTTTGAATAATTGAATTAAATTCTTCCTTTTGTGTTCTTGCTAAACTTAGCCCCTCTACAATTAAATCTCTTATTAAAGGTCTGTCAGGATTTTTTGTATATATTCTCCAATCAATTTTTACTTGAGGTCTCTTTGATGTTGCCTCTAAAACACTGTTAACTATCGTATATTTCTCATTAATTTTTTTTTGTGATACAACATTAATTCTTGGATTTGTGTAATCTACCAACCTACTTGAAAAACTCTTTAAAAAATAGCTTTTAAAAAGTTTTTGATATTTAGATTTTTCTTCATCATCAATTGTTTTTCTATATTTTCCTAAAGTGTACAAACCTATTCCATTTATATCTACACTACTTTCTGCTATTGCATTGAGTTTTATTATTTTCGACTCTACTGGATCTTCACTAGATAATATTGAAGCTGCTTTATCAACTATCTCATTAATTAATGCACTTGGATCTTTAGCTATTGATATACTGTTAAAATTTATTAAAAAAAATAATATAGTTATATATTTAAACAATTTCATTTAATGATTAATTATTGACTGTCTAATTCTTCCCAGTCATCGTCACTAAGTGTCTCTGTCGTTTTGTCTATATTTCTAACTTTTCTGTATCTATCCTGTAAATAAAGACTTCTTACTGATGCATAAAGATCGACTGAATTTTTTTCAAGACTGTCAAATGACTCTAAATTCTTTGCTCTAAAATCAATCCCATCTAATAATCTTGATGCGTAAAAGTCGGCTTCAGAAAAATATTGAGTGTCATTAACAACAGTAACATTATACCATGCATCTCCACCAACCATGTTAACTAACGAACCTAAAGAGTCGCGTACAGTGGTTGGACCTAATACAGGTAAAACAAAATAACAACCAGGACTCGCACCCCATACTCCTAATGTTTGTCCATAATCTTCTTTATCACGCTTTTGTAAGCCATAATAAGAAGCAACATCAAAGATACCAGCAACGCCTAACGTTGAGTTAATAACAAATCTTGCAGAATTTACGCCAGCATCTCTAAATTGACCTTGAAGCACATTATTTGGAATAGTAACAACACTGCCAAGATTACTAAGTACATTGCTTGTGCCTGATCTTATAGGTTGAGGAAAAATTCTATACCCTTTAGCAAGTGGTTTAAAAATAATATTATCTAATACTTGGTTAAAAGCAAAGATCCCTCTACTAACTTTTTCGAAACAATCATTAATCTCTGTATATTCATTGTTACCATTTCCATTTAATTCAATTTTACCATCATCACCAGCTATTGCTTGGTTATTAAATAATGAAAATAGCAAAATAATAAAAACAGAAAGCGGTTTGTTCATAAAATAGTTATAGTATAATTATTAGTAATATAAAGATAAATTGTTTTAATTTATGCAGAAAAATGTTGAAAAAATGTCAATAAATTACTCTCCAAATTTCGATTTAAAGAAAAGAAATGGCTCAAAAATTAAGTATTTAATATTTCATTATACAGGAATGAAGTCTGAAGATGGAGCAATAAAGAGATTAACTAATAATAATTCAGGGGTAAGCTGCCATTATTTTATTAAAAAAAACGGCAAAGTAATAAAAATTGTTCCTGATTTATATGTTGCTTGGCATGCTGGAGTCTCATCATGGAAAAAAGATATTTCTTTAAACACAAATTCAATAGGAATAGAAATCTCTAACCCTGGTCACTATCATGGCTATAAAAACTTTAATCAAACACAAATTAAGTCAATTATTAGTCTATCTAAAAAATTAAAAAAAAAATATAAAATAAAAAAAGAAAATATATTAGGACACTCAGATATCGCACCTTTGAGAAAAAAAGATCCAGGTGAAAAATTTCCTTGGAAATTATTATTTAGAAAAAAAATATCTTTATGGCACAATTTAGATGAAATGAAATGTAAAAAATATAGAAATATATTATTAAAAGATAATAGGGAATTTTTCAAATTATTATTTCAGTTTGGCTATAAGTTTACAAAAAATTCTTCTGAAAAAATTAAAATTTATAAAAATTTTCAAAGAAGATTTAGACCAAATTTAATTAGAAGTATTGTTGACAAGGAGTGTTACGCAATATTAAAAACCTTGATTTAATTGAATTATAAATAGTTGAAATTAAAAAAAAAAAAGAATATTTCTTTGTGCGCCAGATAAATGACTTATCGCTTTAATTTATTAAAGAGGAAAGTCCGGGCTCTACAAAGACACAGTGCCAGTTAATGGCTGGCGGGGGAAACCCTAGGGACAGTGCCACAGAAAATAAACCGCCTTATCAAGGCAAGGGTGAAAAGGTGTGGTAAGAGCACACCGGCTAAGTTGGTAACAGCTAGCGCATGGAAAACCCCACTGGGAGCAAAACTGAGTAGAGATGACATTGTTAGAAATAACTAAAAGCAGTCTTTGGCTAGTCATCAGGGTTAGTTGCTTGAGCTTTAAAGTGATTTAAAGCCTAGATAAATGATAAGTTTAAAAGACAGAACCCGGCTTACAGTTTATCTGGCACTCTTTCCAAATTTTTAAAAATATATGCAATTTTGACTTTTGTAACCTCATATATTAGGTATTGACGCCTTTTAATAAAACCCATAATATCCCATAATTACCCAAATATAGGATAATATGTTTTATGTTTTTATCAACCTACGAAAACAAATTAGACAAAAAAGGAAGAGTTTCTGTGCCAGCATCATATAGATCTTATTTATCAAATATTGGTTATAATGGCGTAATTTGTTACCCATCATTTAATAATCCATGTGTTGAGGCATGGCCACAAGACAGAATAGAAAAAATTTCAAATGCAATTGACACACTTAATCCATTCGAAGAAAAAAAAGATTATTTTGCAACTTCAATTTTATCAGAAAGCATAAATTTACAATTTGACAGTGAGGGAAGAATTCAAATAACTCAAAAATTACTAAAACATGCAAAAATTAAAAATAGCATGCTATTTGTTGGCCAAGGCAAAACATTTCAAATCTGGGAGCCAGCACTTTTTGAAAAATTTAAGGCAAACGCAAGAAAAAAATCAAATATTAATCGAGCAAGTCTTAAATGGGAAAAACAATTTAATAACTAAAAGGGGAAAAGATGACAATAAACTTTAAAACACCAGATATAAAAGAACTTAAACCAAGAATATTAGTATTAGGAGTTGGAGGAGCTGGAGGAAATGCAATAAATGGTATGATTGATGCCGGTTTACAAGGCGTAGAGTTTATTGCAGTAAACACCGATGCTCAAGATTTGAGATTAAGTAGAGCACAAACAAAAATTCAAATGGGCCTTAATCTTACAAAAGGTTTGGGAGCAGGTGCAAAATTAGATATAGGACAAGCAGCAGCAGATGAGTCATTAAATGAAATAGTCAATATTTTACAAGGTGCAAACATGGTATTTATAACAGCTGGAATGGGTGGAGGAACAGGAACAGGATCTGCACATGTCATAGCTCGAGCAGCAAAAGAATTAAACATTTTAACAGTAGGAGTTATTACCCTTCCTTTTTTATACGAAGGTCCCTCAAGAATGAGAAAAGCTCAACAAGGTTTAGAGGAACTTAGAAAACATGTTGATACAATTATAGTTGTTCCTAATCAAAATCTTTTTAAAATAGCAAGTGAACAAACTACATTTGAAGAATCCTTTGAATTATCAAATGATGTATTATTACATGGAGTTCAAAGCATTACAGATTTAATGGTAAGACCTGGTCTAATAAATTTAGATTTTGCAGATGTTGAAACTGTTATGAGTTCAATGGGAAAAGCAATGATGGGAACTGGTCAGGCAGAAGGAGAGGGCCGAGCTGTAAAGGCAGCAGAGTCTGCAATTAACAATCCTTTAATAGATGATTATTCTCTAAAAGGTGCAAAAGGGCTTTTAGTTAATATAACTGGAGGCAAGGACTTAAAATTATTCGAAGTTGATGAAGCTGTTAATAAAGTTAGAGCCGAAGTTGATCCTGACGCAGAATTAATAATTGGAGCTATAACAGATGATAGTTTAGATGGCTTAATGAGAGTTTCAATTGTTGCAACAGCACTTGATGGACAGCAACCGGAGCCTAAATCTGTAATAAATATGGTGCATAGAATACAAAACAGAAATCCGGGCTATTCTGAATTTTCCAACCCTAGTTCACCGCAATCATTTACTTTTTCGAGTCCAAATAATTCAATAATAACGGACGGTGCAAATGCTCTTAAAATTAATGAAGAGTTAAAAAATGATGAATTAAATAATGATAATACAAATAGTGTTACCAGAGAAACATCAAATAACATGTCAGAGGGTAGTGTTGAGCAAACAATAGATAAGATTGAAAGTGACTTAGAAAATACAAATCTTAATACCAACACCGAAAATGGAATAACAGAAAATAATAATGGTTTAGAGAATTTCGAATTAAGTGAAGAAGATACTCCTGAATTATTTAATTCAGATATCAATGAAGAGGAAATAAATTTAGATGATGACTTAAATTCTGAGGAAGAAGATTTAGAAATTCCAGCATTTTTGAGAAGACAAAAGAATTAATGGTCTTCGAAAAAATAAATGAATGCCACCATAAATCTGGAAAAACATTTTCCAGTCTTACTAAATGAACTAGTTAGTATTATTTCCCCTCTTTATGGTGGCACATTTATTGATTGCACATTTGGTGAGGGAGGTTATTCAGAAAGAATATTAAAGGAAACTTCTAATAATATAATAGCTTTAGATAGAGATATTTCCGTAAAAGCTAAAGCACAAAAATTTCAAGAAAAGTATAAAAAAAGATTTAAATTTAAAAATATAAAATTTTCAGACATTAATAAAATTACAAATAATAACATTAAAGCAATAATATTTGATTTAGGTTTTTCGTTAAATCAAATTTCCGATTTTAACAGAGGTCTATCTTTTAAAAGTAAGGGAAAATTAGATATGAGGATGGGTTTAAATGATTTTTCCTGCAACGAAGTTATATTAAAAATGAGTCAACAAAATCTGTATAAGGTTTTTAAGTATTTTGGTGATGAAAAATTTGCAAAACCAATATCCAAAAAGATAACTAAAGAAAGACAAAAAAAAAATATTAAAACAGAAAATCTCGTTGAAATAATTGAAAGTATAAAAAAAAGGAAAGGTTTAAAAAATAACTCAACAAAAGTATTTCAAGCTCTTAGAATTTTTGTAAATAAAGAAATTAGTGAATTAATTAATGGATTAATAAATGCATACAATATTTTACCTATAGGAGGTGTAATAGCTGTTGTTACATTTCATTCTATAGAAGATAAAATTGTTAAATTTTTTTTTAAGGAATACGCAGAGATAAAAAATAATTCTCGGTATTTGCCCAAAACTATGTCAGCTACAAAATATTTTAAATTAATAAAAAAAAAACCTATAATTCCGACACATAAAGAAATAAAAATAAATCCTCCTTCAAGATCTGCCAAACTAAGATTTGCTTACAAGCTTGAGAATGGATGTGATTTTAAAGACTTTATAAACAAATTTAAATATTTAATAGAAGTTGAAAATTTAGGTTTTGATGACTAAAAAAATTTTAATTTTTATCCCAATAGTATTATTGATTATTTTAACAACCTTCACAAAGAATTCTACAAAACAATTAAATAAAAATATCTTTGAAGTTCAAGAGGATATTAGAGCTTTGGAAGATATTTATGAATTAGTTTTGTTGGATTATAACTATCTAACCTCTCCAAAAAAGCTTATGGAGTATTCTCAAAAATACTTTGAGGAAGAGTTAGAAAAAAAGAAAATTACAGATTTAAAAACTTTTAATTTGAAAAATGAATAATATTAATGAAAATTTTAATTTTAAAGAAAATAAATCAAATTTAAAAATATCATTTGAACGTATCGCATTTATATTTTTTATTTTTTTTATAATTTCTGTAATTTTTTCCTCTAAAACTATATATTTAGGTTTTAAAAAAAAAACACAAATTATTAATGCTAAAGAAAAAGAAAAGTTTAGAGCATCTATAATGGATAGAGATGGAAATATAATTGCAAAAACAGTACGTGTCACTAATTTAGGTATCAATCCAAATCAATTAATTAATAAAGATAAATTGATAATTTCATTGAAATTAATCTTCCCTGAAAAAAATTTTGAAAAAGAGTTGGATGAAAATAAATTTTTTTATATAAAAAAAAAAATATCTCCAGAAAAACTCGAAAAAATTAAATTATTAGGTGAAAAATCTTTAAGAGAGGAAGAAAATATCGCACGTGTTTATCCTAATGGAAATCTTTTTAGCCATATCTTGGGGCAAATCGATACTGATAATAACGGAATATCTGGAATAGAAAAGTCATTTGATTATGAATTAACTACTTCTAATAGGCCATTAAAACTTACACTGGATACTGATGTACAATATCTAATCAGAGAAGAATTATTAAAATTTCAAAATATTTTTAAAAGTTATGGTAGTTCATCAATATTGATGAATATTAATAATGGTGAAATTCTTTCAATGGTTTCTCTTCCAGATTTCGATTTGAATATTAGGGAAGATATCTCAGATAAAAAATTTATTAATAGATCTACCAAAGCTGTTTACGAACTTGGTTCTGTGTTTAAGACATTTACTTTAGCTGCAGGACTTCAAGAAAATGTTATTGAAGTAAATACGATTTTCGAAAATTTACCGAAAAAACTAAAATGTGCTGGAAGCTCAATTTCAGAATATGATATGGATATTCCATCAAGTCTTACAGCAGAAGAAATCTTAATCAGATCAGGAAACATAGGATCAATTAAGATAGCACAAAAAGTTGGGTTGGAAAATTATAGAAAATTTCTTGAAGATCTAGACTTAATAAACAAAACTCAGTTTGATATTGATGAAATTGGAACTCCAATTTCTTTTAAGTGGGGAAAGTGTAAATTGGCTACTTCTGCTTATGGACATGGAATAACAACTACTCCATTGCAGCTTGCAAAAGCTTATGCAATAATTTCAAATGGTGGATATAAAATAAGACCCACATTGTTAAAAAAAAAAGAAGATTTAAAAAAGAGAGAGCAAATAATAAGTGAGGATAATTCAAAAAAAATAAATAATATATTAAGAAAAATAGTTACCTCTGAAGAGGGTACTGCAAATTTAGCAAATATAGCTGGTTACGAAATTGCTGGAAAAACAGGAACGGCACAAAAATCAATTGGAGGAAAGTACACAAAAAAAAAAATCAATACTTTTGCTTCAATTTTCCCAATTTCCTCACCAAAGTTTGTGCTTATAGTTCTATTAGATGAACCGAAGTTGAGTGAAGATTATGTTTATAGATATAACGATGGTAAAGAAAGAAAGATAGTTGGAACACCATTTAATACAGCTGGTTGGACATCAGTTGAAGTTGCAAAAAATATAATCGAAAAGATTGGGCCTATTTTAGCCATAAAATATTAAGAAATTTTATGATGAAATTAAATAATTTTTTTAAAAATTTAAAAAAAAATTTTCTAAATATAAATTTCAAAGGGATTGAATTTGATTCAAATAAAATAAAAAAAAATAATATATTTTTTGCAATTAAGGGAAGTAAATATGATGGAAATAAATTTATTAATAATGCCATAAAAAACGGTGCAAATATAATTGTATCAAATAAGTTTAAAACAGGAATATATAAAAATGTGTTTTATATTAATGTACATGACCCGAGATTAACTTTATCTAATTTTGCAACTAGATTTTATAAATTAAAACCTAATAATATAGTAGGTGTAACAGGCACTAATGGCAAATCATCGATAGCCGATTTTTATTATCAGATTTTAAAACTTAATAATATTAAAGTGGCCTCAATCGGAACTTTGGGCGTTAAGGCAAATAATGTTAAAATAAAGTTACAGAATACGACAACAGATTCAATCACACTTAACAAAATACTTTTGAAATTAAAACTTAAAAAGATTGAAAATGTAATTTTGGAAGCCTCAAGTCATGGGTTAATTCAAAAAAGATTGCATGGTATTGAATTTAATACATCAATATTTACAAATTTAAGTAGAGATCATTTAGATTATCACAAAAGTTATAAAAATTATCTCAATTCAAAATTAATTTTGTTTAATAAATTAACAAAGAAGAAAGGACATTTAATATTTGATAAGGATTTTAAATATTCGGGTAAATTTCAAAAAATCGCAAAAAGAAAAAAATTAAATCTTTTTAGTATAGGCACAACCAATTCTCATTTAAAAATAGTCTCAATAAAAATATTAAATAATTACCAGTATATAAAAATTTCTTATAAAAATAAAAATTACGAGTTTAAAACTGATTTGATTGGTAAAATTCAAATTAAAAATCTTTTGATGGCTGTTGCAGCTGCACTAAAAAGTAATTTGAAGATTGACAGAATTGTCAAAAATTTAAAATATATAAAACCAGTTGATGGAAGATTAGAGTTTATTGGAAAAACTAAGAACAATTCAATCGTGATTTTAGATTATGCGCACACTCCAGAGGCGCTTAAAACCTGTATAGAGAATGTTAAAGAGCAATTTAGTACAAGAAAAATCAACATAGTGTTCGGATGTGGTGGCAACAGAGACAAACAGAAAAGGCCAATTATGGGCAAAATTGCTAACAATTTATGCAATTCTATCTATCTTACAGATGATAATCCTAGAAGAGAAAATCCTAAAAAAATAAGAAGTCATATCAAAAAATTTATCTCTAAGTCCAAATTAATTGAAATTTCATCAAGAAAATTAGCCATTAGAAAAGCAATTTTAAATAGCAAATCTGATGAAATAGTGATTATAGCCGGTAAAGGACATGAAAAAACTCAAGAATATTTAACAGAACAGGTTTTTTCTGATCGCGAAAATATAAAAAAATCTATTATAGTAAAAAATAATTTTTTAGCAAATGATTGGAAATTAAATATTTTTAAAGAATTCATTTTAGATAAAAAATTAAATAAAATTAAGAATTTAAAAATATCCACAAACTCAAAAGAAAAAAATAATAACAAAATTTTTTTTGGGATTAAAGGAAAATCTTTTGATGGAAGTAATTTCTCAGATCAAGCTTTAAAAAATGGCGCAGAATTAGCTGTTGTTAATAGAATTGGTAAAGTTCACAAAAAAAAAATTAAAGTCAAAAATCCTTTAAGTTTATTAACAGAATTTTCAAAAAAACTTAGAAACTCCTCAAATACATGTTGTGTAGCCATTACAGGATCATCAGGTAAAACTTCACTTAAAGAATTATTAGGACAATGTCTTAAACAAAAATATTCAACAGTTTTTTCAAAAAATTCCTACAATAATAAATTTGGTTTACCTATTTCGTTAGCAAATCTAAATAAAAATACAAAATATGGAATATTTGAAATCGGAATGGACAAAAAAGGAGAAATTGATTATTTATCAAAAATAATTAAACCAGAAATTGGTGTTATTACAAATATTAGTTATGCTCATGCTAAAAATTTCAAATCTTTAATTGAAATTGCAAAAGCTAAATCTGAAATCCTTAATAACATTAAATTGAATGGAACAATTGTACTTAATAGAGATGATAAATTTTTCAATTTTTTTTATAAATTGGCTAATAAAAAAAATTTAAAAATAATTTCTTTTGGAAATCATAAAGATTCAAATGTTAGGATACAAAAAATTATAGAAAAAAAAGATACATCAATTTTATATATCAAATTAGATTATAAGATTTATAAATTCAAAATTAATAATTATTTATTACCATATTCAGATAATTTATTAGCTTCAGTGGCTGTACTAAAAAATCTTATGATAATCGATAAAATTGGAACTAACTTTTTTTTCAATTATGTGATACCAAAAGGACGAGGAAATTTAAAACAAATTATTATTGGAAGGAAAAAAATTAATCTTTTAGATGAGAGCTATAACTCAAATCCTTTATCACTTAAGTTTACAATTAATAAATTTAATAATTTAAAAATAAATCCAAACAAAAAAATAATATTATTAGGAGATATGCTTGAGCTTGGAAAATTTTCAAAAAAACTTCATATTGAGGCTGCTAAAGAAATTAATAAAGTGAAATTTAAGAAACTGTTTGTTTATGGAGAGTATATTATTGATACTTTCAACAAAATTAGAACACAAAAAAGAGGAAAAATACTTAAATCTATAGATGATATTCATAAGTTTATAAAAAATGATTTAAATAATGGGGACTTTTTAATGGTGAAGGGCTCAAATTCAACAGGGCTTAATCAAATAATTAAACAAATTAGGTCAAGAGTTTAATGCTATTTGAACTATTTTCAATGTTGGTTGATAAATTTAGTTTCTTGAATGTATTCAAATATTTAACAGTTAGAACTGGTCTATCAATGTTTACAGCAATGTTAGTTGTTTTTTTAGTAGGCAGTCCATTAATTAAACTCTTTTCGTTGAAACAGATTCATAATCCTATTAGAGAAGATGGCCCGAGCGATCATATCATAAGAAAAATTGGCACTCCAACCATGGGAGGATTAATAATACTACTTGGTGTTTTTTCAGGTGTACTTCTATGGGGTGACTTGTCTAACCCATATATTTGGTTTTTAATCTACATAGCTGGATCATTTGGATTACTAGGAGCTTATGATGATTTTAAAAAAATTAAGTTGAAAAGCTCGCAAGGAATTTCATCAAAGTCTAAATTTTCAATTCAAATAATCTTAGCATTGATTGGCATCTTTTTACTTTATTATTCAAATAATTCTGGAGAAATGACTAATTTATATTTCCCTTTTTTTAAAAATCTAGTTTTAAATCTTGGATGGTTCTTTGTACCATTTTACATATTTGTATTAGTTGGAGCTTCGAATGCGGTTAATTTAACAGATGGATTAGATGGACTAGCGACGGTTCCAGTTATGCTGGTTGCTGCTTGTTTTGCATTTATCAGTTACGTTTCTGGAAATATAATTTTTTCTGATTACTTGCAAATAACATATATAGAAGGTGTTGGAGAGGCATCAATATTTTGTGGGTCTATTATTGGAGCATGTTTGGGCTTTCTTTGGTTTAATGCGCCGCCTGCAAAAATTTTTATGGGAGATACAGGATCTTTATCTTTAGGTGGTTCCCTAGGTGCGGTGGGTATAGTAACAAAGCATGAAATAGTTTTAGCAATAACTGGAGGTTTGTTTGTTTTAGAAGCCATATCTGTAATAGTCCAAGTTATTTCGTATAAGCTCACTGGAAAAAGAATATTTAGAATGGCTCCAATACATCATCATTTTGAAAAAAAAGGTTGGCCAGAATCTACAGTTGTAATTAGATTTTGGATAATTTCAATAATATTAGCAATGATTGGATTGGCAACTTTAAAACTTAGATAATGAAATTATTAAATGAAACTTCAAAAAAAAAATATTTGATTTATGGAATAGGAAAATCTGGCATCTCATCACTAAAATACTTAAAAAAAAAAAATGAATGCTATATTTTTGATGATAATCATTTAAAAATAACTAAAGCTCTCAAAAAATTTTATTTACCAAAATCTAGTTTACTTAATTATAAGTTTGATAAAATAATAATAAGCCCAGGAATTAATGCAAAGAACTGTATATTATCTTCTTACCTTAAGAAAAATAATAGTAAAATTATAACAGACCTAGATATTTTTTATAAATCTCAACCTAAAATACCAGTGATCACAATTACTGGCACAAATGGAAAATCTACCACTTGCAAGCTGTTATATAACATTTTAGTAGACCAGCAAATAGACGCAAGATTAACTGGCAATATAGGAAACCCTATATTGAGCGAAAAAAATATTACAAAAGATACAATCTTTGTCGTCGAAGCATCTTCGTATCAACTTGCTTATAGTAAATTCTATAAATCAAAATTCTCTGTAATTATAAATATTTCTCCTGATCATTTAGATAGGCACATAACAATGAAAAATTATATTAATTCAAAGTTAAAATCTGTTACTAAACAAACTAAAAATGATATTTCTATAATTCCAAATATTAGTTTATTTAAAAATGTATTAAAAAAAAAAAAAATAAAATCAAAAGTAATTTTTTTAAAAGAAAAAAAATATTCAAATTTAAAAAGTAAAATAAATAACAATTATTTTAAAAAAACAGTAAATTTCCAAAACGTAACATTTTTGTTTGAATTATCAAAATATTTAAACTTAGATTTAAATACTACTTTGAAAACAGTAAATAACTTTAAACCATTAAAATTTAGGCAACAAATAATACATAACTCAAAATTTTTGAAGATAATTAATGACTCTAAATCAACAACCTTATCTTCAACGACTCCGTTCTTACAATCAAATAATAAAGTCTATTGGATATTAGGTGGATTATTCAAAAAGGGTGATCAGTTTAATTTAAACAAAAGATATTTTAATAAATTAGAGGCCTTTATTTATGGAAAAGACCAAAGACAATTTTTTAAAATCTTGAATAACAAATTTAAAATTTATTTAACAAATGACTTAAAAAGTACAATAAAATTAATATCTAAAGTTAAAAAAAAAGAAAAAAGTAAAATTACAATCCTATTTAGCCCTGCCGCAGCATCATTTGATCAGTTTAAGAATTTTGAACATAGAGGTGATCAATTTAATAAATTAATTAAAAAATACTTACTAACTTAATGAACGATTACTTTGATACACTATATGATTGGTGGAAAAATATAGATAAGTCAATTTTTTTTTTAGTTTGCATACTTTTTTTATTAGGCCTATTTTTTTCGCTAGCATCAACATCTATAATTGCTTCAGATAAACTGAATACAAATTCATATTACTTTTTTTTAAAACACTTTAGTTTTGTAGCAATAGGTGTAATCATAATTTTATTATTTTCTCTTTTAAATCAGAAAATTCTAATTAATTTATCGATTTTATTATTTTTATTTGCTTTGATAAGTTTGTTTTTGGTACCTCTAATTGGAGTTGAAGTTAAGGGTTCAAAAAGATGGTTAGATTTTGGATACCTACCTAGGTTTCAACCTATTGAAACTTTAAAACCTTTTTTTGTAATTGTGATATCATTACTTTTGTCTTCTGACAAAAAAAATTTATATTTTAAATATTTTATTAGTACTTTTATTTTATTACCTACAATTATCCTTCTATTAGCACAGCCTGACTTAGGTCAAACATTACTATTAATATCTGTTTGGTTAACAGTAGTTTTTGTATCGGGTATAAATCTTATATTATTTAGCTTTTCATTGCTGACTGTTTCTTTTTTAACTTTTTATTTAATTTTTTTTGTGTCTAAATTTCAATACATAAAAATAAGATTATTGTCTTTTCTAGACACTTCTAGTGGAAATAATTATCAAGCCGATAAAGCAAGTGATGCAATTTCAAACGGAGGATTTTTTGGAAAAGGTATTGGTGAAGGTACTTTGAATACAAGAATACCTGAAGCACATACAGATTATATTATGTCTGTAATTGCTGAAGAATTTGGAGTGATTATAGTTATTGGTATTATTTTGCTTTATTTAATTTTTTCTTACAGAGTTATAAAAAAAATAAATTTTATAAAAAATAACAATTTTAAGCTTATTTTGATTGGTTGCATTACATTAATACTAGTACAAATGTTTATTCATGTTGGAGTTAATATAAGAATGCTTCCTACAACAGGAATGACAATGCCATTTCTTAGCTATGGTGGCTCATCAATTATTGGAACATCAATTTTAACAGGAATAATTTTAAATTTAACAAAAAGAAAATTGAGTTAACATGAAAAAAATACTGATTGTTACTGGAGGATCTGGAGGCCATGTTGTTCCTGCTACTACTTTATACGAACATTTAAGAAGTAATTTCAAAGTTAAAATCGTAACTGACCTAAGAGGTAGTAAGTTTATAGACAAGAATAAATTTAACTATGATTTAATAGATGTGCCAAAATTATTTTCCAGACCATATTTGTTACCAATAAATATTTTTAGATATTTATTTAAAATTTTTAATTCAATTAATTTCTTAAAAAAAAATAATATAGACATAATAATAAGCACAGGTGGATACATGTCATTTCCGTTTTGTGTTGCAGCCTTTTTTTTAAAAAAGAAAATTTTTTTATTCGAGCCAAATAGTGTATTAGGAAGATCAAATAAATTTGTATTAAGACTATCTACAAAAATTATTTGCTATGACCAAAATTTGAAAAATTATATATATAATTATAATACAAAAAAAGTTATATCAGAGCCAATTTTAAAAAAAAAAATTTATGAAATCAAAAAAAATTCTTTTTACAAAAATAAAAAAATTAAAAAAATTCTTATTATAGGTGGCAGCCAGGGCGCATCTTTTTTTGATAAGACAATCACTGAATTAATTATACAAATTTCTAAAAAACATAAATTTGAAATTAACCAACAAATAACAAATTCTGGCGCAGCATTACACATTAAAGAGAAATATAATGATGCAAAAATAAAATATAGTTTTTTTAAATTTACAAATAACAGTGATGAAATTTACAAAGACGTAGATTTTGCAATAACCAGAGGTGGGGCTAGTACATTGAGTGAATTATCTTTTTTGAATATACCTTTTATTGTAATTCCATTACCTTCTGCTAAAGACAACCACCAATTTCATAATGCAAATTATTACTATAAAAAAAAAGGTTGTTGGATAGTTGAACAATTTAATTTTAAGTTTGATGAATTACAAAATTTGATTTTAATGATTTTTGATAATAATGAAGATTATGCTCAAAAATTTCATAACTTAAAAAAAAAAAGTGAAAAAAATACTTGGAATAATATAAATAACCATATTATAGAAATTTTTAATGAAAATTAATCTTGGAAAGACAGAATTGATTCATTTTGTTGGTATTGGTGGCATTGGCATGAGTGGACTTGCATTAATAATGAACAGTCTTGGTTTTAAAATTCAAGGAAGTGATATTTCAGACAATAAATATCTAAATAATTTAAGAAAAAGGAAAATTCCAATATTTTTAAAACATAACAAAAAAAATATTAAAGACTCTACTGTATTAGTTATTTCATCAGCGATTAAGAAGACAAACCCCGAATATCAGCAAGCAAAAAAATTACACTTACCAATTTACAAAAGAGGCGAATTGCTTGGACATATCGTTTCTTTAATGAAAAATATTGTTGTTACCGGATCTCATGGAAAAACTACAACAACCTCTATTTTATCAAACATCTTTAATTTTGCAAAGTTAGATCCTACAATAATTAATGGTGGTGTTTTAAACTCAATTGGGAGCTCAGCTAAACTGGGAAAAAGTGATTGGAGTTTAATAGAATCTGATGAATCTGACGGAAGTTTTCTTCAAATACCTTTTAATTATTCAATTATCACAAATATAGATAATGAACATCTAGATTATTATAAAAATATTTATAATTTAAAAAATAAATTTATTGAATTTTTAGACAAAACTCCTTCTTTTGGTAAAGCATTTGTTTGCTCAGATGACAATAACATTAAAAATATTTTGCCCAAATTAAAGAATAAAAATTATTATACTTACGGTTTGAATAAAAAATCTAACTTTTATATTTCAAATATTATTCAAAAAAAAAATTTTTCTAAATTCGATATAAAAATAAAAATTCCAGGAAAACAAAAGGTAATTAAAAATTTAACAATCCCTT
The DNA here is from genome assembly GCA_902528735.1 of uncultured Pelagibacteraceae bacterium. Taxonomy (GTDB): domain Bacteria; phylum Pseudomonadota; class Alphaproteobacteria; order Pelagibacterales; family Pelagibacteraceae; genus Pelagibacter. The sequence goes on from CABZTP010000003.1 coordinate 79,733, forward strand.
TAATAGGAGTACATAATATTAAAAATGCAGCATCAGCATTATCTGTAGCTTTTTCTATAGGAGTATCTGATAAAATTATTAAAAAAGGACTTAAAAATTTTAAGGGAGTGCAAAGAAGATTCAATTACTTATTTGAAAAAAATCGAATACCTTTTTTTGATGATTATGCCCATCATCCTACGGAAATAGAATCCGTTTTAGATGGTGTAAAAAAAGTCTATAATGAAGAGGAGATTGTATGCATTTTTCAACCCCATAGAATTTCTAGAGTCAAAAGTTTAAAAAAAGAGTTTTCGAAATGTTTTAAAAAAGCAAATACAATTTTGCTATGCCCAATTTACAAAGCTGGAGAGAATATCAAGTTAGGTTTTTCGTATGAGTCATTCGCGAAACTAATTGCTAAAAATTCTAATGTTAACTTAATTATGCTTAAGAATGAACATGAACTGAAAAAAATTATAAAAAATATAACATTTGGAAAAAAAATTTTTATTGCTATGGGGGCAGGTTCAATTTCTAGTTGGGTGAGAAATTTAAATTAGTATGAAATTAAATGATATTGAATCGTATAAATTAAAGTACAATTTAGAACTCTATTTTGATTTTGATATTAAAAAGCTTAATTGGTTCAATATTGGCGGTAAATCAAAAATTTTCTTTAAACCAAAAAATCTAAAAGAATTAAAGGACTTTTTGACTCTTTATTCTAATAGAGGAAAAATATTTATACTAGGAATGGGTTCTAATGTCTTATTTAGAGATAGTATTTATAATGGTGTCGTTATTAAATTAGGTAATAATTTTTCATCCATATCTAAATTAAAAAATGATACAATAATAGTAGGATCATCTTGTTCACAAAAAAAATTTTCAAATTTTGCTATGGAAAATGAAATTAGCGGTTTTGAATTTATGAGTTGTATTCCTGGTTCAATTGGCGGAGGTCTTAAAATGAATTCTGGTTGTTTTGGAAAAGAATTTAAAGATAATTTAATTTCATTACAGTGTATAAATTTGGATGGCACATTGAAAGTAATACCTTCTCAAAAAATTACATTTAATTATAGAAATATTGAATTAGATGAAGATTTAATATTTTTAAGCGCTACATTTAAAGGTAACAAGTCTAACAAGAATAAAATTAAGTCATTAATGAAAGAATTAGAAATAAAGAAAAATAATAACCAGCCCTCAAGAATAAAAACTGGTGGTAGTACATTTAAAAATCCAATAGACCAAACATCAAAAAAAGCGTGGGAATTAATTAGGGCATCTGTCCAAAATAATATTAATTTTGGAGATGCATCAATATCAGAAAAACATTCTAATTTTTTTGTGAATAAAAATAATGCAACATTTGACGAAATGTTTTCATTAATAAATTACGTAAAGAAAAAAGTTAAAGAGAAAACTGGAATAAATATTAATTTAGAAATAAAAATTGTAGAATAGTGAAAAAAATATTTATATTAGCTGGAGGATATTCTAATGAGCGATATATTAGCCTTCAAACAGCAAAAAGCGTATACTTAGAACTAATTAATAACAAACATTATAAAATTAAAATACAAGAACCTAATGGAGAATTGATTAAAAATTTAAAAAAATTTAAGCCAGATGTGGTATTAAATTTGTTGCATGGTAGATATGGAGAAGATGGTTATATACAAGCAATATTAGAATCTGAAAAAATTAAATATACTCATTCTGGAGTTCTATCCTCATCTTTGGCAATGGATAAAGAATTATCCAAGAAAATTTTTATTAAGAATAAAATTTTAACACCTAAATTTATAAAATATTCTTTTAAGAATCATAAAAAAAAAAAGAAACTTTTAAATGATTTAAAAAAAAAACTAAATTTTCCACTTGTTTTGAAACCTTTGAATGAAGGTTCTAGTATTAATGTTTTTATATCTAATGAAAAAAATTTATTTAAAAATTTGAATAAACTTAAAAGTTATGGAGAAATACTCATTGAAAAATATATACCTGGAAGAGAAATACAAGTCGCTATTCTATCTGAAAAAGTAATAGGAGCTATAGAACTTGAACCCAAAAGAAAATTTTATGATTATCAAGCTAAATATAATCCTAAAGCTCGTACAAAACACATTATACCGGTAAATATAAGCAAATCCCAATATAATAAATTAACCAAAATAGCACTTAAAACACACAAAATTTTAAAATGTAGAGGAGTATCACGCTCTGACTTTAGATTTTATAACAATAAGTTTTATTTGTTAGAAATTAACACACAGCCGGGCATGACCTCTTTATCACTAGTTCCTGAAATTGCAAAATTTAATAACATTACTTTTAAAAATTTGATAGAAAAAATTTTAGAAGATGCTTCAACAAATAAATAAAATAAAAATATATTTTTATATTTTTTCTTTTTTATTTTTAACTACTTTAATAAATCAAAATTTATTTTTAAAAATAAAAAATAATTTTTTGTTAAAAAATATAATTGTTAAATCAGATACTATTGAAACTGAAAATAAAATCAGATTATTATTTGATGACTTAGTAAATATTAATATTTTTTTAATTAATAAAAAATTAATAAAAAAAAAAATAGAAAATTTGCTTTATTTAGAGAATATTAGTGTAAAAAAAAAATATCCATCAACGATTATAATAAATGCAAAAAAAACTGACTTAATTGCTGTTACTTTTTTAGATCAAAAAAAATATTATGTTGGTAATAATGGAAAACTTATTCTGTCAAAAAATATATCTGATAATAAAAAGCTACCTATAATTTTTGGAAAATTTGAAGTTAACAACTTTATTGAATTAAATAACAAACTTGAAAAAAATGGATTAGATATTAATAAAATTATTAGATATTATTACCATAAAAATAAAAGATGGGATTTATTTTTTGGAAATGACATTGTTATTAAATTACCAAATAAGGAATTAATTAATGCACTAAAATTATTTCAAAATTTTAAAAAAAATAATGCAATTAATCCAAATACAACAATTGATCTGAGAATTGAAAACAGATTAATTTTCAAAAATGGATAATAAAAATTATATTAACGTAATAGATTTTGGGTCATCAAAAATTAGATTCTCAGTATTTGATAAAGAATTGAATGAGAAACATAGTGATAATAAATCTATAGAATATGAGAATAATTATTCACAACATCTTGAAGAGATTAAGTTAATAGTAAAAAATGCAGAGAAAAATATTTCTACACATATTGAAGATTTAATTCTTACTTTAGATCCAGAAAAATTATTTACAATAGATTTAACATTAAAAAAAAAACTAGATAATAAAATGGATATTATGAAAATTTACGAAACTTTGATTTTAGAGTTAAAACAAATTATTATTACATATTATGATGAATTAGAAATTATGCATATAATCCTTAGTGGATGTATAATTGATAACAAATTTTATTTAGATTTGCCCAAAGAAAAAAATAAAATTAATAATATAAAGATTGATTTTAAAATAATATGTTGTCCTAAAAAAATTATTTTAAATATAAAAAATATTTTTAATAAAATTAATATAAAAGTAACAAATTATTTTTGTACCAGTTATGTAAAATCATTATCGTATTTAAGAAAATTAAGTTTAGAAAAAGCCTCCTTTCTTGAAATTGGATATAAAAGGACAAATTTTATTTGTTATGAAAATAAAAAACTTAAATTTATACAATCAATTCCAATAGGAGGAATGCACATAACAAAAGATATCTCAAATATCTTTAAAATTACATATGTTGAAGCAGAAAAAATTAAAAGATCATTTAATAAATCAGAAACAGAATTTTCTTACCAAAACAAACAAAATGAAAAAAATTTATTAGTTAGTCAAATTTTAAAAAAAAATATCTCAATTGACTTACTTAAAAAAGTTATTCTGTATAGAATTCAGGAAATAATTGATTTAACATTTACAAGATCAGATATACATTATTATAATATGAATCTCAGAACTTCAGACCTTTTTTTTATTGGCGAGGGAGCAATACTGTTAAATAACAATTCATTTTATTTGCGCGACAAATTTGAGTTTAAATCACTTAGTTTTTATGATGAAAAAGATAGTCAAATATGTAATTCTATTCTTACTTACCACTTAAATAATCCTCAATTACCAACGAGAATTAACAAAAAAAGAGGCTTATTTGAAAAGTTTTTTTACCTCTTTGGCAAATAACTGCATTTTTTCGTAATATTTCTTGAGTATTTAAAAAAATTTACAATTTATATAAAGAACTTGATGTCTATTCTTAATCAAAAAACTTTATCTGATAAAATAAGTCTTCAAGGAGCGGGAATACATACTGGCAAGAAAGTAAAAATTAATATCATACCAGCTTCACCAAACACAGGAATTATTTTTAAACGAGTTGATTTAATTAAAAACAATATAATTATAGCAAATTACGCGAACGTAACTAATACGTTATTGTGTACAACAATATCCAATGAGTATGGGGTTTCAGTTTCAACAATAGAACATTTGATGGGTGCTTTTTACGGAATAGGAATAGATAATGCAATAGTGGAAATTGATTCATTTGAAATGCCAATACTTGATGGATCAGCTAGATTTTTTCTACAAGAAATTAAAAGAGTTGGGATTAAACATAGTGATCAACCAATAAAAATTATTAAGATAAATAAAAATATAAAAATCGAAGATGATCAAAAGTTTATTTCAATTGAAAAATCCAATGTAACAAGCGAAATAGAGTTTGAGATAAAATATAAAAATAATTTAATTAATGTCCAAAAAAATAAAGTAAACATACTCGAAGATAATTTAAGTGATATCCTTAACTCAAGAACGTTTTGTTTATATGAAGATATAGAAAAATTAAAAAAATTGAATCTTGGTAAAGGTGGTAGCTTGGACAATGCAATAGTAATTAAAGACGATAAATTATTAAATTCAACAGGTCTACGAAACGATAAAGAATTTGTTAACCATAAAATATTAGATTGTATGGGAGATTTATTCTTATCTGGTCACAAAATAATTGGATCAGTAAAATGTTCACAGGGAGGCCATAAGTTAACAAACGAATTATTAAGAAAAATCTTTAATGATAAAGAAAATTATTCTCTTATTGAAATTAAAGGAAAACAACTACCCCATACATTTGCTGATTATTTTAACTTAAAGTCAATAGCATAAAAGTTAGAATTTTAAAATTTATCTGTTAAAATTATCAATGGTTTTAAAATTATCATTTATATTTTTGTTACTATTGTTTCTTATAACTGCATGCTCCAAAAAAGAAGAAAAAGTAACTTTGCTCAAAGAAAATAATTTAGAAACACAAATGATTGAAGTTTACAATCAAGCTATGGAAGAATTTGACAGAGGAGATGTTTTATATGCAGGGAAAAAATTTAATGAAGCTGAATTGCTATATCCACAATCCATCTGGGCACCTCGAGCAGTTTTAATGGCTGCTTATGGATATTTTTCACAAGGATATTATAATGATGCAATTAATAACTTGGAAAGATTTTTGGTTAAATATAAAAATCATCCTCAAACAGATTACGCATATTACTTATTAGCTCTATCACATTATGACCAGATAATTGATGAACGAAAAGATATGAATGAAATTTTGCAAGCAAAAAAATATTTTAATTTAATAGTTGATAGATATCCAGAAACCGATTACGCACAAGACTCAAGATATAAATTAGAATTCATTCTTGAAATAATTGCATCTAAAGAAATGTATTTGGCCAGATATTACGTTCAAAGGGAAAAATGGATACCAGCAATTAATAGATTTAAAAAGGTAGTTAATGAATATGATACTACAATTTATGTGGAAGAAGCTCTTCACAGACTAGTTGAGCTGCATTATAAACTTGGACTGATGAGTGAGGCGCAATTGTATGCATCTTTATTGGGATATAATTATCAGTCGAGTCAATGGTATGAAGCAAGTTATAAAATATTAAATACTGATTATGAGAAAAAAAAAATTAATGTCGATGACAAAAAAGATAATTTGGTTGATAAATTTAAAAACCTTTTTAAATAATCAATCTAATTCATGAATAAAGATCAAATAATAAGAAAATATAATTTAAAAGTTAAAGAACTCACTAAACATAACAGACTATATTATGAAAAAAGTAGACCAATTATTACCGATGCAAAATATGATGATCTTAAAAAAGAAATAATCGATTTAGAAATAAAATATGAATATTTAAATAATAATAATTCACCAAACTTAAAAGTTGGTTTTGAACCTTCAAAATCATTCCACAAATTCAAACATAAAATGCCCATGCTGTCTTTATCAAATGCATTTGATGAAAATGATCTATTAAATTTCGAAAAAAAAATATTTAATTATTTAAATAAAAAGATAAAATTAAATTACAGTGTTGAACCTAAAATTGATGGTATTTCGGCCTCACTTACATACATTGATAAAAAATTAAAATTTGGTGTTTCTAGAGGAGATGGCGAAGTAGGAGAACTAATAACTGAAAATTTAAAAACTATAAAAGATATACCATTAGAAATAAAAAATAAGGATTTTCCAAACGAAATTGAAATTAGAGGAGAAGTTTTTATAAAAAAAAATGATTTTTTTAAAATAAAAGATAAATTTGCCAATCCTAGAAATGCTGCATCCGGCTCCCTAAGACAAAAGAACCCATTAGAAACAAAAAAAATTCCACTTAATTTTATTGCTTATACATTTGGCTACTCGAGGAAATATTTAAAAAAATGCCAGTCAGATTTTTTAAATGATTTAAAAAGATGGGGTTTTAAAATCAACAATGATAATAAAATTTTGAACTCAATTGATGAATTGTTGAAGTTCCATAAAAGCTTTGAAGCAAAACGATTTAACTTAGACTACGATTTGGATGGCTTGGTATATAAAGTAAATGATTTAAATTTACAAAGCAGACTTGGATTTACATCTAATTCACCAAGATGGGCAATCGCACATAAATTTTCTGCAGATAGTGCGAATACAAGAGTTATAAAAATAGAAATACAAGTGGGAAGAACAGGTGCATTAACCCCTGTCGCTAAAGTTGAACCAGTAAATATTGGTGGAGTTGTTGTTTCTAATGCAACACTTCACAATGAGGATGAAATATATAGAAAAGACATTAGAATTGGAGATCTTGTTAAAATAGAAAGAGCTGGAGATGTAATTCCACATGTCATAGAAGTTGATAAGACAAAAAGATCGAAAAGTTCTAAAAAATTTAAATTTCCTACTATTTGCCCGTCTTGTGGTTCAAATACAATTAAAGAATTTAATGCGGTAACAAAAAAGTTTGATGCAGTAAGAAGATGCACAAATGATAGTTTTGGGTGTGAGAAAATTGCAATTGAAAAGCTTAAGCATTTCATCTCAAAAGAGGCATTAAATATTGACGGTTTAGGAAAAAAAGTAGTTGAGAAATTTTGGGATTTAAATTTTATAAAAAAACCTCAAGACATATTCTCTTTAGATTATAATAAAATTACTAATTTAGATGGATGGGGTACACAATCGGTTAATAATTTAAAGAATTCAATTGAAAACTCAAAAAAAGTTTCGTTACAAAGATTTATTTATTCTTTAGGCATAAGACATGTAGGAATAGAAAACGCAAAATTAATAAGTGACAATATGAAAAGTATATCAAACTTTATATATTTAATTAAATCAAAACAATTTGACAGTTTTTTAAATATTGATGGAATAGGAGTAACTCAAATTAACTCACTAAAAAATTTTTTCTCTAATAAATCAAATACTAATATTGTAATTGAATTAAGTTCATTATTGAAAATTGAAATTCAAATACTAAATGGAAATGGGATGCTGAAAGGTAAAAGTTTTATGTTTACTGGTAAACTTAATGGTATTAGTAGAGCTGAGGCAAAATCTTTAGTTGAAAAAAATTCTGGTTCTACTTTAAGCAATGTAAGCAAAAACCTTGATTATTTAGTTGTCGGTGAAAAAGCAACAAACAAAAAAGTTGAGCAGGCAAAAACTCTTGGGATTGACATTATATCGCTAGAGGAATTAAAAAAATTACTTGATTAAATTAATCAACCATTTTTTCTCGTTTTTATTTAGAAATTTTGAAAGCTTAGTATAAACATTTAAATGATAGTCGAATAAATATTTTTTCTCCTTGATATTCAGCATTTTAAAATTAATCATATCTATATCAATTGGTGCATATGTTAAGTTTTTGAATTCAATTTTTTCTTTATTTTTTTTGACATAAATAAGATTTTCAATTCTTATTCCATATTTATTTTTTAGATAGTATCCTGGTTCATTGCTCAATATCATGCCATTTTTTAGTTCAACTTTATTGTATTTTGTAATTCCTTGTGGACCTTCATGAACATTTAAAAAAAAACCTACACCATGACCGGTACCATGAGAATAATCTAAACCTATCTTTTTCAAAGGTTTTCTTGCTAAATTATCAATTAAATAGCCATTAATATTTTTTTTTAAATCACATGTTACGACAGCTATATGCCCTTTCAAAACTCTTGTGAAATTATTTTTTATTTCTTTAGATATTTTTCCAGAGCACAATGTTCTTGTCACATCCGTTGTACCCCATTTGTATTGTCCACCAGAATCGACTAATAAAATATCGTTTTTATTCAATTTTCTGTTCGTTTGATCATTTGATTTGTAATGAATAATAGCTCCGTTAGGGCCTGATCCAGCAATTGTATCAAAGCTTGGATAAAGGTAATTTTTCGATTTTCTCCTAAATCTTTCCAATTTATTCTCAATTTTTTTTTCGGTAGTTTCTTTTTTTTTATTTTTAAACCAATATAAAAATTTAGTTAGTGCAACTCCGTCTTCAATATGCGCATTTTGTGTATTTTTAATTTCTATTCTGTTTTTAATTGATTTTAATTCATATATTGGATCACGTTTGTTAATTATTTTAAATTTACCATCTATTAAACCTTGCTCAAAGATTGAACAGGTATTTTCATCAACACAAAAAGTACCACTTTTAAACTTATTAATAGTCTTAAAAAAATTATTCTCATCACAAATACTTACATTCTTAAATTTTTTTTTAATTAAATTTGGAATTTTATGTAAATTAATAAAAAGATTTAATTTTCCACCGTTTGAAATAATCAATTTACAGTTGACTAATGGACTATTTGGTAAATCTTTACCTCTAATATTTAAAACCCAATTAACATTTTCACTAGCACTTACGTATAAATAATTTATTTTCTTTTTATACATATATTGTTTAACTTTGTTTATTTTTATAATTGAGCTCTCACCAACAATAGCTTTGTTTAAAAGAAAAATTTTATTTGAATTTTTGTCGGTTTTGTTTTTAAAATTAAACTCAATTGGAATTAAATTATTTTTGTTTTCAAAATATCTTTCAAGAATAGTTTTTGTGAATAATTTTGGATTAAAACCAATTTTGCTACTATGTATATTTGACAAATCTTTTGGATAAATGTGTGGAATTTCTAAAATTTTAAAGTTTTTACCTGATTGTTTTTTTGCTTGAAGTGTATATCTTCCATCAACAAATAGATAATTCGTATTTTTTAAAATAATAGCAAATCCAGCCGATCCTGTAAAATTAGTTACTCTCGCTAAATTATTTATTTTAGAATATTCAGTGAAATAATTATCATTTTTTGGAATTATATATCCATCTAAGTTATTTATTTTAATAAATCTTTTTATGTTTTCTATCACTTTAATTTTTTTTGATATCTTAGCCAGCCAGGGCTTCTGATCTCACTATCAAATTCTATATCTTGATTGAATTCAAAATCACTTTCCTCTTCTTCAATAAAAGTATTATTTTTTTTAATAAACTCATCTGGAAGCTCATCAACAAATCTTGATGCTATGCTATCCATCCAGTCCCCTTGATAAAACCTATTCATAGAGAAGGATATCTTTGCAATCTTTTTAGCTCTAGTTATACCGACGTATGCCAGTCTTCTCTCTTCTTCTAGACCATTTTCACCCTTTTCCTCTATGCTTTTTTGGTGAGGAAACAAGCCCTCTTCCCAACCTGGTAAGTAAACAATATTAAATTCCAAACCTTTAGAGGCATGTAAAGTCATTAAATTAACTTTTTCACTCTCCCAATCTTGGTCTAAAGAGGTCGCTAGAGCTACATGCTCTAAAAAAGTTTCCAAATTATCGAATTCTTTCATAGCATTTAATAACTCTTTAATATTCTCTAATCTATTTTCATTTTCTAAGTCTTTTTTATTCTTTAACATTTCACTATATCCTGACTCATCTAAAACTATCTGCAAAAGCTTATTGTGATTAATTTTTTTCTTTAATTCATATCTCCATCTTTCCAATAAGTTTAAAAGTGAGCTCAAACCAACCTTTGTTTTTGGTTTAATTTTATTCAGTTCAATTAATTTTTTTGATGCTATTTCTAAAGAACAAAAATTTCTCTTTGCGAAATCTGCTATATTTTTCATAGTTGTATCTCCAATTGATCTTTTTGGAACATTAATTATCCTTTCGAAGGATAAATCGTCCATTGGCTGATGTATGCATCTCAAATAAGCTACACAATCTTTTATTTCTGCCCTCTCATAGAATTTGATACCACCAATTATCCTATAAGGAATCCCAACTTTTAAAAATCTCTCTTCGAATTCTCTTGTTTGAAATATGGCTCTTACTAGAATAGCCATCTCATTTAATGAATTTTTTTTTTTATAATTTTCTATCGTAGAGCTTATTTCAATAGCTTCATCTTTAACATTCCTAAAACAGTCTAAGGTAATAAGCTCTCCATTTTCTTGATTTGTATATAAAGTCTTTCCAACTCTATTTTGATTATTCTCTATTAATTTTGATGCTACGTTTAAAATATTTTGAGTTGATCTATAATTTTTTTCTAATCTAATTATTTTTGTATCTTTGTATATTTTATCGAACTCCAAAAAATTTTTAATTTCAGCACCTCTCCAACTGTAAATTGATTGATCATCATCTCCAACACAACATAAATTTTCGTTTATTGAAGACAAATATTTAAGCCATTCACTTTGTATAAAGTTAGTATCTTGATATTCGTCAACTAAGATGTATTTAAATTTTCTAGAATAAATTGAAAGTATATCTTGGTAATTTATAAAAATTTTCAGTGTATGTAAAATTAAATCGCTGAAATCAGCAGAATTTAAATCAATGAGTTTCTGTTGGTAAATTTTATAAATATTTAAAAAGTTTTTTTCTAAAGTTTCCTTTTTTTTTAAAATTACTTCATCAGGGTAAAACCCTTTATTTTTCCATTTATCAATGATTGCTAAAATATATTTAGGTGAAATTTTTTTTACATCTATATTTTCAGCTTTACAAATATTCTTTATCAACCTTACCTGGTCATCTTGATCTATGATGGTAAAATTAGATTTCAAACCAACTGCTTCAGCGTGTTTTCTTAAAATTTTTGCACTTACAGAGTGAAATGTACCTAGCCATGGTAACCCTGTTGCCTCTTTTCTTAAAAGCTTTGATACTCTAATCTGCATTTCTTTTGCAGCCTTATTAGTAAAAGTTACTGCGAGTATTTGATTTGAAAATGCCTTATGACTTCTAATTATATGGGCTATTCTAGAAGTAAGCACTTTTGTTTTACCAGAGCCAGCTCCTGCTACAATTAAAAGAGGACCATCAAGGTGTAATACTGCTTCTTGTTGCTTTTCATTTAAATTTAACAAATAATCAGATTTTAACATAATTTTTTATTGTATAAGTCTTATATTTTTAAATGAATAAAATTAAGCAGAATAAAATAACCTTCTCATTAATTTTAGCTGCTATTGCAATAATTTTTTCATCTCTAACTATTTTATCTTTACCAGTTTTATTTAATTATAAAAGTAAAGTTATAAAAATAGAAAATAATTTTTATAAAAATTTTAAAATTTATCTCAAATCAGAAGGGAAAATTTCATACAAGCCTTTTCCTAAACCACACTTTCTAGTAGAAAATGCCTCACTTAACTTATCTAACATACCGAAAAAAGAAGCATTAGTTAGAACTTCAGACCTAAAAATCTTCATCTCTTTAAGAGATATATATTTGAGATCATTCAATAACTTTATATCTACTGAAATTTCGAATTCAAATTTAGAATTTAAACTTTCAGATATAAAAGAATTTAGAGAACACCTGTACCAAAAAGTAAATAAGCCAATAATTTTTAACAACTGTAAAATATTTATAAGAAATAAAAATAATGAAGTAATTATTATTTCCCCATTAAAAAAAATTACGTATAAAATTAACAATAAAACTAAAATTAAGAAATTTATAATCAATGGCGAACTTTTTGGATTAAATTTTAAATCAGAATGGAAGAGAAGCTACGATAACCCTGAGACTAGTTTTCATGATATAAACATATTTAATCCAATAGTGGAAATTAAAAATATTTTCCAATTTAAAAGTATTCAAAAATTTGATGGAAAAAGTGAAATATCATACTTACAGGAAAACTTAGAATATAACATTGAATATCGTAATAATCAGTTATCTATCACTTCCCCTGAAAAAGAAAATATTAACTTTAATATTAATAGTAAAATTCAACTTAACCCTTTCCATTTTGAAGGAGACCTTAATATAAAAAATAAAAAGGTCGAAAAAATTATAGATAATTTTTTGGCAAACTTA
>CABZTP010000004.1:0-74041 GCA_902528735.1 uncultured Pelagibacteraceae bacterium
GGAGGTGGATATAACAAAGATTTCGATAAATTAATAGAATTGCATTCTTGTTTACACAAAACATGTGCTAAGTTTATTTAAATGAAAAAAAATAACAACTTAACATCTGAGCAGAAGTTAGTTTTATTTGATGAGGCAACTGAACCACCTGGATCAAGTGAATTAAATAACGAAAAACGAGATGGAACATATCACTGTGCAAATTGCGATATAGAACTTTTTAAATCTTCTACAAAGTATGAAAGTGGCTCTGGATGGCCTTCATTTTATGAAGCGAATGAAGGTGTCTTTGAAATTAAAAAAGATTTTCATATTGGGTATGAGAGAATTGAATATCATTGTAAAAATTGTGGTGGACATCATGGTCATATATTTGATGATGGACCAAAACCTAGTGGAAAAAGATTTTGCAACAATGGTATTTGCTTAGTTTTTAAACCGTTAAAATAATTGTATAAAAATATAATTTAACTATTATCAATATTAATGAATTTTTTAAAAAAAATAGCAGTTACAGTTTTCCTTATACAAATTGCAACTTTGGGACACGCAGATACTGCTAACGATATTATAAATAGAGTATCTGATAAAATTTCATCAATAGTCTCAGAGACCTTAGGTGGAGACACAGAGTTTTCGTTAGAATTTCCAGAGAATGGTGAAGTAAATTTAGAATTTCTTAAATTTAAAGAATTAGATAGTTCTGAAAATCAAAATTCATTTTCACAATTTAGTTTACATACTCAGGAAGTAAATGATGATACTAGATTTATCCTGAACCTTGGTTATGGCCAAAGATATATATCTTCAGATAAATCAATGATTACAGGCATAAATGGATTCGTTGATTATGATACTGAGGGTAATGCAAGAACAAGCTTGGGAGTTGAAGCAAAAGCCCCGATTTTGGAATTTACAGGTAATTATTACTTAGGTTTATCTGGTGTTGAAAAAATTAATGGAATTAACGAAAAAGTATTAGACGGTCATGAAGTAAATTTATCTTCGCAATTACCATATATGCCTTGGTCGAGAATAAACATTCAAAATTATGATTTTAAAAAAGATAAAGCATCTGAAAATACTAACGGAAATTTAGTTTCCTTAGAAATGTATTTATCACCAAGCATACAATTTGAAGCTTCCAGAAATTTCATTGATACAACTGGAGTTAAGGACGAGAATTCGTTTAAAATAATGTATTACAACCCACCAAGAAATAAAACATCACTACAGGATGGATTTATATCAGCAAATGCTTTTGAAAAAGGTGATATTGAAACTAAAATGAAAGATAAAGTAAAAAGAAGAAATGCAATGACCATTGAAGTGCAGGGAGCAGTTGTACTAACTTGTACAGGCGGCAGTTGTAACAATTAATAATTTATGAGAAATTTAATTAAATCAATATTTGTTCTTTACATTTTGCTTTACTCGGCCAATTCATTTGCAGCAACGGGAGCTGCTACAGAATATAAAGTGACAATGACAAAACTCGAACTCTGCGAAACTGGAAGCACTACAGCAAATTGTTTAAATCCATTGACTATATCTCCATCTGGAACATCTGGTGAGGTTGATATTGCATCAGTGAGTGCAGGAGCTGTTGCTGGATCTTATGGAAATATAGCAAAAGCAAAAATAGGAACTCTATATACTTTTATTCAAATTACTATGAGTAGACAATTTTCTATGACTGGAACAGCAGGAAGTTGTGCAACCAAAGCTGGTGAATCTGGAACTAAAACTACTGATGCAAAAGGACAGACCGGTGGAATTCCTGGATCTTCAACTTTGTATGTTCCCGATAGTAGTAGCTATAATGATCACATGAATGGATCGGTAGACGCATTGGGTGCAACTGTTTCAAATGATGGGGTAATAGGAAGTAGTGACGAATATTTTCAATATAGAAAAATTATTTCAGGAGGTGGTTTAAAAGTTAAAGCAGGTGACTTTCCAACTGTAAGAGTAGCATTTGATGTATCTAATGCAGTCGGCGAAGGTACGGGTGGTGCAGCTGCTTGCACTGGTAATTTTATGTATGCCAATGAGCCAGGAATGACTATATCATTCGTCGATTAAAAAATTATTCTAGAGAACTTATAAGTTTTCCAGTTTTCTCTAATTCTCTTAGTTCTTGATAACCACCCACATGATAATCATCAAAAAATATTTGAGGAATTGTTCTTCGTCCATTTGCTCTTTTAGTCATTTCATCTCTTAAACCTTCTTTTGTTGATATATCTATTTCATTATAATTAAGATTATTTCTTAATAGTAATCTTTTTGCTGCATCACAAAAGTTACACATTGGACCAGAGTAAACTGTTATATTTTTCATTTATTTTTATATAAGTTATATTTCATAAATTACTATAGTAAGTAATCATTTTTGTTGATTTTAGATTTAATCTGTTTTCTTGAATATTCAAATTTTTTCCTATGTTTGATACTTTGTGAACTTGCTCTTTTTCTCCATAGCCTAAAAGAAGATGGTTTTAATGATCTTCTCATTATTTTGATAACTTCACTTTCAGTTTTGCCAGTTTTTTTTTCGATTTCTTCAAACGTTATTCTGTCTGCCCATGCTGCCCATATAACCCAATCTGGACTATATAGGTCAGGCTCAGGATTTTTAACTTTGGTTATAGGTCTGTGACTTTTTTTCATAGAATTTTAAGTAGTTACGTTAAATTATTTTAATGCAAATCACTAAGTCTATGATATTATCATCTTTAGATAGTCCTATCTAGCCATCTTTAGCTCCCGGTTTTTTAGGGCTATCCTCTAAATGCTTCCCTTAGATTTTATCCTTTTTTTGCAAATTATTATATTCATGTTTATTACACCCGGAACACCAAGGATTGTAATTATCTCTTACTCAATGAATTATGGTGTTCAAAAATGTGTTTGGACTGCGCTAGGAGATATAACTGCTAATATTATTCAAGCGACGTTAGTTATTTTTGTAATTGGATCTTTCTTGTCAGATCATCCTACAATTTTAAATACATTAAAGTGGTTTGGAGTTGGATATTTAACTTATTTGGCGTACGATATTTATAAATCTAAACCAAATGATGTAAATTCAAAGAAATTCGTAAATAAAAGTTTTTTTTCATTTTATAAAGATGGTTTTTTAGTTGCAGGTACAAGCCCGAAGGCATGGATGTTTTTTCCTTTTATATTTCCACAGTTTATAGACTTTAATTCAAATTATGTTGTTCAATTTTTTATTTTAATAACAACTTATGTTGTATTAGATTTTATTTCTTTAATTGGCTATGCTGTTCTGGCTAATAAACTTATAGTATGGATAAAGGCTAATCCAAAAATTATAAATACAATTTCAGCTTGTGTAATTATTTTTATAGCAATTATCATTGCTATTACGCAACAATATTAAGAAACATTGCGCTACTACTTACACTTGCAATTAAATAATTTTTATTATTTATTCAGGCATAATTAATTAATTAATAAAAAGGGGAATAAATGAAAATAAAAAACATTTTAATTACATTTGTTTCTGCAATAGCATTATTATTTTCAACTTCAGTTGCATCTTTTGCTAAAGTTGTTGGTGATAAAATTGTTTTAGGTGCTGCAATTTCTTTAACTGGAAAATACTCATCTAATGGTGTTCATACTCAAAACGGTTATAATATGGCCGTTGATAGAATTAACAGCATGGGTGGTATTAAAGTTGGAGGAAAAACTTACAAGTTTGACATTATCTATTATGACGATGAGTCAAATCCAAAAAGAGCAGCTCAACTTGCAGAAAGATTAATATCACAAGACAAAGTAGAGTTTATGCTTGGACCATATAGTTCTGGTCTTACAAAAGCGATTGCTCCGGTAACAGAGAAATACGGTGTACCAATGGTTGAGGCTAATGGAGCCTCAAGATCTTTGTTTACAAAAGGCTACAAATATTTATTTGCAGTTTTAGCTCCAGCTAACTTATATCTTGATGTTGCTATAGATCTAGCGGTTGAAAAGAATAATGGAAAAGGAGTAACTGTTGCAATGGCATTTGAACAAGATGCATTTTCTCAAGACGTAAGACTTGGAGTTTTAGATGCAATTGAGAGAACTGGCTCTAAAAAAGTGATAGATGATAAATTACCGAAAGAGCTAAATGACATGGCTGCGACTTTAGTAAAAGTAAAACAAATGAAACCAGATGTTTTAGTAGTTTCAGGTCACACTAAAGGTGCTCTAACTGCTATTAGACAAATTTCTGAGATGAAAGTAGATGTTCCAATGTTAGCGATGACACATTGTGATGCTGCAAAATTGTCAAAACAACACGGTAAAAACTCACAATATGCTTTATGCGCATCTCAGTGGCATAAAACATTAACTTATAAAGATGATTTCTTTAAAGATGGTATGACTTATGACGCAGACTTTACCAAAGAGTTCGGTTATGCGCCTCCTTATCAAGCAGCAGAGTCTTCAGCTGCATTATTGGTATTTAAAGATGCATTTGAAAGAGCTAACTCTTTTGATCAAAAGAAAGTAAGAGATGCTCTTGCCGCTACAAATATGCAAACTTTTTATGGAAATATAAAATTTGCACCTGGTGGTCAAAATGTAGATAAGCCAATGGTACTTTTCCAAGTTATGTGTGATGATGGAGGAAAATGTGAAAACAAAGTTGTTGCGCCAACTAAATGGGCATCGGCTAAGTTAATTCATCCAATTCCTTCGTGGTCTAAAAGATAAAAATAAATCTATAAATACCCCCTAAATATTAGGGGGTATTTTTTTTTAAGGGTTCATTATGGATTTCATGGTCTTCCAATATCCGATGATTTCTGTTCAAGCATGTTTGGATGGAATTTTACTTGGTATTTTATTTGCATTGATCGCATATGGCATGGCACTTCAATGGGGAGTAATGAATATAATTAATATTGCCCAAGGAGATTTAGTAATTTTAGGAGGTTACATTGCTTATTTTATGTACCTTTACGGAATTCACCCTGCGTGGGGAGTCATCGTGTCTCCAATAATAATGTATTTTGTAGGTATAGCAATTTATAAACTTGTGATTAATAAAGTTGTAGATAGAGATCTTTTTATATCTATCTTAGCAACATTTGGAATAAGTATTCTTTTCATGCAACTAATGAACTTTGCATTCGGAGCTGATGTTGTTCTTGCAAATTCAGATTATGGAACAACTATGCTATTTAATAATAATGTCGTTTTACCAAATTCAAAAATATTTTCAGCTTTCATAAGTATATTATTTGCGATTTGTTTAGTAATTTATATGAAAAAATCTAAGCTTGGCCGTGCTATCAGAGCTACAGCTCAAAATGCAAGAGCTGCTAAAATTTTAGGTGTAGACACAGAAAAAGTTTATGCAGCTACTTTTGGCATTAACGCTGCTCTTTGTGGTGTTGCAGGTGCATTAATATCCATTACTTTTACAATTCATCCATATATGGGACTTCCTTATACAATTAGATCTTTTATGATTGTGATTATTGCAGGATTAGGCAATTTACCAGGAGTTGCAATGTCAGGAATGGGCCTAGGTGTGTTTGAAGAGTTTGCAGACTACATACTTGGTACTGAATTTAGAATTGGATCAGTATTTTTATTATTAGTTTTAATATTAGTTTATAGAAGATTTAAGCTTTCAAGAAAAAGAGAGTATTTAAAATGAGGAAGGTTAAAATTAAAGATAACCAAGGTAAATTAATTGAAGTTGATATAGTTAAATTCAAAAAACATATAGATGAATACCACTCAAATGGCTCAAGTGTTCATGAAGAAGATGGGCATTATTTTACAATTAACCAAAATTTTAGAAACAAAATATTAAATCTTTATGAACAAAAATAATTTACTTTTATATATTGGAATTTTAATATTTGGTATTGCTGCTCCATTTATATTTCCAGCTTTTAAAGTACAGTTATCTATTCTTTGTGTATTAATTGTTCTTGCTACAACTTGGAATATTCAAGGTGGTGAGATGGGGTATAATTCATTTGGAAATATACTATTTTATGGTCTTGGCATGTATCTTTGTGCCTCCGTGCAAGTTGGAATGTTTTTTCCATTAGCTGAGTGGACAGAAAGTGGAGGTGAAAAAACATTTGTACATACTCCAGCACAATTTTTTCAGGGAATGGCAGTTGGATTGATAGTTGCTGCGGTGGTTCCAACCATTGTAGCAGGATTAATTGGATACTCTATTTTAGGACTTAGAGGACATTATTTTGCAATTTGCACTTTGGGATTAGGTGTTGCAGCAGGTGAAATTTCTGGAGGGATTGAAATTATTGGAGCTGGTCAAGGTTTTACTACTCCACCGTTTCCAGATATTGGAAGCTTAGATTCAAGAGGTGAATTCTTTTATTTCTTAAGTTTTTTTGTTTTAGTACTGACTTTTTTAGCTGTTAGAGGAATTTACACTACCAGATTTAAATTAATATTAAATGCAATTAGAGATAATGAAGATAAGGCAGAAGCCATGGGAATTGAAACAATGAAGTATAAGATTATTGGATGGATGATATCAGCATTCTTTTGTGGTCTCGCTGGAGGTATCATGGGCGGTTTAGTTGGATATATTGATTCAACCGATGTTGCTTTTGATGGAAGAGAGATGGGAGTTTTTATGGTATTAATGGCTATACTAGGAGGAAAGGGAACACTTTGGGGACCAATTATTGGAGCAACAGTATTTCATATCTTCAAAGAGGGCTTTTGGACTTTCTTCTTGGGCTGGCAATATGTTGCTCTTGGAGTTCTGATAGTTGTAATTGTTATTTATTTTCCAGAAGGAATTATGGGTTGGTTAAGAGAAAAATACCCCGAAAAATTTGGAGAAGTAATTGATGAAAAAGATCGAAAGGCGCAGGTAGAATTAAAGTGAGTATTCTTGAAGTAGAAAAAGTTAGCAAATCATTTGGAGGAGTAAAAGCAAATGTAGACATTTCAATGAATGTTGAAAAAGGTAAAATAGTTGGATTAATTGGCCCTAATGGATCAGGTAAAACTACATTATTTAATTCAATAGTTGGCACTTACCCAATTGATAATGGCTCAATAAAATTTAATGGAAAAGAGGTTTCGGAATTACCAGTTCCTGTAATAGCAAAACTAGGCTTACTTAGAACATTTCAACAAACTAGAATTTATGGAAAATTAAATTGTGTAGACAACATGTTGATTAGTCATAAGGGAAGTGATGAAAGCATATTAAATATTTTTTCTAAAATACCAAAAGAGCTTACAGAAAAAGCTGAAAGTTTGCTGAATTTTGTTGGTTTATATCAAAAAAGAAAATTGAGAGCCGGAGACTTATCTTTTGGACAGCAAAAGTTGTTAGAATTAGCAATGGCATTAATGAATGAGCCAGAAATGTTATTATTAGATGAACCTACAGCAGGTATAAACCCAACTTTAATTAATGGAATCATTGACAGATTAATAAAGGTTAATCAAGATTTTGGTATTACTTTGCTTGTGATTGAACACAATATGAGAGTAATTATGCAATTGGCAGAAGATATTTTCTGCTTAGCACACGGAAAAATGCTTGCTAATGGATCTCCTGATCAAATCAAAAATGACAAAAGAGTCATAGATGCATATTTGGGGGTTCAATAATGTCAAATCAATATGAGGTTTTGGGAAAAGCCCCAGTCGCAGATGATTTAAAGAAATTATCAGTTGATGATCTTCATCTTACTATAAAAAATCTAAATGCCGGTTACGGCAAAATGGAAATACTTCATAATTTTGATTTATTTGTTAGCAAAGCACAATCTTTATGTTTAATTGGACCGAACGGTGCAGGTAAATCAACAATTTTACATTCAATATATGGTTTTACAAATATTTTTTCTGGACAAATTGAAATTGATGGAAAAGAAATCACTAACCTTACACCTGCTGAAAAATTAAAGACAGTTGGGATTGCTTATATTCTACAAGATAACTCTGTATTTCCTGACATGACGGTTGAAGAAAATTTATTAATGGGAGGTTTTATTAAAGACAAAACTGAAGAGTCTTATCAAGAAGCAGAAAAAATATTAGATAAATATGAGAGATTAAGAAATAGGAGAAGTCAACCTGCAAAAGTTTTATCTGGAGGAGAAAGAAGATTATTAGAAATATCTAGAGCGTTAGTAATGAAGCCATCAGTACTTTTAGTTGATGAACCTTCCATTGGATTAGAGCCAAAATATATAGATATGGTTTTCGAAATCTTAGGTGATCTACAAAAAAACGAGAAAAAAACTATCATCTTAGTAGAGCAAAATGCAAAAAAAGGTTTAGAGTTTTCTGATATTGGCTATGTTCTTGTATCAGGACAAACTGCTATTGCTGGAAGAGGAGATGATTTACTTAAAAATGATGATGTAGGACGTCTATTTTTAGGTGGATGATTAATTCGAAATATTTCCTAAAGGGAATTCTTTGTGCAAAAGAATTTGATAGTCCTGCTATTGCTCTTGGTTTAAGTTTCTTGGCAATTGGGGCTTTATTAAAAAATTTAGGTTTTACAATCCAAGAAAGTATTTTTTCTACATTTCTTACTTACGCATTACCAGGCTCACTTGTCATGGCTGAATCTATTTTAATTGGAGTGTCATTATTAAATTTATTTTTTGCAGTTTGGTTGGTAAATGCCAGATTATATCCAATGACGGTGTCTTTGATGCCATTACTAAAACATGAAAGTCAACCAAAATGGAAATTTTATATTTCTTGCCATTTTGTAGCTGTATCCTCTTGGCTAATACTGCAAAATAATTACAAGGAAATTGAACAAAGATATCGAGTTGATTTTTGGATCGGGATTGGTACTGCAACATGGTTAATTGCAATTTTTTCAACAATAATTGGATATTATTCAGCTGATTTCTTGAATAGAGAAATGTTAATAGGATTGGCTATAATTAATCCTATTTATTTTACGTGTACTATGATTGGTGTCATGAAATCTTTTCAATTAAACATTTCAATTATTTTAGGAGCAATACTAGGGCCTTTATTTTATTTTGTAAGTTCTGATTGGTGTGTTTTGATTGGAGGTTTTATAGCTGGAAGTATTGCATTTTTATTTGGAGAAAAAAATGTCAGTTAATATAATGTTAATCATCCTCATTACTTCTCTAGCAACATACATTTCTAGATTTTTGGGAGCTTTTACTTCAGAAGTAATAGATGAAAATACAAAAATATATAGATGGTTTAATTATCTAGCCTACTCAACTTTAGCAGCATTAATATCGAGAATGATAATATTTCCAGCTGGCACTCTTGCAGAAAGTAATTATTTATCAAGGTTTATTGTTGTTCTTGCAGCTATTATTATTTTTAAAATTACCAAAAAAAATTTAGTTTACCCAACATTATTCTCTGCTATCATTATGTTTTTATTAAGTAGTGCAAACATATAATGAAAAAGTTACTATTTTTACTGTTTTTAATATTTATACCAAATATATCATATTCCGCGTGTGATGATCCTTTAACAGATGGTGTAGATTATACCAACTGCAGATTTTCAGATGGCCAAGATTTACAGGGCAGTTATTTGCCAAACTCAAATTTATCATTTGCAAGTTTTATACAAGTTAATTTTGATAAAAGTATAATGATGACTTCAAATTTGTCATTTGGAACTTTTCCAGAGTCTACTTTTGTCAGAGCAAATTTATACGAGTCAACATTGGTTGGTGGAAATTTTGAAAAAGCAAATTTTACAGGAGCAAATATGACAAGAGTTGATTTTATGGGCTCGACATTAATTGAAACTAATTTTCAAAATGCAAATTTGATGGAAGCAAACTTTACTTCATCTAATATGACCAATGCAAATTTTGATGGTGCTAATTTAATTGGTGCTACATGGACAAACGGTGAAACTTGTGGTCCAAATTCTATTGGAGCATGTAATAAATAATATATGGAGAGCTTAGCAAACATTTCTGGATTTAATATTTCTTTAAGTGAATACTCGAAGAGAATTGTAAATATTGAAATTGAAGACGAAATTATTGATAAATTAATCTTTCCTTTCAAAAAATTCGATATTACTGCTCTTGAATACAAACCATTTACTAGATTTACATTGGCAAAATCATTAGATGACTCAACATCTGAAAAACTGGGAAAATTTATAAATTCCATAATAAGAGACAGAAATACAGGATGTTTTGTGATTGGACCAAAAAATACATCAAAAAAAATTGACAATAATTTTTTAATAAAACTTTCTACTGCGGTTACACATTTACTTGGCAATCCAAATTTTGATTCTATGGCTGGAAAATATTATGCAAGATTTCATGTTAAACATGAGGATAGTAGCGACTCTTATCTTAGAAAAGCTTACACCAATATGGATCTTCACACCGATGGAACTTATGTAAAAGAAAAAACAGATTGGCTCTTAATGTTAAAAATGGAAGAAGAAAATGTTCAAGGTGGAGAAACAGCTATGCTTCATCTTGATGACTGGGAACATTTAGAAGATTTGACTAATGACAATGTTGGAAAACAAAATTTTGTATGGGGATCGCCTAAAAGCAAAAATGTTGATTACAAGGTTGAACATCCTGTTTTTTCAGAAGATGAAAATGGAAAACCAAAAATTTCGTATATTGATCAATTTCCTGAACCAAAAAATATGGAACAAGGTTTATTTTTACAAAAGTTATCAGACTCATTGGAAGGAAGTCAAAACAAGATTATAATGCCATTACCCGTTGGTTACTCGGTAGTTGCAAATAACTATTTCTGGTTACATGGTAGAAAACCATTTATCGAAAACAAAAAATTATCAAGAGAATTGCTTAGAATTAGGGGTTCTTTTTTTACTAATTAATTAATTTTAGTGATAATAATCAACTAGGTTATCATGAAAATTGGATTTATTGGTACAGGACATATTACAAAATCAGTAATAAATGGAATTTTAAAGTCAAAATTAAAAATAAATAAAATAGTTGTATCTAAAAGAAATATAAAAATCTCAAGTAGTCTCAAAAAAAAAAATAAAAAAATACATATTTCTAACAATAACCAGGATATTATAAACAAATCCGATTGGATCTTTTTAGCAGTAACTCCAAATGTAGGAAAAATAATTTTACCAAATCTTGAGTTTAAAACAGGTCAAACTGTAATTAGTTTTATATCTACAATTAATATGTCAGAATTAAAAAGATATGTTAAGGTCAAAGCGAATATAGTAAGGGCAATTCCACTTCCACCAATTTCAATAAAAAAGGGACCCATTCCGATATTTCCCCCAGATAGAAGAGTTAAAAAATTTTTTAATGAACTAGGTACAACTATTGAAATTAAAAATGAAAAACTTTCCCTTAATTTTTGGTCTACCTCATCTATGATGGCACCATTTTATGAATTACTTCAAATTTTATCTGAATGGTTGGTAAAAAAAGGAATAAATAAAAATGATGCTCAGATATATATTACATCATTGTTTATAGCGTTGTCTGAAGATGCAAAAATAAATTCAAATAAAGATTTAAAAATACTTGTAAAAAATTCACAAACTCCAAAAGGATTAAATGAACAAGCTGTTAATGAATTAAGAAATCTTAGATTTTACAAATCACTAAAAAAAACATTGGATAGTGTTTTAAGTCGATTAAAAAAAAGTAAATAAAATGTCTGAAAATATTTTACAGGTTAATAACCTTACAAAGTTATTTGGTGGAATAGCAGCAGTATCAAATTGCTCATTAAATATAAAATCAGGTTCAATAACAGGTATAATTGGACCCAATGGTTCAGGAAAAACAACCTTATTTAATTTAATTGCAGGCAATTTAAAATCTAACAAAGGTGAAGTATTATTTAATCAAGAAAATATAACAGACATACCTTCATATGAATTATTCTCTAAAGGTTTATTAAGAACTTTTCAAATTGCACACGAATTTTCTAATTTAACTGTTTTAGAAAATTTAATGATGGTTCCCCCTAATCAAACTGGAGAAAATTTGTTTAATGCAATAATAAAGCCAGGCTTAGTAAAAAAAGAGGAAAATATATTAAGAGAAAAAGCATATGAAGTAGTTGAATTTTTAAATTTAACTCATTTGGCTAACGAAAGAGCTGGTAATCTTTCTGGGGGCCAAAAAAAATTGCTGGAATTAGGTAGAACAATGATGGTTGATGCAAAACTAGTTTTGTTAGACGAAGTAGGTGCTGGTGTCAATCGAACACTATTAAAAGATCTTGGAACAGCGATCTTAAAGCTGAATCAAGATAAAAACTATACATTTTGCATGATCGAACACGATATGGATTTTATAAGTAGAATGTGTGATCCAGTGATAGTAATGGCGGATGGAGCAGTACTATTTGAGGGTACTTCTGATGAAGTTAAGAAAAATGAAAAAGTTATTGAAAGTTATTTAGGCAAATCAAATTTATCTAAAAGAAAGAATTAATGGCATATTTCGAGGGATCAATGATGACAGCTGGATATGGAGATGGTCCTGATATTATTAACTCTTGCACAATCACTGCTAACAAAGGAGAAATAGTTGCTATTCTTGGGCCAAATGGTGCAGGCAAATCAACAGCCATGAAAGCGATGCTTGGATTATTAAATTTAAAATCAGGTTCAGTGACTTTAAATGGTGAAGATATTTCAAAAATCAATCCACAAGATAGAGTAAAAAAAGGAATTTCATTTGTGCCACAAACAAGGAATGTATTTGCTGAATTGACAGTTAGAGAAAATTTAGAAATTGGAGGTTTTTTGACTGAAGGAAGTTTAGATAATAAAATTGAAAGTATTTACAATTTATTCCCAATTTTAAATAAAAAAAATAGTCAGATTGTTGGTCAATTATCTGGTGGCCAAAGACAACAAGTAGCTTTAGGAAGAGCATTAATGAGTGACCCTTCCGTGCTTATGTTGGATGAACCCACTGCTGGTGTATCACCAATTGTGATGGATGAATTATTTGAACATATTATCAAAGTAAAAAAAACAAATGTTGCAGTTATAATGGTTGAGCAGAATGCAAAACAAGCATTAAGCATATCAGATCGTGGATATGTTTTGGTAACTGGACAAAATAAATTTGAAGGCTCTGGAGAAGATCTGTTAGAGGATCCAGAGGTTAGGAGATCCTTTTTAGGAGCATAATGGACATTTTAAATGCTATAATTGTACTTCTTAACTTTACCATAATTCCTGCTTTAGCTTATGGTTCCCAGTTAGCGCTTGGTGCAATTTTTGTTACTTTGATTTACGCAGTCTTAAGATTTGCTAATTTCGCAACTGGAGACATGATGTCTTTCGGAACAATGTTTGCAGTAATTTTGACATATTATTTTCAATCTCTAGGTATTGGTTTAGGAATTTTACCTACAGCACTTTTAACCATCCCTTTTGCAATTTTAATGATGATTTTATATATGTTGATAATAGATAAGTTTGTATTTAGTTACTATAGAATTAAAAAAAGTCCTCCTGTTCAGTTTGCGATGGTTAGTGTTGGTGTAATGTTTGTAACCCAAGCCTTAATAAGAATAGTGATTGGTCCATCAGATAGAAGATTTTTAGATGGAGAAAAATTTATTCTAAAAGCAAGTGAATTTAAAGAAATAACTGGTTTGGCTGAAGGTATTACTCTCAAATCTACTCAAGCAATAACAATATTGGTTACATTAATAGTTGTTGCAATAATGTTTTGGTTTTTAAATAGAACGAAAACCGGTACAAGCATGAGAGCTTATTCTGACAATGAAGATCTTGCATTATTATCTGGAATAGACCCAAAAAAAGTTGTTATGGTGACATGGATAATCGCTGGTATTTTAGCAACAATAGGAGGAGTTTTATATGGTTTAGACAAAAGCTACAGACCTTTTGTTTATTTTAATAACATGCTGCCAATTTTTGCTGCTGCAATTGTTGGAGGAATTGGAAATCCATTTGGAGCTTTTTTGGGAGGATATGTAATTGCGTTTGCAGAAATATTTGTTACTTATGCTTACAAAAAATTTATTTCGTATTTATTACCTGAAAATCTTGAACCAGATTCACTCTTACAACTTTTATCAACAGATTATAAATTTGCTGTATCGTTTTCAATTTTAGTAATCGTATTATTAATTAGGCCATCTGGAATATTTAAAGGAAAAGTCATATGAGAAATTATAAGAACGTAATTGCTGCTTACTCGATAATGACTTTTTTAATAATATTAGTTGGAATTTTCCAATCCTGGACAATAGCATTAACTATTTTGAACTATTGTTTGATTTCTGCAGTGATGACAATTGGTGCAAATATTCAGTGGGGTTATGCTGGTCTAATAAATTTTGGAATTATGGGATATACAGCGCTTGGTGGTCTTGCAGTTGTCTTAGTTTCGGTAGAACCCGTCAAGAAAGCCTGGCAAGTTGGAGGTCTAAATATTCTGGCATGTATCTGGATTATAGTCGCTATTATTTTTGTTGTAAGATTTTTATTAAAAACTTTTGATAAATCAAAAATCAGAAATTATTCAGTCGCTTTTGTAATATTAGCAGGAATAATTTTATTAAGAATAACGGCAACACCTGGTATTGAGGCAATAGAGTCTGTAGATCCAGCAAAAACAGGTTTTCTAGGTGGCATGGGAATGCCTGTATTATTCTCTTGGATCGTTGGAGCTTTATTAGCTGGCAGTTTGGCTTTTATTATAGGAAAAATTGCTCTAGGTTTGAGAGCAGATTATCTTGCAATTGCAACACTTCTAATTGCTGAAATTATAGTATCAATTATTAAACATGAAGAGTGGCTAGCGAGAGGTGTTAAAAATGTAATTGGTCTTAAGAGACCAGCACCTTATGAAATTGATTTACAAAACTCAGATTGGTTTATTAATTTAGTGGAAAAATTTAATATGTCTAAATTGACCCTAATTAGCTCATTTTCTGAGAGACAAGACGCTTTAAATCAAATGGTCATCAACGCATCATCAGTTTATGTAAAATTATGTTTTACTGGATTATTTCTAACAGTTGTAATTATCTTATTAATATTAACTCAAAAAGCTCTTTATTCACCTTGGGGAAGAAAAATGAGAGCTATTAGAGATAACGAGGAGGCTGCAAGTGCAATGGGTAAAAATATTGTAAAGGAACATCTTCTAATTTTTATATTAGGATCAGCTATTGTCGGATTAGCAGGCGCTATGATGGTAACAAATGATGGTTTATTTACACCAGGTAGTTATAGACCAATGCGTTATACATTTGTAATTTGGGTAATGGTTATAGTAGGAGGAACTGGAAACAATTTTGGGGCAATTTTAGGAGGATTTGTAGTATGGTTTTTATGGGTTGAGGCTGCACCAATAGCATTGTTCTTAATAAATCTTTTTACTTCTCATTTGCCAGAAACTAATGCAATAAGAGCTCATTTAATTGAAAGCGCTCCTTACTTTAGATTTTTAGTAATCGGAATTGGATTGTTATTAATAATGCGTTATAGACCACAAGGAATTATTCCAGAAAAAATAGTAAAACAATAATGTATTATATTTTATTAGGAATTGTTTTAGGTTTGATTTTTTATCTATCAGACAAATATCTGTTTTAAAACCCCAGTTAAAAACTGGGGTTTTAATTTCGATTTATCTTTGTTTTTTATCTTTGAATTTTCCGCCTTTTATCTCTTTTTCTATAAAAGATCCAAAAGATTCCCCAACATCAGTTAATTCAACTGCTGTTGCACCTTCATAATTGACTGCTTTGCCTTGAGCTAAAAGATCAAGTGCTTTCTTTAATTCACCAGGATATATTTTAGTGCCGGGTGCATTAGCAACTGACATTACATTTTTTTGTACAGTAGCCCTATCGGCTTTTCCACCGGCCTGCATAGCTAGAGTAATTAATGCTGCTGCATCATAACTTTCGCCTGTATAAGGGCCTGAAGAATCTATTCCTCCTGCACTAGCAACTTCTTTAAAAATCCCAGCACCTTTACCCATTGATCCAGGTAGAGAACCAAAAGATTTATTTAAATCTTTACCAAATCTATCTGTAAGAGAGTCACCGATCATTCCATCAGATAAAACAAATGTATCAAAAGCACCAGAATCAAGAGAACCTTGAATAATACTTCCACCTGCTTGATCCAAGTATCCTAAAACAGCTAAAGCATCTCCTCCCGCTGCTGCAAGAGTTGCAACTTCAGCACCGTAATCTGCTTTACCTTCTTCATGTGCTGTAACAGCTGTTACTTTTATTCCATGAGCTTTTACTGCTCCTACATAAACATCGGCTAAACCTTTTCCATAATCATTATTTGTATGTGTTACTGCAATAGTTTTAACTTTTCTATCTTTTGTAATATCAGCTAAAACTTGTCCACCTCTAGCATCAGACGGAGCAGTTCTAAAAAAGTAACCATTATCACTTAAGTCAGTTAGTCCTGGGGATGTGGCAGATGGAGATATCATTACAACACCATTAGGTACAGCAACATTAGTTGCAATTGCACCTGTAACACCAGAACAATCTGCTCCCATAATAGCGACCACACCGCCATCAATTAATCCTTGAGCTGCAGTAGTAGCTGCAGCAGAGTCAACACAAGTTGAGTCAGCTCTTTCTACAGATATTTTTTTTCCACCTAGTAACGATCCTGAATCTGAAGCTTCCTTAAAAGCAAGCTCTGCAGAAGCAGCCATCGCAGGTGTAAGAGTTTCTATCGGACCAGTAAATCCTAATATTACTCCCATTTTTATACCGTGACCATCTGAAAAAGCTTTTGAAGTAAAGCTTAAGACAAACACAAATATAGCAATAAATATTTTTTTCATATTCTCCCTTTAATTGTTAACAATTTATATAATCAAAATTAAATCTCATTAATTTTTTTTTTCAATGACAATTTTGACAATTAAATGAGGCTATATGTACGTATTTTTAATAAATTTAGTATTTTTTAAAATTTAAGAGAACCTGTCAAAACAAAGTCTGAATTATATTTATCTTGTTTGATATGTCCCAAATCATCGGTAACTACTGTTTTAAAACCAACCTTTATTGAATTTTCAAATTCTTTTACGTAGTTTATTGTTATATCTTTTTGTCTACCTGATGGACTTAAATTAATAGTGTGATCTTGATAAGGTATTATTCCATTTTTGTCAGACAAACCTATAAATCTAAATTTCATGTCACCGCTTTCAATTCTATTAGGTTGGGATATAGAAAGTTTAAATTTATCCTTTCCGAAAATATTTTTTAATTCATAATCTATTTCAAAACTTGAGCTTAATACATCGGATGAGCCTATTACAAAATTGTCATTATTATTATTTAACTTTGATATTCCAGTAATGTTATTAAATGAAATTGAACTATTTTTATTAATATCTTTACTCAGATTAATTCCATAAAAATTTGTTAAATTGTTATTTTTAAAACCAAAAGCCCCACTAGATTTTGATAGAAGAAAACTTTCTTTTTCTTTCATCATTCCTGCTGTCAAAGATAATTTATTAAAATTTTTATTATTAATGTTAAAGGATAAAGCCATAGTCTCGATTGGTAAAATAAGATCTTTATTTATATTTGTTAAAGGGTTGTTAATTGAATTATTATAACTAATTAATAAGTCATTTCCTGATAAATAAATTTTTTGGTTCAATCCTATACCATTATTTTCAGTCATGAATGGATTAATATAAAAATTATTTTTTGGTTGACTATTTTGAATCGCTAAGTTTGGAGCATCTAGAGTTATAATTGTACCATAACCATAATTATTTTTTATATTTATAAACTCCCCTTCATATACATTTTGTGAAAGTTTATTTTTGAATTTATTTTTCCTTAGATTTTCTAATTCTTCATTTATCGAAATTTGTATTTTTTGACTTTGTTTATTTTCAGTATTTACAAAATCTGAAAGATTTAATTTGAAACCACCATGCAGCGCATCATAAGCATATGTAAATTTATTTTCTAAACCCCTTGATATAGCATTACCCATCGATGAAGATGATGAGAATGATGTTACTGATACAGGATACTTTTTCAATTGTGAAAAGGGTATTTGTCCTCCGCCACTTCCTCCGCCACCACCACCACTTCCACCACCACCACCAAACGAAAGTGGGTTTAAGCTAGTTGTTACAGGTGATAGTGCAGAATATAAATCAGGAACTCCATGGCCCCAAGTATCATTATAACCATGTTTAATTGATGCTCCATGTATAGTGAAAGTGGTGTTACCACTTGGGGTAAACCAGGCATTATTTGCAGATGCTAAAAGTCTATCTGTCAATTGTTCTGGTGTGTGATTTGGAAATGCTTGTGCTAGTAGAGCTATCATGCCCGATACTTGTGGAGCACCCATTGAAGAGCCACCTATTGAATTATAAATACTTGAGCCATTTGAATCTACATATCCAGCTGCTGCAATATCTTTATCGTCAACCACTAAGCACCATTCTTTTGCGGCACCACATGGATTTCCCAATCTATTAAAATCAGAAGTTGATGCTCCCGATAAAGATGTACCTGTAAATTCTGCATACATTACCGAAAGCCATGCATCTGACAGGTCAACTGCATCATCTGTTCCATTGAAATAAGCTGGCAGAGCGGCTAAAAAACTAACGTCACTATCAGCAGAGTAGTTAGAGCTAGCCCAAACTATTACACCATTATTTTGAAAATTATCCCAAGCATTAATTAAAGTAGATGTGTGCGTACCAAAATGACTAGTGAAACTATTTTCTAGTTGTTCTCTAATATTTCTTCCATTATTGGAGGCGTCTGTTTCTAATTCACTCCAAGTCGAAGCACTTGTATATGAACTACCATTCCAACCATCTGAGTACCCCCAACTGTTATTAGCAGCAATTGCTGAATGAGTTGTTCGTGCAGTATCATAATCACTGGCCATGCTTGTGCCATTATCATTAAAAGTTGAAAAAACTATATCAACATCTGGAGCGACGCCATGTGTAGTTCCTCCAACTACTCCAGATATAATACTTGCAACATGTGTTCCATGTTGAACTGAATTATTACTTACCGCAGGAGAATCTAACATTGTAACAGTTTTACCTGAAAAAGATGCATGGTTATTGTGCATTGCATCGTCAACAACATAAACTGTTTGTCCATCGCCTAAAAGTGATGTTCCGCTAGATGAAAAAGAATGAACTTTGTGTAAATTAAATAATTCATAAGGATGAACATTATTTGATGACTGATCAACAGTTGTCCAGGATGATCTATTTTTTATAGTATTTTGATCGCTTACAGAACCCTCTGTATATGCTGTTGTATTACATTTTAAAACATAATCATAAATCGTAATTGTAGTTTGCGTATTGCCTGTTGTCGAAACATCGGAGGTACTTGCGGTCAGAATAACTGTTTCAGAAGTCTCACTCGTTGTATCATTTACAGGAGTTAAAGTTATGGATGCTGATGTTGATCCAGATACAATTGTTGATGAAGTTGCGGATAAATTATAATCAGTCCCTGAAGTTGCAGTTCCAGCAGTACTATAACTAATACTTACATTTGAAGAATGAGCTTTAGTTAATGACCCCGTTATTGTAATTGCCGAGTCACACTCGCCGATACTGCTAGATGAGACTGAAAAAGACAGTGTTGCTGGACTTGGAGAACTACTTCCGCCACCTCCACCACCTCCACCACCAGCAAGAGCTGCTGCTCCTACGACAGCCAAAACACCAGCTTGCGATCCTAGTATTCCTGCATTAATAGGGGTTTTAGGTGTTACATATGTACTTAATATAATTGGATTAAATGTATTATAAACATTTAAGAGTAATTCTTGCCTCTTAAATTCAGACATATAATCTGTCCATTCAGCAAGGTAATTTATATCTTCAGTTAATGCATATATGTCTTTTGGATTACTCTTTATATGCTTGTTAAGCTTACTGAAATCTTTGTCGTTAAGAGTAAAGTTTTTACCCTCATTATAGTTATTAGAAAATACAGTAGGTTTATTGAAAATACTTTCTTCTTGTGCAATTTTCTCTAAATCTGGATTGACGATTTCATTAAATATTTCTTTAAAACTCTTTTTTTTTTTAACAATTTCTTTATTAGGAAGGTTTAAATCTACAATATCGTTTATAATGCCAGTTTTGTTTTCAATTACTTTTAAAGTTTCATCGTCTATATTAATACCTTGATCTGAGAAACATTTTTTTAACTTACTTTTATAATCAACAAATGAACTGTAATTTTTTATACATTTATCAAGATCGGAATAGTTTTTAAAAGTTGTAGAATTAGCAAAGCTAAATTTTGATAACAGAAGTATAATTGAAATAATAGCTATTCTCATTTTGGTTATCTATCGATTAGGTGTATCGGTCGCTATCATTTGATTTCTTATTCTTTCTCTGAAGTAAATATAAACTCCTGCAGCAATAATGATTGTTGCACCAATTAATGTTCTTGGAACAGGCACGCTCTCAAATAAAATATAGCCAGCTATCATCGCAAAAATTATATAAGAATACTCAAATAATGAAATAATAGAAGGTGACGCAATGCTATAAGCTGAAAAAACACAAAAAAAAGAGATAGATGCAACCACTCCCATTACAAATACGTATGGCCATGATACCATAGGATTTGTAAACCATTCACGAAATATAAATTGAAGAGTTGGATCTGAAAAATTATTAAATTGACCATTTCCACTAACTACGAATATTACAACACTGGCTAAAGTTGCAAAAATATAAAGTAAAGTCATTTGAGTATAAATATTATCTTTATCTGATGTGTATTTAGTGATCGTCATAGAACATGCATAACATAAAGCGCAACCTACTGGTGCTAGCTTAAAAAAATTGAAATCTTCTATTGTAGGATTTAGTACAATCAATACACCTATGAAACCTACTATAATTGCACTCCATCTTCTTATTCCAATTTGTTCTTTTAAAAAAAATTTTGCAAACATAGACATAAAAAAAGGGCATGAGAAAAATAATGCACTTACCATAGCAAGAGACATAAATGTTAAAGAAATATAAAAAAAAGCAAATCCAAAAAAGAAACAAACAACTCTTAACAATGTTAAAAAAGGATAATGCGTTTTAAGTGTAAATTTTTTTTTAGTTATTAAAAAAAAGGAAATAAGAATTGTAGCCTGAATAAGAGTTCTGCCCAAATATAACTCAAATAACGCAATATCTTCAAAGATAAATTTTATTAGAGAGTCTTGAATGGAAAAAAATGCCATTCCAGTCATAATAAATAGTATACCTCTTGTATTATCATTCGATTGCATATGGCACCTATATCAAAAAAACTTTAACCTTCATAATTAATAAGATACTCTTGAAATTATTTATGGGAGATTTTAAACCAATTCCTGGTAGCTGTATTTGTGGAGAAATTGTCTATATTATTAAATCTAAGCCTTTATTTACACATGCTTGTCATTGTAAAGATTGTAAAAAAATAACTGGATCATCTTTTGTTGTTAATACAAGTATTTTTGAAGATTCATTAGATATCAAAGGTGAACTTTTAGAAAAAAAGTTAATAGGGGGTAGTGGAAAAAGTTGCAAGGTTTACTTTTGCAAAAAGTGTGGTGTATACATTTATTCTGACTATGAATTTGCTGTTAAAAGGATAAGTATCAGAACAAATACTTTGTCTAATCCAGAATCTTTTCCGCCACAAGCGCATATATTCGTAAGAAGTAAAGATCCATGGATAAATATTGTAAACAAAGATATTTGCTATGATGAAATGTATGATCCTAAAATTGCTTGGCCTAAAGAAAGTTTAGATAGATATAAAAAATATCTTGAAACTAATTAAGGATAAAATCAGCCGCTCTTTCGCCTATCATTAAAGTTGGTGCATTTAAATTACCGCTTGTGATCTCTGGCATAACAGAAGCATCTGCAACTCTTAAATTTTCCAAACCATGAACTTTCAATTTTTCATCAACTACCGCCATTTTGTCCACACCCATTTTTAATGTACAGGATGGATGATAAGCTGTTTCGGCTTTTGATCTAATATACTCGATAATATGTTCATCATCAGTTGCACTTTCACCTGGACCTATCTCTTTTCCGGCGTAAGGTTTCATCGAATCTTGACTCAAAATCTTTCTAGCTACACGAACACACTTAATTGTTTCTTTTAAATCATATTCATCTTCTAAATAATTAAATTGAATTTTTGGATAATCGTATGGATTGGAACTATTTAATTTAATATGTCCTCTACTTTTAGGTTGGTTCAAACTTGCATGTAATTGATAACCATGTCTATCAGGATCAACTAATCCATGATCGATTACAAATGCTGGAAAAAAATGAAATTGAATGTTCGGATAGCTTTTGTCTTCTGAGGATTTGCAAAAACCACCTGCTTCTAAAAATGAAGTAGAACATGGACCACTTTTTGAAAGAAACCATTGAATACCAATTTTAAGCATATTTATTTTGTTAACATAAGAATATAATGTATCCTTAGTCTTACATTCTTGCTGAATATAAGTTTCCAAATGATCTTGTAAATTTTGACCTACACCTTCTAGAGAGTGTACAACTTTTATTCCTTTATCTTTTAAATCTTTTTCAGGTCCTATACCTGATAACATCAATAGTTGTGGTGAATTGATCGAACCCCCACTTAAAACAATTTCTTTATTTGCATAAACTTTTGTGACTTTATTTTTTATATTTACTACTAATCCAACTGCTTTTTTTCCCTCAAAAATAATCTTTTCAACAAAAGAATTAGTAAAGACTTTTAAATTTTTCCTTTTTTTTGCTGGTTCTAGATAATATTTAGAAGCACTTGCTCTTTGACCTTTATGAATTGTAATGTCATACATTCCAAATCCCTCTTGATCTTCTCCGTTCATGTCATTATTTTTTTTATAACCAGCTTCAACAGATGCATTAATGAAAGAACTGAATAAAGGATTTTGGTTTTTGGATTGATTGACTGGTAAAATTCCTTTTCCACCTCTAAATTCATTTTCTCCCTCAGACCATGTTTCAATTTTTTTAAAAAAAGGCAAAACGTTTTCGTAAGACCATGAATTTAAACCAAATGATGCCCATCTCTCATAATCATTTTTATTTCCTCGTACATAAACCATTCCATTATGAGCAGAGCATCCACCTACCATTTTACCTCTTGGGCAAAATAATCTTCTATTATTTAAATTAGGTTCAGGTTCTGAATAATATTTATAATTATATTTTGGATCGTGCATGGCGTATAAAATTGCTAGTGGCATATTTACTTTCCAAATATCACTTGATCCTCCAGCTTCAAATAAGGCTACACTAAATTTTCCATTTTCACTTAATCTATTTGCGAGAACACATCCTGCTGTGCCAGCTCCAATTATAATATAATCAAATTTCACTAAATTTCTTGTTTAGATTGTTAAGAAGGTCTTTCACCTTCGATTGCTATTCTGTCCATTATCCTTTCATGACCCAAACCTCTTCCTGGAAAGAAATCAGTCAATCCTTGATGCAATGTGCATCTGTTGTCCCACAGTGCTACAGCATTTTCTGTCCATTTAAATCTACATGTAAAGTCTAATCTTTCTTGATGGAGAAATATTTCTTTCAAAATTTCATTACTTTCGTTCTTTTCAATTCCAATAATTTTTTTTGTATACATTGAATTTACATATAAAATTTTTTTCCCAGTTTCTGGATGTGTTCTTACTATTGGATGAGAATTAGAATATTCATCGAGATTTCCATTACCCTCCATTTCTTCGTATTTATCTACAAAAGCTGAAGCACCTAGAGAGCTATGCATTGCTTTCTTTCCATTAACTTTCTTTTTTATATCAACATCTAACGTTTCGTATGCAAGCTGCATATTCGAAAACATCGTATCACCGCCCACAGGAGGAATTTTTCTAGATCTTAAAATTATGACCTTTGTCGGATTAGTATTATAGCTAACATCAGTATGCCAAGTTTCTCCCCACTGATGTTTTTCGCTTGCACCTTTCTTAATTCTGAGAATTTCTGGATATTCATCTAAACCTTTTACATAAACATGTTTTTCTAAAGGTCCAAATCTTTTAGCTAAGTTTATTTGTTCTATTGGAGAAATATTTTGATCTCGAAAAAATAATACTTTGTGTTCTAGCATTAGTTCATTTATTTGTTTCCAATTTTCTGGTGATGAGTCTTTTAAACTAATCCCTTTTATTTCAGCACCTAATGCTCCTGCTATTAATTCAACTTGCATACTATTTTTTTAGTTTTTCCTTAAACATTAAGTTTTCAATTTTAAAGTCTACTTTATTTTTATCAATAAATTCATCCATAATTTTAACTTTTTCATCTTCAAATTCAGTCACTTTTCTTTTATCTAAATCTATATAAAGAGATAAATTTTCCATTGTTGACGACAGTTTTTTTGTTTTTTTTTCATACATTTCACATTTTAAATGTAGTCTTTTTTTATCATGGTCAAAATAGGAAACATACACTTCAACTTCATCTCCTTCTTTTACTTCACTGTCATAGGTTGTTCTTGTTTCAACAACCATTGTAGTTCTTTTGCTTTCTTCAGCATTTTCACCACCCATTTGGAATTTATTCAAAATATTCTCCCAAGCTTGGTCAAAAATTAATACGTAATAGGCCATGTTCATATGGCCATTATAATCTATCCATTCTTTAATAATTTTCCTTGTATCAATATGTACTGACATTTCTAATTTTTGCTTATTTTATCTGCCACTAATATTTTTCTTTGCATTTCTCGTAGGACAGGTTTTTCAATTAGTTTTCCATCTATTACAACCAAGCCGGTGTTTGCTTCATTGAATTGGTTTACAATTCTTTTTGCTTTAATAATTTCTTCTGGGCTTGGAGTAAAAATTTCATTTAGAATATTTATTTGTTTTGGATGAATTGACCCTTTGCCTGTAAATCCCAAGTCTTTAACAAGTTGAGCCTCTCTTTTCATTCCATCCATATTTTCTAAATCCAAATATGGAACATCTATTACATCCACTCCAACACTAGCACCTGCATGAACTAATCTTGATCTTGCATACACAAGATTTTCGAATTTATTCTTTACCCTTAACTCTGCAGCCATATCTTCTCCTCCAAAATATAAGGCAACTATTCTCTCACTAGAATGAGCAATATCATAAATATTCTCAAGAGCTTCATTAGTCTCCATAATAACATGAAGATCAGTATCTAAGCCATTATCAGTTAGTAGATCGTCTATAAATTTAATTTCATCAGGAGTTTTAATTTTAGGCAACATCACTGCTTTGATTTTAATTTTACTTGAAATGAACGCTTCTAAATCTAAAAGACCATGCTTTGTTCTTTGACAATTAAATCTAACTACTAACTCTACATCATTTTTTATTTCAAGATTTTTTAATGCTTTAATAGTTTTCTTTCTTGCTTCATCCTTATCTTTAATAGCTATTCCATCTTCTAACTCAATACAAACCATATCTGCACCTGAAGCTATTGCTTTTGGAAACATCTCTGGTCGAAGACCTGGGGTAAATATAAAGCTTCTTCTTACTCTAATTTTATCAAATTTCATTTTGACCTTATAACTTATAATTTTTGATGTTATGATAATATACTTTTTTAAAATAAAAAATGAATAATAAGGTCTTCATCTCATGTGCAATTACTGGATCTGGTGATACAGCGAGCAAACATCCTGATTTACCTAAAACTCCAGAACAAATTGCAAAGGCTGCGATTGAATCCGCTAAAGCAGGAGCTGCAATTGCTCATATTCACGTTAGAGAAGAAGATGGAACTCCAAGTAGAAGACTTGAGCTTTATAAAGAAGTGGTTGATAGAGTAAGATCTTCAGAAACAGATGTCATTCTTAATCTTACAACTGGTATGGGTGGTGATTTAGATATCGGACAAGGTAAGAACCCTTTAGACTTTGGTCCAATGACAGACATGGCAAATGTAATGGAGCGAATTGCTAATGCAGAACAATTTCTACCAGAAATATGCACACTTGATTGTGGTACGTTAAATTTTGGAGATAGCTCTGTTATCACAGTCAACACACCTAACGATTTAAGAAAAGCTGCAAAAAAACTTCAAGAGATAAAAGTTAAACCTGAAATAGAAGCTTTTGATTTAGGAAATATGTGGTTTGGTGCTCAATTATATAAAGATGGATTATTAAGTGATCCACCTCTTTTTCAAATGTGTTTAGGAATTCCATGGGGAGCACCTGCAACACCACTAGCTATGCAAGCAATGAAAGATATAATGCCTAAAGAAGGTATATGGTCAGGATTTGCAATATCTAAAAATGAAATGCCATATGTCGCTCAAACTGTAGTAATGGGAGGCAACCCTAGAGTTGGATTAGAGGATAATTTATATTTATCTAAGGGTAAATTAGCAACAAATCCTCAATTAGTTGAGAAAGCTGTAAGGATCGTTACAGACTTAGGTGTTGAGATAATGTCACCTACAGAAACAAGAGAAAAATTAAAGCTTGTAAAACACAAGTAATGTCAAAAATTAAAACTGTTGGAATTGTTGGAACCGGTGTAATAGGGACAGGCTGGATTATTAGAAATTTAGCACACAACAAAATTATTCATGCGTATGATCAAAACAAAAATCTTAAAAATTATGTTTTAAAAGAAATAAAAAGAACTTCAAAAAGTATAAAAAAACTTTTTGGAAAAAAAATTTTAATTAAAAATTTAAAATTCTTTAATTCTTTAGAAAAAGCTCTTACAAATGTAGATTTTGTTCAAGAAAGTGTATTAGAAAATTATAAAGTTAAAACTGATTTAATACAAAAAATCTCTAAATATGTAAAATCAAATGTAATTATTTCCTCAAGTTCATCAGGACTTTTGCCCTCTAAAATTTTTTCTAAAAGTAAAAATCCACAAAGAGGCATAATTGGACACCCATTTAACCCAGCATACTTATTGCCAGCGGTTGAAATAGTTCCTGGAAAAAAAACTTCAAAAAAGTTTCTTTTAGACGCGAATAAATATTACAAATCAATCTCAATGAAACCAATTATGCTTAAAAAAGAATTACCAGGTTATTTATCGGATAGACTTCAAGAAGCATTGTGGAGAGAAGGTTTACATATAATTAACGAAAATTATGCAACAACACAGGAATTAGATCGTGCAATAGAAGATGGACCAGGTCTTAGATACTCAATAATGGGCACCTTTTTAACATTTCATCTTGCGGGAGGTAATGCGGGAATGAAACATATGTTAAAACAATTTGGTCCAGCTTTAAAATTACCTTGGACAAAATTAAAAGCTCCAAAGTTAACAAATAAATTATCTGATAAACTTATATCAGGCACAAAAAAACAAGCAAAAGGTAAATCAATTAATATGCTTTCAAATATTAGGGACCAATATTTAGTTGACGTCTTAAAAATTAGAAAAAAATATGAGAATAAAATTAGAAATGGATGAAAGAAAAAATTTTTATTAATAAAACTGGCGGATGCATATGTGGAGATATAACTTTTAAAGTTAAACTTGATGAAGTCCCTTTAGTTTTCAATTGTCATTGCATTGATTGTAGAAAAAAAATAGGAGGAATGATGACAATTATACTACTCAGAGACGGAGCAATAGATATAGATAAGTCTAAATTAAAAATTTATGAACATGAAGGTGGTAGTGGCAATAAAATTAAAAAACATTTTTGTGGGAAATGTGCCGCTCCAATTTTAACTTATGTAGAAAAGTATAAAAAATATTATTTATATGCAGGTTTGCTGGACGATATCAGTTTTCTAAATAAAGCAGAGAATATTCATTTTAAAGACTCTCATTTTCCATTTATGGAAATAAGCGAAAAAAACATTAAAGTTTAACTATTAATGCATTCTTAAAGTATTGCCGTCTACTGCAATTATTTGTCCAGATATCCTTGGTGCATCATTCGAAATTAAAAAACTACAAATTCTTCCAATATCCTCTTCATAAACCCAGGTATTCATTGAAGTCATTGAAACAAATTCTTTTTCTATTAATTTTTTTGAAACATTTAAAAACTTCGATTTATCTCTTATCACTCTTCCCATTCTATCTCCCTTAATTGTTCCAGGACAAATAGCGTTTACTCTAATTTTAAATTTTCCTAGTTCCATTGCCAGCGTCTTGGTTATACCTATAACTGCCCACTTACTAGCACAATAAGGAGATCTTAATGGAAATCCAAATATACCTGCTGTAGAAGATAAATTTATTATAGCTCCACTTTTATTTTTTTTAAGCATAGGAATTGAATATTTTGAAAAATAAAAATGGCTAATAACATTTACCTTTAATGTATTTTCCCAATCTTTAGTTTTTAATTTTTCAAGGGTTCCTGTTGGTCCTGCAATTCCAACATTATTTATAAGAGCATCAATTTTTTTCGTTTTTTTTAATACTTTGCCAAAAAAATTCTTTACTTGATTCTCATCTGAGGCATCACACTGAAATACAAATAATTTTTTATTATTAAGTTTGTGTTTCTTACATTTGTTAATAAAACTTGAGTTGACATCACAAAGATATACTGTTGCGCCTTTATCTAAAAATATTTTTGCTGAACTCCATCCAATACCTGAACCTCCTGCGGATATGATTATTTTTTTATTTTTTAGGGTTATGCTCATTTTTTATTTGAAAAGATAATTCAAACTAACAGATCTTCCAACAATTAATAAGTCAACTAATAATTGAATTGAGCATTAAAATATCTTATATTGATATTGATCATGCACTCAATCTCAAAAATCTCAAAAAATGGGACTTATCTTCAAGTAATTTGGGATGATGGGATAGAAAGTAAATTTAATTATATGTGGCTGAGAGATAATTGTCCAACAGCGCATGATAAAGACTCTAGGCATCGAATGTTTAATATTTTAGATGTATCAGAAAGTATAAACCCAAAAAAATATAATCTTAATAGTGAGGGTAAATTAGAAATAGAGTGGAGTGAAGGAAACCATGTAAGCCATTATGACATTAATTGGCTTAGAGAAAATTGCTACACTATAAAAAATAATGAAGAATACAAATCACCTTACCAATTATGGGATAGCAGTTTAGAGAAAAATATTCATAGTATATATATAGATCACAATGAAATTATGTCTTCTGAAGAGGGATTGATTAAATGGTTAGAACTTCTTCACTTTAAAGGAATAGCTATAGTTTATAATGCTCCAGTGGAAAAAAATTCTGCTTTTCCTCTATTAAATAGAATTAGTCATATAAGAGAGACTTTTTTTAAAACACCTTTTGAAGTTATTAATATACCAAAACCGAATAACTCAGCTTATACAGCTCATGCGCTTCAAAATCATATGGATTTACCATGGTTTGAAAATCCTCCTGGGTATCAATTTTTACATTGCTTAGTTAATTCAGCAAAAGGAGGTGACTCATCAGCGGTAGATGCATTCGCTGTAGCAGAATATTTAAAGAATAATGACAGAGATACTTTTGAAACACTTACAAAAATTCCTTTAAAGTTTAGAGACAAAGATTACACTCAAGAAGCTCATAGAAGCTTTTATGGAACTGCAATAAGTCTTACAAAAGATGGTGACTATAATGATGTTAGATTTAGTACTGCAACCATGGATGCTTTAGACTGTCATCCAGATCAAATGGATAAAGTTTATAAATCTCATCATAAATTTGGAAAACTTTTACACGATGACAATTTTCAAATAAAATTTAGGCTAAGACCAGGAGATATATATACATTTAACAATAGAAGAGTACTTCACGGAAGAACTGAGTTTGATCCAAATTCTGGACACAGACACCTACAAGGTTATTACATGGATAGAGATGAAATTGTGGGTAGATTAAATTATCTTAAGAAATAAATAAAAGGGCTTTGATTTCCAAAGCCCTTTTTATCTAATTTATTTTAAAGTTATTATGGAAGCCAACTTTTCCACTTATCTGGATTATTGTCTAACCACTCATTAACAACTTCTTTTACATCTCTTTTCTTGATATCAACTTCAACTAACATTTTAGCTTGGTCAATATTTTGTAAAGACATTTTTTCAAAGAAAGCTTTTGCATCTGAGTGTTCAGCACTAGCAAAAGTTGCTGGATTACCATAGTTCATTGTATAATCCTTAGCCCAACCAGTTGCCGGCCATCCTTTTGTCCCACAATCTTTCCAGTTTCCTGCCTCCGTGAACGTATCAGGATTACAAACTTTATGTTCAGGTAGTTGTACCCCAACCATATCAAACTCTCCAAAGAACCAATGTGGAGACCATAGATATAACATAAACGGTTCTTTTCGCATGTATGCAGCTTTAGCTTCTGCTATTGCAGCAGCCTCAGTACCAAGTTCATCAGCTTGGAAATCTATTCCTAAAAGATCAAGTCTTTTTTGGTCATGACAGTTCCAGCCTGCAACAGGACATCCGATAAGTCTTCCTCTTTTACCACTCTCTATTGTTGCAAATTTAGCTTTATGTTTATTTAAATCTTGCCAAGTTTTGATACCAAATTCCTCTGCTGCATATCTAGGTATCCAATAATCAGATAAACCAATTATTCCTGATGTACCTAAAAGATCTACACTTCCGTCTCCGCTGTAACTTCCTACAACTTTGCCTTCATATATTAAATCTTCGTTTAACATTACAGAGTCAGCTTCAGCATAGCTTGGCCAACTTTCGCATGCAAAATCTAATTCACCTGCAGCAATGGCTTCCCATAATCCTGTTCCAGATGGGAATACTGTTTGTTTAACCTTATATCCCATTTCTCTTTCAAGGATTGCAACTGCAACTTCGCATGTAATTATCCCACCAGTCCAATCTGCAATAGCTGCATGAAGTCTTTTAGCTGCATTAGCATGTCCAAAAGATCCAATTAGCAACACTACAGATAGTATTAGTGCTGATATTTTTTTTGATAACTTCATTTATTTCCTCTCTTTTAATTAATTAAAAAATGTATTTTAAAGCAAAATATAACTGTCTGTAAACCGTTCAAATCGGCACTATTTTATTGGTTTATAAACCCAAAGCCTCTCTCTGTTTTTTAGTATAAGCTAATGTAATTCTATCAATAATGATTGCCAAAAGAACAATTCCTATCCCCGCAGCAAGACCTCTTCCAGTATCAGATCTTGCTAGTCCATTAAATACCTCTAATCCTAGACCTTTGCCTCCAATTAACGGAGTAACAATTTGCATTGCAAATGCCATAATTACTGTTTGATTAAAACCTATTACCAAACTTGGTATTGCTAGTGGAAACTTAACTTTATTTAATGTTTGAATTAAAGTGCCTCCAAATGATCTTGAAACTTCAGAGTAGGTGCCTGATACTTGAGTTAAGCCTAATGAAGTTAATCTAACTATTGGAGGGATTGAGTATATAACTGTTGCAAGAACAGCAGATACAGTTCCACCACCAAAAAACATTAAAACAGGTATTAAGTAACAAAAGTACGGAAGTGTTTGCATAGCATCAAGCACTACATTTTGAATATTTCTAAATCTTTCATTGTAGGATGCAATTATTCCAAGTGGAACTCCTACAACAAAACATAATGCAACAGATACCAGTACAGAAGATAAAGTTATCATTGATTGTGTCCATATTCCACATGCACCTATAAATAATAAAAGAAGTGCAGTAATAATTGCAAATCTTATACCAACTGTTACATAACCTAATGCAGCAAATACTGCCAATGTATACCACCATGGTATTTGAGTTAGAAAAACATCTAAAGGTCTTAATAAATTTAAGTAAACAAAAGCTCTTAAACCCTTTGCAAAAGAAATAAAACCTGGATTTACAGTCAAACTTTCAACTGCATTAGTAATTGGTTGCCTTATTGATAATTTCCATTCTTTTGGGAATGTTCCTATTTCTAAGAAGTAATGATCCAGAAAAGCTATAAATAATAAAATTAGAAAATACGGAATTACATAATATCTCTTACTAATGAATTCACCAATGTTGTCTGCGGTGGATTTATTAAAAACTGATACAAAAAGTTTAAATAAAGATGCTACAATAGATGTAACTAGTTGGCATATAATTTTTAAAATTTTATTTCCAAAATTT
Source organism: uncultured Pelagibacteraceae bacterium (assembly GCA_902528735.1). Lineage (GTDB taxonomy): Bacteria > Pseudomonadota > Alphaproteobacteria > Pelagibacterales > Pelagibacteraceae > Pelagibacter. Next base: position 32,159 of record CABZTP010000004.1, read on the forward strand.
AATGGCATTTCGATTAGTTTTGCAATTTGATATTTTTCCCAACTTTGGGGAAGCAAATAAAATTTTTGAACATCAGATGGTAATGTCCTTTCTGTTTTACTGAAAGCTAAACTAAACCTATCAAACATTATTGCCATAAATAATATACATAGCCCACCCTCCATTGCCCATCCAACGTCAAGTCTTCTAATAGCTTGCCAAACCTGCCCACCAATACCTTCTGCGCCAATGAAACATGCGAGAACTACTAAGGCTAATGCCATCATTATCACTTGATTAATCCCCATCATTATACTTGGCAAAGATAATGGAATTTTAATTTTAAATAATAGTTGAAGTTTACTTGAACCAAATGATGTAGCTGACTCAATTGTTTGCGCAGGCACTTGTCTTATACCTGTATTTGTTAATCTTATTATTGGAGGCATTGCATATATCATTGTAGCTAAGATAGCTGGCGCACCTCCTATCCCAAAAAAAAATAATGCAGGAAACAAATAAACAAATGCTGGCATTACTTGCATAGTATCTAGGACTGGCTTCATAAAATTTTCAAATCTGTTACTTTGTGAACACAAGACTCCTAATATAAAACCAAAAAACACACATAATAAAACTGATAAACCCATTAATGCTACAGTTTGTAAGGAAGGTTCCCACATTCCTGTTGCTCCCCAAAAATAAACTACAAATGAAGAATATATTCCTAGACGTAAGCCACCTGCGATTATACAGGGAATTATAATTATAGCTGCGATTAAAATCCAAGATGACTCTAATAAAAAGTCTTCAACAAAATAATAAGTTTCTTTAATATAACTTGCGATAAGTTTAGTTACCCATCTATAATTTTTTTTTAAGTAATCTTCGCCGTCATTTACCCAAGCTGTAAAAGTAAATTTATCTGTGACTTCTTTTGGAAATTTTGAGGGGCCCTCACTTTGAGTAGATAGCCATAATGCTACTAAAAAAACAACTCCAATGATTACATAAGATAATATGTTTTTTGATTGATTAGATTTATCAATTAAGTCAGATCTAGTAGCCATAATTGCAAGTTAAAATAAATAATTTTACATTTAAAGTAAAATATTGTCTATTTTTGAGGTAATATTATTTATTAAAAATGGCTACAGAACAAAAAATCACTTGCACAAATATATGGAAATTATTTGGACCAGACGAAAAAAGAATTATTAAAAACCTTGATAAAAGTTTAACTATAAAGGAAGTCCAGGAAAAGACAGGCCATGTTGTTGCAGTTAAAGATGTCAGTTTCTCAATCCAAAAAGGTGAAACTTTTGTTGTAATGGGATTGTCTGGTAGTGGAAAATCTACATTAGTAAGATGTATTTCAAGACTGATTGAGCCAACAGCTGGAACAGTCAAAATGGATGAAGTTGAAGTAACCAAAATGAGTGCAAGAGATTTATTGGAACTCAGAAGAAATAAAATGAGCATGGTATTTCAACATTTTGGTTTATTCCCTCATAGAACAGTTTTAGAAAATATTGGATATGGTTTAGAGGTAAGAGGAACAAAAAAAGATGTTAGAGTAGAAAAATCAATGGAAGTTCTTAAGATGGTTGGATTAGATGGTTGGCACAATAATTATCCAAGAGAACTCTCTGGCGGTATGCAGCAAAGAGTTGGTTTAGCAAGAGCGCTAGCTGTAGATCCTGAAATATTGATTTTTGATGAACCTTTTTCCGCTCTTGATCCTTTAATCAGAAGAGAAATGCAAGATGAACTTTTGAAGATCCAAGAAAAACTTCAAAAAACCATGGTATTTATCACTCACGATTTTTTAGAAGCTATTAAAATGGGAGACCATATTGCAATAATGAAAGATGGAGAAGTGTCCCAAGTCGGCACTCCAGAGGAAATTGTCTCTAATCCAAAAGATCAATATGTGAAAGATTTTTGTGAAGATGTTCCAAAATACAAAGTGTTAAGCGCAGGAAAAGTTATGAGAACAGAATGTTGTAATGAAACAAAAAATTTATTTAATAATGGAAAAGATAATATTTTAGATAATTCTAAAATTGAAAATTTAATAGATAAACTAATTGATAATGATAAAATTTATCCAGTTGTTTGTAATGAAACTGGAGAATTATTAGGAGAAATAGATAGAGTAATAGTGATGAAATCTATGAGATCTAATCAATAAACTTGTTTATTACCTTCAGCTTTTTTTTGTTTAACATTATCTCTCCAAATAATAATCATACCTGCAAAAATAATTACTATTACACCTGGAAACAGCTGACTCCATGGTGCTTCAGCAAAAAAAATCCATCCAAGAATAAAGGATGATGGTATACCAAGATATTCAAACGATGCTATCTTGCTTGCTGAAATTAACCTATAAGAATAAATAAATAATATTGCCGCTGTACCACCTAAAATACCAGTGGTTGTCATTAAAATAAAATCTTTTAAACTTTTTATTTCTAAATGACCTGTTGTTATTAAAAATAGTATTATCCCACCGCTTACATTAAATATTAATGTATATAATTGAATTTTAGCAGTTGAATGATTTCCTTGAATAAACTTTAAAATGATTACAGTAAAAGCCCAAGCTATAGCTGTAAGAATAGGAAATATTGAGTAAAAACTAAATATTTCGCTTGTTGGTCTCATAATCATTAATACTCCAACAAAACCAATAATAACTGCCGACCATCTGTAAATACCAATTCTCTCGCTCAACATTATTATAGATAAAATTACTATAAAAAATGGTGATGAAAAAGTTAATGTCATTGCGGTTGCAAACTGAAGATTAACAACAGAAATGAATATAAATACATTCATTGCAAGGAAACAAATTCCTCTTAAACAACTTAATATAAGAAATTTATTCCCTAGATTTTTAAAAATTGTTGAAAATTCATTTGTGAATAAAATTAATAGAAACAAAGGTATGATCGCAGCAATATTTCTAAATAAAGTTAATTGAATTATTGAATATTCGTTACCCAGAAATTTAATAATTACCATATAAAGGTCTATACATAAAATTGCTAAAAGCATAGTTGCTATAGCTAGATATGTTTTTTTTATATCTGATTTTTCAGATGAAATTTTCATTTAATAATGTTTAAATTAGTATAAGTTTTTAAAATATTATGCAAAATTTTAAACTTAATGAAGATTTTTTATTAAATAATCAGGATTGGACTTTTCCTACTTTAACTGCTTATGGACCTGGCAGATTTAAGGAGATTGGAAAATTTTGTAATAATTTTAAAATTAAAAATGCTTTAATAGTAACTGATAATGGTAGTATTAATCTTCCATTTATTAGCGATTTACAAAACTTACTCAACGATTCAAAAGTAAAATCAGCTATTTATTCAAACATATCACCAAATCCTAGAGACGATGAAATAGATTCTGGATGTAAAAAATTTCGTGATGGAAATCATGATGCTATTATTGCAATAGGTGGTGGAAGCGCAATGGATGGAGGAAAAGCAATTTCTTTAACAGTTGATAGTGGTGTATCTTTATGGGATTTTGAATTTGAAAAAGAACCACCAAAATTAGAGATGGAAAATCCTTTTCCTAAAATAATAACGATTCCTACTACAGCAGGGACAGGAGCTGAAACAGAAGTCACTGCTATGGTAACTCATCTTGAAAAAGGAATGAAGTTTTGTTTGTGGCATCCTGATGCTAGACCTTGCCTAGCTCTGGTAGACCCAGAATTAACATTAAAATTACCTGCAAATCTAACTGCATGGACTGGAATAGATGCTATGATACACGCGATAGAAGGCTTCAGCGTTCCTATGTTTCATCCATTATGTGATGGTTCTGCTATAGAAAGTTTAAATTTAATCTCAAAATCTCTTTACGCGGCTGTTGAAGAACCAGATAATCTTTTAGCAAGAGGAGGAATGATTGTAGGATCTTATCTGGGTGGAATAGCATTTCTAAAAGGTTTGGGTTTAGTCCACGCTATATCACACATGGTAGGCGCAGAATATAATACTCATCATGGATTAACAAATGCGATAATATTACCTGCAGTAATGAAATACAATTTACCTGGATTAGATGAAAAAGTGAAAAGAATGTCAGAGGCTATGCAATTTAAAGATCACTCTATTGAAGCCTTTCAAGATAACTTAAATATTATTTTAGATAGATTAAAAATACCAAAAGGCTTAAATGAAATTGGTGTTCCAGAAGATTGTGAGGAGAGAATTGCAAAAAAATCTATGCTTGATCAAGCTTATGGACAAAATCCTAAAAAAGCATCTTTGGATGAGGTAAAAAGTTTAGTTTTACAGAGCATTAGACAAGCAAGATAGGTTTGGACCAGTGCTTGAAACATTTTCTGTATCTCAAATTATCTCTAAAATCAAAAATAAAGAAATAAAAATAGTTGAAGTAATAAACTTTTACTTAGACAGGATAAAAAAATATAATCCAAAATTAAATGCTATTATTTCAATATTAGATGAACAAAAAATTATTGAAGATGCAAAATTAAAAGACAAAAACTTCAAAAGTGAAAATCAAGATGATATTTATGGCCTTCCAATTGCAGTCAAAGAATTATTTGATATTAAGGACGAGGTAACATGTTATGGATACAAAGAATTATTAAAAAATATTCCAAAACAAGACTCTTTATTAGTCAGCAATTTAAGAGAAAAAGCCATTTTAATTGGCAAAACTAATCTGTCTGAATTTGCAGTTGGTTGTCATACTACAAACAGAGTTTATGGATCAACCTCAAATGTTTATGATTATAGTAAGTCAGCAGGAGGATCTTCTGGTGGAGCAGCAGTGTCAGTTGCAGCAAATTTAATTCCTTTTGCTGATGGAACAGATATGATGGGCTCTTGTAGAAACCCTGCAGCATTTGCAAATATTTATGGATTAAGACCAACACCTGGTGCAATTTCGGAAGATAGATTTGAAATTAAAAATTTAAATGATCTTCCTTTAATATCTACAACTGGTTGCCTTGCTAGAACCCCTAATGACATGGAATTGTTATTTAATTATATAAAAGGGAAAAATTTAAAGGATAAATTATCTTTCGATCTTGAGGATATAAATAATAAAAAATTTTCAGATTTGAAAATTGGATGGTGCGTTGATCTAAATGACCAATATAAATATGAAGATGGAATTATCGATTTATGTGAAAATATTTTAAAAAGATTGCAGTCAAATAATTTAAATGTTGAAGATTTAAAAACTGAAATTAACTCAGAAGAATTATGGTTATCTTGGACAACATTAAGAGCTAAAACATTATATGAAAATTTTCTGTTATATAATTTGAAAAATTTAGACGATTTGCCTTTACAAGCACATTGGGAATATGAAAAAGGGAAAAGCATCGAAACAAATGATATTTTAAAAGCGATAGAAATTAGAAATAAATATATTGATAAAATTCAAAACCTATTCAATCATTATGATTTTTTGGCATTACCTTCAGCTCAATTATTTCCATTTGATAAGAACCTAAATAATCCAGAATTTATCAATAATAATAAAATTGACACTTATCATAGATATATGGAAGTCTATACATTATCTAGCTTGCTTGGTTTGCCAACTATATCTGTTCCAGTAGGTTTCAATAACAAAGGGCTACCAATGGGAATGCAGATTATAGCAAATGTTAAAGAAGATAATAAAGTAATTAATTTTGCCAAATCTTATGAAGAAATTTTTAACTTTTCAAAATTTAAACCAGAATTAATGGAATTATAATGACCAGACACCCTCATCATTTTAAAATTTCGTTTGCATTAGCTATCGCTGCAGGTTCATGGGGAATTTATTGGTTACCGCAAAGAATACTAGAAGATGGAGGTTTGACTGGTGGCTGGGGAACAATATCCCAAATGGCAGTTGGAATATTAATATTATCACCAGTCGCAATTTGGAGAGTTATAAAAGGAAAGTCTATTGGATTAGAATTTCCTCTCACTGGTTTTTTTGTTGGAAGTGGATTTGTTTGTTATGCTCTTAGTTTTCTTCTTACTGATGTTGTTAAAGCATTAATCATGTTTTACATGATACCTGTTTGGACAACAATATTTGAAATTATATTTTTAAAAAAGAAATTTGGTTGGAAGAGGTTAATCACACTAGGTTTAGCTTTAGGAGGTTTGTGGATTGTATTTAGTCAAGAGAATATAATTCCGTTACCTCAAAATGCAGGAGATTGGTTGGCTCTTGCTGGAGGTGCACTATTTGGTGCTGGTTTAATTAGAATGGAAATAATTAAAACCGATGGTGTCTTTCCAATTATATTCACATTCTTTTTTTATGGCGGTTTAGCTAGTATACCTATTGGGTTATTCTTAGTAGATTATTTAGGACCAGTTCCATCAGTGGAAGTTATCATGTCAATGTCCACTTTTTTATTACTTATTTCGATATTTTATTTCATACCTACAGGGGTAATAATATTTTGGGCTCCAAGTAAATTAGGAGCCGGCTTATCATCTATTTTATTTTTAGCTGAAATAATTGTTGGCGTTGTTAGTGCTAGTATTTTAACAAATGAACCTTTTGGCTGGAGAGAAACACTAGGAAGTGTTCTAATAATTCTTGGTGGTGTAATTGAAGTTGCATATGTTCCAAAGTCAGAAAAGAAATTAGCATAATGGATATTAATGAATTATTGAAATCAAAAAAAAAAGTCTTCTTAGATGGCGGAACAGGCTCAGAAATTCAGAGACTTGGTGGAACAATGGGGCCAGCATTTTCTGGCTTAGCAAATGTTTTCTCACCAGAAATAGTAATCAAAGTACACGAAAGTCATATAAATGCAGGATGCGATATGATAACAACCAACTCTTTTGGAACTGCAAGACATTGTCTCGAGCCATCAAACTTAGGAGATCAGACAATAAAAATTAACATTGATACAGTTAAGTTAGCAAGACAAGCAGTCAAAAATTCTGGAAAAAAAATTAAAATTGCTGGAAGTATGTCAACATATTTAGCTTTGGCTAAAAATGAATTTAGACCTGACACAAAATTTGTACCATCATTTGCAAAAGAAGAAAAAAATTATAAAGAACAAGCGAAAGTATTAAAAGAAGAGGGAGTCGAAGTGCTTATTCTTGAAATGCTTTTAGATATTGATCACGCTAAAATTTTGCTAAATGCAGCTTTGGAAACAGAATTGCCTGTCTGGGTTGGATTAAGTTGCTGCATAAGTAAATTTGATGAAGCCGTGGTAGGTAGAAATTTTAGAGCAGAAAAAGAGAGATCTATTATATATGACCCTTTAAAATATCCTGATGAGCCAAAATTCCTTCCTGAAGATAAAATTATAAATTTTGCTGAAATAATTAATTCACTCAAATCTATTGGTGGAGATGTTTATGGCATAATGCATAGTTGGTTTATTGATACAAAAGAGGGAATGAAAGTTTTAAAATCAAATTGGAATGGGCCAATTATGTTCTATCCAGAAATTCATAAATTTGACACTAGTACTATGCAAGCATTAATAACTGAAAATGAAATTGAATTTGTTGATAAGTGTTCTGAGCTAATAGATGATCAGGTAAAAATTATCGGGGGTTGTTGTGGAGTTACAGATAAACATTTAAAATCCTTGATAACAAAATTTTCTTAATTTAGTAATCTTTACTAATTATTTGGTCTATCATATTTACCATATCTTTCTTATATTTTTCATTTGTTGCGGATTTAGTCTCTAAGACAGAAAAAAATGCAGCAACAACTTTTGTTTTCAAATTTATTCCTAAAAATTGGCCTCCATACCCAGAGTGACCAATCCAGTTACCGCATTTCATTAATGAATTAACATAACAGACAAATTTATCCTTAGATAATTGAATGTATTTGGGCCCCTCACTATTAATAGTTTTACTCAAAAAAGTTTTAGAACCAACATTTTTTCCATTTATTCCTTTTCCAAACCTAGAAAAAAGTAAACCCATTCTTAAAAAATCTCTTGTAATTAAACTTCCACCTCCAGACATCCACGGTGTTCCAAATCTATCTGTTCCTATATACAATCCTTCTTCAAATCCTGTTGCTTCAACTATTTCCAACAGCCATTGTCTTAAACTTTTTTTACTTACTTTCTCTACAATTAATCCAATAACATCGGTATTAGCTGATTTATAATGCGCCAGATCGGTATAATTTTTTAAATCTCTGCTTTTTAAGGATTTTATTGAATTTAAATATTGTTCCTGGCTTTGAATATTTTTGCCTTTAATCGGTAGTCTCCATCCTCCCACAGGCTCATGTAGAAACGAAGACGAATAAGCTTTTGTATAATCTTCGCTATATAGATTTACAATGTTCATGTCTAATACGTCTTTTACTTTTGCATTTGCATAACCACTGCCAATTTTTGGTAAGTAAAATGAAATTTTCTTATTTAAATTAATTAGTTTTCTGTCTATTAGTTCCCCCACAAATAAATGTATAAACATTTTTGTAATTGACATAATTGTTTGAGGCTGATTTGTAGAAAAGTCTTTTGCATACTGCTCGAATAAAATATTCTGATCCTTACCAACTATTAGAGAGCAAAAAGCTTTATTTTTAGTTACCTTTTTTACAGAAGATAATTTACCAATTCTCTTATTAATTTTTTTTTTTAATTTTAGAACAAAATCTGATCTAAGGTATATTCCATATCTATTAATTTTATACAAATTTCTAAAACCCAACCTTCTTTTATTTGGGAGGTTCCATTGAGCTTTATTATCTTTTCTTGTAACTAATTCTGGATTTTTTTCTGAAATAATTTTTTTCAAATTAATATTTTTTATCCAAACTTAAGAGATTTATTTTTCTCGTACTTTTGATGATAGCCTTCTGCTTTACAATAGTTTTTTTCTTTGGTAATCCTTGTAGTAACTTTTCCATCTAATTTCTCATTCATTTCTTTTAAAATTTTCTCTGCCGTATTTTTTTCATTTTTGTTATTATAAAATATTTCAGAACGATATTGAATTCCTACATAAGTTCCTTGTCTATTTTTTTGAGTTGAGTCATGGAGTTTAAAAAATAATCTGACCATATCTTCATAGCTTAAAATATTTTCATCATATTGAACTTTAACTACTTCTATGTGACCTGTATCTCCGCCACAAACTGCTTTGTAAGTAACATTAGGATCATCGCCTCCACAGTAACCACATTCTGTAGATACTATTCCTTTTATACCATCGTATTTAGTTTCGTCCCAAAAACAACCAATACCACCAATAAACGTTTTCATAATTTTACAATATATTATTACTTCAAAATTGAAACAGCTTTTATCTCTTCAACTCCTATACCACAACAACCGCCAACAATTTTTACACCTTTGCTAACCCATTTTTTTGCAACTTCCAAATAATCATTAGGTGAAAAATTATCTACAAACTTCCAATTTGGTTTCTCGTAAAAGCCTTTATTAGGGTAAGCACCAATAACTCCATTATAATGTTTTAATGCTGTCTCTAAAGCTGCACTTGTTGTTTTTATATCTGAGTGAGCAATTAAAATTGGCCCTTTATGTAATTTACTAAAACTTTTTAACGATTCTTCTAAATCCTCGTAAATTTCAGTTTTATTATTTACATCATCATAGCCAAGCGTAATATTTTTTGTATTCTGATCTACCACACAGGAAATAGAAAGCCAAACAGGCAACTTTATATTTAAAGAACACTCAAGCATTGTCTCCACAATTTCAGCTTGAGATGTCATTGCTTCTAAAATTATTAAATCAACACCCTCATTTGATAAAATTTTAATCTGTTCATTAAAACTTGGCTTCATATTCTTTGTTCCAAGTTTAAGAAAACTTCCATAACTCGAAACACTTCCTGCTAAACAAACGCTTTTTTTTGAATTATCAATTGCTTGTTTTGCAATTTGAACTGCTTGCTTATTAAATAATTCAATTGAGTCTTCATATCCATGTTTTCTAAGAGAAATTGGAGTAGTTGCATAAGTATTTGTTGTAATAATATCAGCACCCGCATCAATATAATTTTCATGAACTTCTTTTAGAAATCCTGGGCTATCTACCGAGCATTTTCCACACCAAAGGTTTTTATCCATTTTAGCGCCCTTTTTTTCAAGCTCGGCACCTATACCTCCATCAAGTAAAATAATTTTTCCTTGATCAATTTTCTCTTGAATGAAAGTGTAAGACATTAATTGTTTGTGAAAGCACAAATTTTATTATTATCAAGATCTCGAATATAAGAATAGTAAACCCCAGAACCTTCTGGTCTTTCACCTCCAGCTCCTTCACTTTTTCCTCCTGCCATAAGCCCAATCTCATGAAACTTATCAACTATATCTCTAGATGATGTAATAAATGAAACTTGCGTTCCATTTCCATTAGTTGCCTCTTTCATATTGACAGGTTTAGTCACATAAAACTCTATATTTCCATCACCATTTTTTTCTGTGTAACCAGCACAAACTTCATCTTTATAATTTCTCTCTAGATTTAAAACTTTTAAGACTTCATCATAAAAAATTATTGCTTTTTCTAGGTTATTGGTTCCTACCATTACATAACCAAGCATTTTAATTTTTCCATTCAGTAATAGTTTTTACTTCAAGATATTCATGTAATCCCCAGGTTCCACCTTCACGTCCATTTCCAGATTGCCTATACCCACCAAAAGGAGTTCCGGAGTCAGCTGCTTTATGATTTACATACACAATTCCAGATCTTAATTTTTTTGAAACTCTTTTTGCCTTTTCTTTATCCTCTGTTTGTAAATAGTTTCCTAATCCATATTCTGTGTCATTTGTAATTTGAATAGCTTCCTCTTCATTTTCAAAAGGAATAATTGACAATACTGGTCCAAATATTTCCTCTTTAGCAATTCTCATATTATTATTAACATCAGTGAATACTGTCGGTTTAATAAAATAACCTCTCTTTAAGTCTTCAGGTTTATTAGGACCACCTGCTACTAAAGTAGCACCTTCTTCAATTCCACTATTTATTAAACTCTGAATTTTATCAAATTGAGTTTTTGAAATTACAGGTCCTATATGATCACCAGCCTTTGAAGCAAGATCAACTTTAATTTTATTTGCTTCGTCTGCAGCTTCTTCAACAGCTCTTTTATAAATTGATTTTTCAACAAGCATTCTAGTTGGAGCATCACATGATTGACCTGAATTACTCATTACGTTTCTAATACCATCTCTAACTGCATCAGGATATGCATCAGCAAAAACAATATTGCCACCTTTACCACCAAGTTCAAGACAAACTCTTTTTATAGTTTCAGCAGCATTCTTTGTAATTAATTTTCCAGCTCTAGTAGATCCTGTAAATGAGACCATATCAACATCAGGATGTCCTGACAGGTCAGTTCCAACACCAGGCCCATCACCATTCACTAGATTAAACACTCCGGCTGGAAATCCAGCCTCATCTATCATCTCTGCAAATAGCATTCCTGACAATGGTGCAATTTCAGATGGCTTAAGTACCATTGTACATCCAGTAGCAAAAGCTGGAATTACTTTTAAAGCAATTTGATTTATAGGCCAATTCCAAGGTGTAATTAATCCGCAAACTCCAATTGGTTCATATACAATATGATTAGTAGATCCCTTATCAAAACCTGGTTCGAATTCGAAATCATTTAACCTTTTTATAAAGTCTTCGATATGACCTGCACCAGAAGATGTTTGATTAGCTGAACACCAATCTTTGGGACAACCAAGCTCTGTAGTAATAGCATCAGTCATATCATCCCATCTAGAATTATAAATTTTTAGTAATTTTTCTAATAAATTTAACCTCTCTTCTTTTGAAGTTCCTTTCCAAGACTCAAATGAAGATTTTGCTGCTTTGACTGCTGCATTTGTATCATCAGAACTTCCAAGACTTATAATTGCACAAACTTCTTCTGTTGATGGATTAATAACTTCACATTCATTCTTGTTTACTGACTCAACCCATTTGCCATTGATATAAAATTTTTTTTTATCGAGCATTTATATTTCAAAATTAATTTTTCTTATTATACGTTTATTTGCTCTTACCATTCAAGAAATTAGATACAGTTTTTAAATTTTAATGATTAATCAATAAGTGATGGTATATTATATTTATGAAATCACAAAAAATAGAACCAAAGTTTGAAAAAAATCAAAATCCACGTATTGGGCTCATCGCTTTAGCAACCGATCTAGTGATTGAAAAAGATTTTATAAGTGTAATTAAAGATAAAAAAATAGATTTTTTTGTAAATAGAATAGAATGTTACAACCCCTTATCTAAAGAGAATTTAATCAAAATGTCGGAGAATATTACTCAAGTTACAAAAGATATCTTGCCTGAGCAAAAATTAGACTGTGTTGTATATGCTTGTACATCAGGAACTATTGCAGCAGGATATGATAATATTAAAAATAAAATACAAGCAGTAAAACCAGAGGCAAAACTTTCAACACCAAGTACAGCATCTCTGAAAGCATTGAAAAAATTAAATATAAAAAAACTTTCTATTTTCACACCTTATAGTAAAAAAGTTAATGATGATGTTGTTGATTACTTTAAATCATCTGGTTTTGAAATTACTTCAAATTCATACTTTGATATTCATTCTGATATGGAGATTGGTAAAGTAGATCAAAATTATCTGTTTGATGTTCTTATAAATTTAGATGTAAGTGAAGCAGATGCTTTATTTGTATCTTGTACCGCTTTACCAGTTCTACCACTGATACAAAAATTAGAAGACAGACTAGGAATACCAGTTCTTTCAAGCAACCAAGCTTTAATCTGGGAGTCTTTAGAAAACATTGGTGAAAATAAATCTGTAAAAGGATTTGGAAGACTGTTTGATTAATTTATGTCTTTTTCAAAAGAGGAATACAAACAAAGACTATTAAAAGTTCAATCTCTGATGAGAGAGAAAAAAATTGATTTAATTATTTCTCATGACACAAATAACATGAATTATCTTACAGGCTATGACGCTTGGTCATTTTATTATGCTCAATGTGTATTAGTGCACGTTGATTCAAAAGAACCAATTTGCTTTGTTAGAGACCAAGACGCAGGCGGGGCGCACATAAAGACCTATTTAAGTAAAGATAATATTATTGTTTATGATGAGAGTTATATTCATACTTGGCCAAAACATCCCTATGATTACTTGACTAAAGTAATTAAAGAAAAAAAATGGGATAAACTGTCCGTTGGAGTTGAAATGGATGCTCATTATTTTACAGCTTTTTGTTATGAAAAGATTAAACAGGGATTACCTAATGCAAACATTATTGATTGTGATCGACTAGTTAATTGGGCTAGATTAATTAAATCTAATGCAGAGATAAATTATATGAAGTCTGCTGCTTTAATTTCCCAAAAAGGAATGCAAACTGCAATAGAAGTAATTGCACCTGGTACAAGACAATGCGATGCTGTCGGAGAAATTCAAAAATCTCTATTTTATGGTACTGAAGAATTTGGGGGTGAATATTCAAGTATTGCAACACTCCTTCCAACTGGCAAAGGTACATCTGCTTCACATTTAACAGCAACTCAAGATAAATTTGTTGAAGGTGAAGCAACTATAATTGAACTATCAGGTGTTTATAAAAGATATCACGCACCTATGGCTCGGACAATTTTATTAGGTAAACCGGATCAAAAAAAAGTTGATACAATGAATAAAACTATTGAAGCTTTACAAGCAGGTATTGATGCTACTAAACCTGGAAATACAGCAAATGATGTTGCACAAGCTTTTTGGAAAATTTTAGATAAATATGGTATCGAAAAAAAATCAAGAACAGGTTACTCAATAGGAATTGGATATCCACCAGATTGGGGAGAGCATACTTTAAATATTTATAAAGGAGATATGACTGTGCTTGAACCAAATGTTTGTTTTCACATGATTGCAGTAATGCAGTTTGATGATTGGGGAGTAGAAGCATCTGAAGCAATACGAGTTACTGATAAAGGTTGTGAATTATTCTGTAATTTTCCAAAAGAATTGCATATAAAGAACTATTAGCTATTGAAAATAAACTTCTTAAATGTTTTAAACATTATTCATGTCAAAAAATACAGAATTCGTCAAATTTGATAAAGTAGATAAAAGTTATGATGGCAAAGTCTTGGTTGTAAAAGATTTAAATCTTAATATTTCCGAGGGAGAATTTATTACAATGCTTGGACCATCTGGCTCAGGAAAAACAACTTGTCTAATGATGTTAGCTGGATTTGAAACACCAACCAATGGTGAAATTTATTTAGATTCTAGTCCTATTTCAAATATTCCTCCTCATAAGAGAGGAATAGGAATGGTTTTTCAAAATTATGCTTTGTTTCCTCATATGACAGTATTTGAAAATTTAGCATTTCCTCTACGAGTAAGAAAAATTGAAAAAGATGAAATAGAAAAAAAAGTAGATAAAGCTTTATCAATGGTTTCATTATCAGGTTTCGAAAGTAGAATGCCCGCACAACTTTCTGGAGGACAACAACAAAGAGTTGCAGTAGCAAGAGCATTAGTTTTTGATCCAGCAGTAGTATTAATGGATGAGCCACTTGGTGCATTAGATAAAAATTTGAGAGAAAGCATGCAATACGAAATTAAACACATTCACGAAAATATTGGAGTTACTGTCGTTTATGTTACTCATGATCAAGGGGAAGCCTTGACTATGTCAAATAGAATAGCTGTATTCAACGATGGAAAAGTTCAGCAACTTTCAAGTCCCGATAAACTCTATGAAGAACCAGTTAATTCATTTGTTGCAGAATTTATTGGAGAAAATAACACTTTTGGTGGTGAGGTCGTGGATATTTCTAAAGATGTCTGTAAAGTAAAATTAAACAAAGGTGAAATTTTAGCCAATCCTGTTTCAGTTGAATCTAAAGGAGATAAAACAACTGTTTCTATAAGACCTGAAAGAGCTTTAATAAATCCAAAAAATAAAATGGATAATAGTCAAATTGGTAAAATTGAGGAAGTAATTTACCATGGCGACCACACAAGAGTTCGCTTAGATTTGTTAGGAAATAAAGAATTTATTTTAAAAGTTCCAAACAGTTCAAATGAACTAGATTTAAAATTAGGTAATGAGATTAAGGTTGGTTGGAATAGCCAAGACGCGAGAGCTCTAGATCCTAAATAATTTAACAAATATATAGTATTCCATCAGCAAAATGGCCTGTTGACTCTGAATATCGTTTTTGTTGTACTTAATATATATAAATTAATTTATAATAACGTTTAAACGGAGGATAAATGAAAAAAATAAGTAAATTATTACTTGCTCTTTCTTTTGCTCTTTCAGTAACTACATCTGCATTTGCGGTAACAGTCGCATCTTGGGGTGGAGCTTACACAGAGTCACAAAAGCTAGGGTACGGTGATCCAACTGCTTCTAAACTTGGTGTAGATATCAACTGGGTTGACTATTCAGGAGGATTATCTGAGATTAAAGCTCAAAAAGAAGCAGGTGCTATTACTTGGGATATTATCGATGTATTTGCATTTGATACTATTAACGGGTGTGACGAAGGAATTTTTGTTGAATTCGATTTTGACAAAGACTTCCCAGCAGCTCCAGATGGAACTCCTGCAAGTGAAGACTTCTTTGCTCCTATGCCAAGCGCATGTGCAGTAGGAAATATTCTATATTCATGGAACTATGCTTACAACGTAAACAATGTTGACGGCACACCATCGACTATAAAAGATTTCTTCAACACTAAAAAATTTCCAGGAAAAAGAGCTATTTACAAATCAGCTCTAACAAACCTAGAAATCGCATTAGCTGGTGATGGAGTTTACATGGGTAAAGGTGGATCTGAAATCTACAAATTACTAGAAACAGAAGCTGGAGTTAACAGAGCAATGGCAAAAATCAAAGATCTTTGCACAGATCCAAATGGTGGATGTGTATTCTGGTCCGCAGGTGCTCAACCGCCAGAATTACTAGTATCTGGTGAAGTTGTTATGGCAACTGGTTGGAATGGAAGATTTTTCAATGCAGAAATTGGTGAAGGTGCTCCAATTAAACAAGTATGGGATGGACAAGGTCTTGACTATGAATATTTCGCACTTGTTAAAGGTGGACCAGATGAAGCAAATGCTAAAAAAGCTCTGGCAATGATGACTAACACTGAAATGTTAGCAGGAAGTGCTAAATACATTGCATATGCTCCATACAGATTATCGTCTTTAGAAATTATCAAAGCAAATGAGCCTTGGTACAAAGATGGTAAAACTGAAATGATGCCACAAATGCCAACTGCTCCTTCAAATACTAAAAAATACTTTTTAGTTGATCCATTTTTCTGGGCTGATAACGGAACAGAACTTGGTGAGAAGTGGGAAGCTATGAAAGCTGGTCTATAAAAAAACTATAAAAGACTAGTATAATATAATATATATAGGGCGACTTTAATAGTCGCCCTTTTTATTTATGAGCAGCGAAACAAAACAAATATTAACAACTGACGGTATTCCACTAGAAATCAGCTTAAAAAAAGCTGAAAGAAAAAATAAAATTAAAGCCTTTTTACTTGTTGCGCCATTATTATTATTTTTAATAATCACTTACGTTTTTCCAATCGGTGAAATGTTTACTCGAAGCATAGATGACAAAATGATAACAAATATGCTCCCCAAAACTTTTAAATCAATGGAGCAATGGGATGGTAAAGAACTTCCTTCAGAGGAAGTGTTTGCTTCATTTTTATCTGACTTTAAAATTCTTGTTGAAAAAAAAGAACATGGAAAATTGGCTCAAAGACTTAATAAAGAAAAAAATGGTTTTACTTCGGTTGTTAAAAAATTATTCAGACAGGTCAAAAGAAATAAAATTGACGAAACTCAAAATATTAAAGAACAAATAATGAAAGTTCATAAGAGATGGAGAGATGTAGAATATTGGCAAGCAATTAAAAGAACTGCTCCTCCTTACACATCTGCAAAATATTTAAAAGCTATGGATATGTATCTAAATGAGGATAATAAAATTGTACAAGTTAGCGAAGACAGAAGAATACATAGAATTTTATGGTTAAGAACTTTAGAGGTTGCTTTTTTTGTTACGATATTCTGTTTTTTAATGGGTTATCCAATAGCTCATTTGTTAGCAACACTTCCAATGAAATACAGTAATTTACTAATGATATGTGTTCTTCTTCCATTTTGGACTTCATTATTAGTCAGAACTGCAAGCTGGATGATATTACTTCAACAACAAGGTGTGGTTAATGATTTCTTTGTAATTATAGGACTTGTAGCAGACGATAACAGACCGGAGATGATGTACAATAAAGTTGGAACTTATGTTGCAATGACACAAATTTTATTGCCATTTATGGTTTTACCTCTTTATAGTGTGATGAAAACCATCTCGCCAAGTTTAATGAGAGCTGGAAAATCATTAGGTGGAACACCTTTTGTAGCGTTTTGGAAAGTTTACTTCCCATTAACAATACCTGGAATAGGTGCAGGGTGCCTTTTAGTTTTTATTCTTGCAATTGGTTACTACATTACTCCAGCTTTAGTAGGGGGTGCTTCAGGAACATTAATTAGTAACCAAATTGCCTATCATATGAAGTCAACTTTAGATTGGAGTTTTGCTTCAGCGATGGGACTAATGTTGTTAGGTGGAGTTTTAGTTATCTATTGGCTTTATAATAAATTAGTTGGAGTTGATAATATTAAATTAGGTTAGTATGGCGTTACCAAAGTATACAGAAACTAGATATAGAATTTGGCATTATTTTTATATTGCCATATGCACCTTCGTATTTTTTTTTCTTATAGCACCATTGTTTGTTATTTTCCCACTTTCTTTTAATGCTGAAGAATTTCTTGTTTTTTCAGAAGGAATGAAGAATTTAGACCCAGATGCTTTTTCTCTAAGATGGTACAAGGATATGGTCTATGGAACTAAAAATCCATGGGGCCTTGCTGCTAAAAATAGTTTTATTATAGCTATATTTGCAACTTTGGGGTCAGTAATTTTAGGGACCGTAGCTGCATTAGGATTGAGTAGCAGACATATGCCTTTTAAAGGTATAATAATGGCAACCTTGATTTCACCAATGATTGTTCCACTTATCATATCTGGTGTTGCAATATTTTTCTTTATGGCAAAGGCTGGTTTAGCAGCAACACATACAGGAATAGTTCTAGCTCATATAATTCTAGGAACACCTTTCGTTGTAATTACTGTTACCGCAACTTTATCAGGCTTTGATCATAGCGTTACAAGAGCAGCAGCTAGTTTAGGTAGTAATCCAGTAAATACATTTATGAAAGTTACCCTTCCTTTAATTTTACCAGGAGTAATATCTGGTGGTTTATTTGCTTTTGTAACCTCCTTTGATGAAGTTGTAGTAGTTTTATTTTTAGCAGGACTTGAAAACACGACTATTCCAGTTCAAATGTGGACAGGATTGAGAGAACAATTAAGCCCAACAATTCTTGCTGTTGCTACATGTCTAATTGTTTTATCAACATTAATACTCATAAGTGCTGAATTATTGAGAAGAAGATCTGAACGTTTAAGAGGAATTAATAGATAATTAATTAACCGATTCTATTATAGTTGCTATACCCATTCCTAAGCCTATACATTGTGTAGACAGAGCATATTTTTTATCTTCACGTCTAAGTAAATCGGCTGCTTTCCCGGTAATTCTTGCCCCTGTAGCACCGAGTGGATGACCTAATGCTAATGCACCACCATCTAAGTTTATTTTATTTTGGTCAATCCCAAGATCTTTGACGCATGCAATTGACTGAGATGCGAACGCCTCGTTAATTTCAACTATATCAATATCATTAATTGATAAATTTGCTCTTTCTAATGCTTTTTTTGTTGCCCCAATTGGTCCAAGCCCCATTACATCCGGCTCACATCCTTTAACTCCGGTTGCAACAATTCTACCTAAAATATCTAAATTATTTTCTTTAGCAAAATTTTCTTCACATATTAGCGTTGCAGCTGCTCCATCTGTAAGTGGTGATGATGTTGCTGCTGTGACAGTTCCTTCTTGATCAAACGCAAGTTTTAATCCATCTAAAGTTTCTTGACTACTTTTAGGACGAATATTTCCATCTTCAGCACATCCAGAAATTGCAACAATTTCATTTTTAAATTTGCCATTAAGTTGAGCATTATTTGCTTTCTGATGGCTTTGAATTGCAAACTCTTGCTGTTCTGTTCTAGAAATATTATATCTTTTGGCAACATTTTCTGCAGTGATTCCCATTGAAAAATAAACATTTGGATTTTCTTTTTCTGTGTACGGATAGGGTATAGGCTCAAAACCAGTTGTCACTCTTGTCATACTTTCAACACCTCCACAAACAAATGCTTTTCCTGCTCCCATAGCTATTTTTCCTACAGCCACATGTATAGCCTCCATTGATGAACCACACCATCTATCAACAGTCATACCTGAAGTATGTATCTCCATACCAGATAAAAAAGTTGTAAGTTTACCAATATTAAAACTTTGCTCTCCAACTTGAAAAGCACATCCAACAACAATATCTTCAATATCAGCTGGATTAATTTTTGATTTTGAAACTAAGCTCTTCACAACCTCAGCAAACATATTTACTGGCTTGACATCAATTAGTGCTCCTTTTCTTGCCATTGTAAAAGGAGATCTTGAATATCCTGCAATAACCGCTTTATTCATAAATATTTTATACCTATTAATTATTATTTTTTAAATGGTAAAGAAGACACAATACCTTCTCTAAGCTTGCTGTCTGGAGTGTGAACTATAACTTCAGTGCCTGTTTCACAAAACTCATTTAAAATCATAGATAATCCAATATTTTTTTTGAATTTTGGTGAATAGATACCTGAGGTAACTTTACCAATTATTTTTTTATTTTTTGAATAAACTGGAAAAGGTATCGAGCATGGTGGACAATTATTTCCCTCAAACATAATACCTTTTAATCTTTGTTGAATGCCGTTTGTTTTTATATTTTTTAATGCCTTCTTACCAATATAATCGTGTTCCGACTCGTTTTTACAATATTTTTCCAAGTTACATTCAAGTGGATTATTGTCTTTAGTAAAATCATTTCCATAAGATAAGAGACCCGCTTCAATTCTATCAATTAAATTAGGACATCCTGGTGCAATATTAAATTCCTTACCAGCTTTCCATATTATATCCCAGATTTTTTCTCCCATTTCATTTTTATCAAAATATTCCTCAAAGCATTTAAAATAAATTTCAAAACCATCTTGATTACTATAACCTGATCTTGCGATTATCTGTTTAGTTCCCAAAAAATCAAATACTTTAAAATTAAAAAATTTCAATTTCCTGATATCTTCGCCAAATATTGAAGCCATTAAATCTTCAGCCTTAGGCCCTTGAACAGCAAGTGGATATACATCTGGTTCTTTTATATTAACATTTAAGTTTAAACCTACTGCAATACCTTTTGCCCACAAAAGTATGTCCGAGTCTGCAATTGAAATCCAAAACATATCATCATCTAACTTTAATAAAACTGGGTCATTAATCATTCCAGCATTTTCATCAATCATTGGTATATAAAAGCATTTACCTGTCTCCATATTTTTTAATGATCTTGGCGTCATTTTTTGAACTAATAAACTAGCATCAGGTCCCGAAATTTGAACTTGTCTTTGACATGAAACATCCCACAATTGAACGTATTCATTTAAATGCCAATAATCATCTTCAACAGATTTTTGAAATCCCTTGGGCAAAAGCATATGATTCACAACTGTAAAATCAGTAACACCACACTCTTCTACTCTTTTTGTATAAGGGGTTCTTCTAATTCTTCTAGACATATTTAGTTTAGTCTTAATTTTACTATGAACTAAAGAAGCCATAATTTATTTAGACCACCAAACTGTATAACTGTTTGGAGAAATTATAATAGGCAGATGGTAATTTCTTTTGTTATTTATCATTTTAAATTTTATAACTATTTCACTCACAACCCTTTTCTTTTTAAAGTATTCTCCTATCTCACAAACCATTTCATAATTACATTCACAATCTTTTTTATTAAGATTAAAAATTTCATTTATTCTACCATTTATGTCTGTCTTTGTATTTAAAAAAAGTTTTTTTGATTTAGATGAAAGTATCTGATAAATTTTTATCTTGATGTCGCTGGCATGACTTCCATCTGAACCATTAAGTATATGTGAGGAAAATTTTGCCATTTATTCTATTGATGATTTCTCTCTTTTACTAGCAACTGCCGCAACAATTGGACTTAATACTGGTTTAGCTTTTACATTAACACACGCTGTTTTACCACTTGCAATGGCTCTTTTCAAAGCTGGGCCCAATTCTTCTCTTTTTGTTACTAATTCTCCAAATCCTCCAAAGCCCTCAAATATTGTATGAAAAGGAATATCTCTAAAATCGGTTGCTACTCTTTTTCCACTTTCAAATAATCTTTCTTGTTGTTGACCAATTGATGCTAACCCACCGTTATTATCAATTACCACAACAATTGGTTTTTTTTCAAAAAATGCTGTTTCTATTGACATACCTCCAGACAAAAAAGCACCATCTCCACTAATTAAAATAACATTTGAATTTGGATTATTATTTTTTGCTGATAAGGCAAAAGATACTCCAACTCCAAGCATACTAAATGTACCTGGATGTAAAATTCCACCTAACTTTTTACCTTGAGCTCCTGCCAAGTTTATAGCTATCTCTGACCAAAAATGTGTATTACCACCATCAATAACTAGCCAATCTTTTTCATCCATTACACTTTGAACATCTAAAGCGAGTTGTAATGGGTGAATTTTACCACCATTTTTTTTTGTTGTCTCAGCTTCAACTTTTAGATCGTTTAAATATTTTTCTACCCAACTATTTTTTTTGTTTTTATTTTCATCAAACCATGCATTTCCTAAAACCCATTTGTTGTTTTTTTTTAAATTACTTAAAGTATCTAAAAAAACTCCTGGATCACACAAGAGATTGTGATCTGCCGCTCTATTAAATTCAACCTCTTCATGAGAACCATTAATACAAACTAAGGTTGTCGTTTTTGGTATGAAGGGAGGATTGCCAAAATTCATTTGGTTATCTAATCTTGCTCCAATCATTAATACTAAATCAGAATTATGTAACGCAAACTCTGAAGGAGGATATTGGTGTATATCTGCTAAGCCCATATACGCATCCACCTCTTCACCAAGAAGTTTTTGATGATAAGGAACATTAAATATGGGAATCAATAAATTTTTTCCTGCTGCTTCTAAGTTTTTCTCAGATTTAGACCACCAAACCCCATGTCCACCAATAATAACAGGTTTTTTTGCATTGCATGCTAGCTCTAATATTTTTGAAAGATCGGTGGGATCAGGCCAAGCTTTTAAAATTGGTTTTGGCTTATGTGAAAATGGCCTTTCTTCTAGTCCTGCATTTTCTTCAAAAGAGGAAAACATTATGTCAACTGGTAAACTTAAATGCACAGCACCTGGATATCCATTTGTTGCAATTCTGTAAGCTTTGTCTACAAATTCTCTAATTCTTGTTCCATCAGTAATACTTGCGCTATATTTTGTAAGAGGAGCTGCTATTGCAACATCATCGATTTCTTTAAAGCCACCTGAGCCTTGTCTTTTTAAACTGCTTGACCCAGTGATGTAAATTATTGGTGTTCTTTCTCCCCAGGCTTCCATCATCGAAGGAACTGCATTTGCAAATCCTTCTGGGCCAACCAAACATACAGATGGTTTCCTTGTAATCCTTGTATGACCATCAGCAAAGTGCCCAGCTATTTGCTCATGAGGACAGTTAATAACATCTATTTGGCATTCCATGAAACCTTCTATTGCAGGGTTACAAAATCCACCAGATAAAGTAAAAACTTTATCAATACCTTTATCTCTTAAAGCTCTTGCTATTAATGCTCCACCTCTAATTTTTTTTTCCATTTTAATAAGTTGTGTTCATAAAAAGTTTTTGCTCGATTATATCAGAAGAAACCTCATTAATATCGTTTAATCCAACCAACCCTAGTGTTGTACTGGTTTCTTCTTTAATTATATCAACTATTCTTCTCAATCCATTTGCGCCATCAGCACCCATTGCATACATAACAGGTCTTCCAATCATTGAAAAATCTGCACCCAAAGCTAATGATCTCACAATATCACTTCCACTTCTTATTCCACTATCAAATATAATAGGAAAACTATTTCCTACAGCCTCTCTAATAAATGGTAAAATATTTATTGCTGCAGATGCACTATCTAGCTGTCTACCTCCGTGATTTGAAACTTGAATTGCATCAGCACCCATTTCTTTAATTTTAACAGCATCGTCCGAAGACATTACTCCTTTAATGATTAACTTACCCTTCCATTTATTTCTAACTCTTTTTAAGGTTTCCCAATCTGTTTTGCCTCTACTTTCTTTTCTCTTAAAAATACCACTTCCACTTTTTGATGTTACATAGTTCATTGGTTTTGGTATTCCCTTCAGTAATGTTGAAATTGACCAAAGAGGGTGGGTTGCAAAATCAAAAAATTGTTTAGGTCCAATTTTAAAAGGATATGAAAAACCATTCTTATCATCTCTTGTTCTTCTTGATAAAACTGGAACATCGACAGTAAGAATAGCAACCTCATAACCAGTTTTTTCAGCTCTTTCAAGTAGCTCCATTACAAAACTTTCGTCTTGAAAAATATAGAGCTGTAACCATGAATGACCTTCTGAAAGTTCATACATTTTTTCTAGAGTAGTGGTCGACGCCATTGATACACATGTTGGTATATTATTTCTTGCACTTTCTTTTGCCAACATAGAGTCAGCACCTGGCCATGAGAGATTTGTCATTCCCATTGGAGCAAATCCAAAAGGATAATCATAATCAAATCCTAGAATATTTTTTTTTAATTTTCTTTCTTCAACATTTCTTAAAACTCTAGGTTCTAATCGTATTTGATCTAGAGCATTACTGTTTATTTCAGATAATTTTTCATCACCAGATGCACCATCTATAAAATCGTACACTAATTTAGGCAGTCTTTTTCTTGATAGCTTCTTAGCATCTTCAATGCTAAAAATTTTTTTACTTGCTGTAATTTTATCCATTTAAATTTTTAATATGCGTTTTTAAGCTAACCTTATCATGTTTGTTTACATAATAAGCATCATGATTAATTCTTGAAGAATAAACCTCAGAAGGTATTCCGTCAATAAAAAGCACAGCTACACCATCATCTATAGCTAATCCTTCAGGTAAATTTTCATTTTTAATATCAATAACAAATTGCTCAAGTCTATTATTATCCGAAGCATGTGGGGTGCAACTACCTGATAATAAACTTATACCTCTTAAGGGACTTAAACTTTTGTTCATAGAGTCTGACAGTATCCAATCAAACCAACATGCCCCACCTGCACTTACGCCACCTAAAATTATTCCTTTTTCGTATGCTTTTTTAAATATTTCAACAAGATTATATCTTTTCCACAATTCTATCATTTTGAATGTGTTGCCACCCCCAATATAAATTAAATCTTTTTTTAACATCCATTCATCAAATCCATTTACACCTGAACAAAGATTAAAATGAGATAATTTTAAATTCTTAGATTGAAATCTTTGGTAAAAAAGATCAGTTTTTTCAATATTATCATCACTAGCTGTGGGCAAAAAACCAATTTCTATGTCTGATTTATTAACCTGATTTAATACAAAATCGTCTAAATCTTTGTCAGACTTATGTGTAAATCCACCACCACCTACTACTACTATTTTTTTTTTATTCCTGACCACGGGGAAGGACCTTTTGGAATATCAGTTTTTAGACCTCGTACAATTTCGTTTTTAAAATCATACATTGGTAGCGTACATATTTCACCTTTGTGAGTCTTGTTGTCATTGCAATCAACATCTACAATTATTCCTGGCTTATGTTTTGTGTTATTCAATAAAACTATACCAACACCACATTTTTGAAAAGGAGACCAGGTACTTGAAGTAACCTTACCAATTATTTCACTATTTAATTTTATATAAGATCCTTTTAAAGCCGTTCCATTTTCTACTCTTATCCCCCAGCATCTCTTATCTTTATCGGCCGTTTCTAAAGCTGATTTTCCAATAAAATAATTTTTTTTTAAATCAACATATTTTCCTAAACCTACATCGTAAGGATTTGTGTGATATGTAAAATCTTGACCAGCTGACAACAATCCTGACTCAATTCTTTTACATCTAAAACCAGGCGTACCCGTAAGTATCATCCCCATTTTTTTTCCTTCCTCAAATATATAATCACCGATTTTTTCAGTATTATTACTTTTTCTAAAATAAATTTCCCATCCAAGTTCATTGCTAAAACCAGATCTACTTATAATTACTTCTTCATTTAATATTGTTACTTCTTTCCAGTCAAAATATTTCCATTTTTCAGGAAAAGTTTCTTTTGTTAATATTTTTAGAAGCTTCATAGAATTTGGACCTTGAACTTGACTAACCCAAACATCTGGATCGGATATTTTCACTCTAAGATTATCAGAATGAGCTTTGTACCATGAAAATAGATCACCATCTGCTTGTGCAAACCAAAATTTGTTTTCTTCGAGTCTGAGTAAAACTCCATCTGTAATCATCCCTCCATCACTATAACAAGCAAATTGATAAGAGCATCTTCCTACTTTTACTTTAGAAATATCTCGAGTGAATATCTTTTGTAAAAGTTTTTCAGCATCTGGACCTGAAATTTCATAAGGATGTTCTCCAGTATGACGAAATATAACTTCTTGCCTAACTTTCCAATACATTTCATCTGCAGAAGCATTTGATAATACTTCAGGATTTAATCTTCCTGCATAAAAAGAATATTCAGGGTCATAAGGAAGTTCTTGGTAAGCTAATGGATGTATCCCAACAGTTCTAGCAAGCTCAACAACTTTGTTGTTATTTACTTTTAAAGGTTTGACCGAAAATCTGACTTTGTTTAAATCGTTTTGCATTTATATATATAAAAAAGTGTATATTAATTAAAATATCTATTCAATTAGTAGATGAATCACTACATTTTGCATGTTGTTATCTAGTTCTGGAATTGTTATCTTTTTAATTATTTAAACAACTTAAGAAAAAGAGGGAACTTATGAAATACATACTTAAAGTTTTTTCAGCGACATTTATGTCTCTGATTTTATCTTTTTCTATTGCCAATGCATCAAGTGGAGTATTTAAAGTGTCACATGATCTTGGGTTTGGAAAAGATACTAACTTAGATGCCATAACTAAAGGGCGTTTATTTCAAGTTGTCATCAAAACACAAAACCGATTAGTCAGACCTGATATGAATGGTGTTCCATCACCTTCATTATCAACTGATTGGAGTGCAAATTCTGATGCAACTGAGTGGACATTTAATTTAAGAAAAGGAATATACTTCCATGATGGATCAGCATTTGATGCTCCTGATGTAAAATATTCTTTAATGAGAGCAAAAGATCCAGATATCGGATCTCCGGTAAGAAAAAGTTTAAATGTTGTAGAAGATATTGAAGTGGTTAATCAACATACAGTTAAAATGAAGTTATCTACTTCATTTGCAGATTTTCCATTATTATTAACTGATTACAGATTAAGAATGATACCTGAAGGATCAGGTGATACTATAGGTCAAACTGGAGTAGGAACAGGACCATTCATGGTTGATAAGTTTGACCCAGAGGGAACAACAATTCTTAAAGCTAACCCAGAATATTGGGAAGGCGCACCGGGAGTAGCAGAAATACATGTAATTGCAATTCCAGACGCCCAAGCTAGAATTCAAGCTCTTTTAACTGGCCAGATTGACATGAACAGATATGTTCCTTTCAATCAAAAGAAGATTTTTGATAGTAACTCTAAGTTTACAACAACTGTAATTCCTACAGGAAACTGGAGAGGAATGGTTATGAGAACCGATACTGCTCCGTTTGATAATCCTAAAGTAAGAAAAGCAGTAAGGTTAGCAGTTGATAGACAAGAACTAGTTGATTTAGTAATGGGTGGTGCAGCCACTGTATCTTGCGATACTCCTGTTATGCCATCAGATCAATACCGTTTAAATATGGATTGTCCTCAAAATATTAGTAAAGCAAAAAATCTACTAAGAGAAGCGGGATATCCAAACGGAGTTGAACTAACAGTTTACCCTGCAACATTAGAACCAACTTGGCCTACAATTGCAGAAGTAGTTCAACAACAAGTTGCTAAAGCTGGAATTAAAGTTAACATTGAAATGGTTCCATCAAAAGGTTATTGGAATGAAGTCTGGATGAAAAAACCAGTTTCAATGACACGTTGGAATCAAAGACCTGCAGATACAATCTTGCATGAAGCATATCATAGTGGAGCAAAATGGAATGAATCTTATTTCAAAAATGCTGACTTTGATAAAAATTTAGCTGATGCTAGAAGTGAGTTAGATTTCAATAAACGAAAGAAAGCATATCAAAATGCTCAAATGACTTTATGGGAACAAAGTGGAACTATGATCCCATACCATGTATCAAGACTTGTTGTAACATCATCAAAAGTTAAAAATCTTGATGCTGTAGACCACTTTTCTATACAATGGCACAAAGTCAAAGTTGACTAAAAGTATTTAAATAAAGGCCGCATATAAGCGGCCTTTATTTTATTTCTATTTAATTGATTTTTGTTAAAAAGTTTTAGTTAATCTTATGCTTTTATTAATTTTAAAGAGAATTGGACTAGGACTTATCACATTATTTATAGTTTCATTAATTACGTTTGTTGGTGTTGAAGTTTTACCAGGAGACGCTTGTACTACTTATTTAGAGAGAGAAGCATATGGCCCTGCTCTTGATGCATGTGTAAAAAGACTTGGATTAGATATTCCATCATATCAAAGGTATTTAGATTGGGCTGCTAATGTTGTCAGAGGTGATTTTGGATATTCTCTAAGTGGAGAAATGCCTATAAATGAGGTACTTGGACCTAGAGTAAAAAATTCACTAGTTTTAGCCTCCGTTTCAATACTTATTGGAATTCCACTAGCCATAGTATTGGGGATTATCACTGCTCTTTGGAGAGATAAGCTTCCAGATATTATAATTTCAACAATAACAATATTTTCAATGACTATTCCAGAATTTATTAGTGCTACATTGTTGATTTTAATCGTTGCTATTTGGCTTGGATGGTTGCCTGGAATTGTGATTATTCCATCTGATGCAACATTTTATGAATTACTTTCAAACATTATTCTCCCTGTTGTTGCTATATCAATGATAATGACAGCACACATGGCAAGAATGGTTCGTTCAAGCGTCATTCAAGTAATGGCAAGTGATTATGTACAAATGGCGACTTTAAAAGGTGTCCCTTATTGGAAAATGGTTTTCAGACATGTTTTACCAAATGCATTATTACCAGCAATAAATGTTGTGGCATTAACTATAGCATGGTTATTAGGTGGTGTGGTAGTGACTGAGGTTGTTTTTAATTACCCTGGACTAGGAAGATTGGTAATAGAATCTATTTCTAATAGAGATTTACCAGTTGTTCAAGCGTTAGCAATAATACTTGCATCAATCTATGTTGGTATCAATTTAATTGCAGATTTAATGACATTAATGCTCAACCCAAGACTAAAAAGTTTACAAATAAAAAAATAATATGCAAAGTGATTTAGCAACAAATAATAAACAAAAAAATAACTTTGAAAAAGTTTTAGAAATTTTAAAAACTATGGCTTCAAAGCCTTCAGGTTTTATTGGACTTTCAATTCTTATATTTCATATATTATTAGCATTAATGAGTCCATATATTGCACCTTATGATTACAAAGCGATTAGTCCAAATACAATGCTGCTTGCACCTTCAGCTGAACACTGGTTTGGGACAGATAGTTTAGGGAGAGATGTTTTTACAAGAACCATACTAGGTGGCAGAACTGCACTTACTGTTACTTTCTTTGGTTCGCTAATTGCTCTTTTATGGGGAGGTCTATTAGGTATCTTTTGTGGATTAGTTGGAGGAAAAATTGACGATGTAGTTATGAGAGTTGTAGATGCATTTCTATCAATTCCATGGATACTTGCAATGTTGTTAATTGTTTCTCTTTTAGGAACATCTACCCAAGTATTAATACCTGCTCTAGGTTTTTTTTATGGTAAAGGAATTGTTAGAGTCGCAAGAGCAGCCACACATGATGTCATTGCCAAAGATTTTATAGTTTCAGCTAGAGCTAGAGGTCATAGTAATATGTCTATTATATGGAATGAAATTATCCCAAATGTTAGAGATGCAATATTAGTTGAAGGGGCAATGAGATGGTCATGGATGTTATTAGGTTTTAGTTCATTATCTTTTTTAGGTTTTGGTGTTAGCCCTCCAACACCAGACTGGGGTTTGATGATATCGAATGCGAGAGGACTAATGTCATTTGCATATTGGTCAGTAATAGCTCCAATTGTAGGATTAAGCTCTTTAATTATTGGCATCAATTTAACTGCTGATGCATTTGCAAAGGCATTAGGAATTGATCGATCAACTAAAGCACCTGTATAAATGAGCGAAATAATAGAAAGTGTAAAAAATTTATCGATTGGATTTAATAGCCAAACAGGTAAACAAATTTCTATTCTTAGAAATGTAACCACTAATATAAAAAAAGGAGAAACTGTTGGTATTGTAGGGGAGTCTGGTTCAGGCAAAAGCACCTTAGCTTTAGCTATGATGGGTTATATAAAACAAGGGCTATTTGCCCTTGAAGGAGAGTGTATTTTTAAATCTGAAGACTTATTAAAGATGAATAGTCGTCAGTTGGAAAAAATTAGAGGCAGAAAGATTGCGATGATACCTCAAAATGCAGGTCAGGCACTTACCCCAAATTTAAAAATTGGATATCAAATAGATGAAGCACTTAAATTACATACTGATTTAAATAAAAATGAGAGAGATAAAAAAATTTCTGAATTATTAAATAAAGTTAGATTGCCATCACCAGAGACAATGGCATTTCGTTATCCACACGAACTATCTGGAGGTCAACAACAAAGAGTTGCTGTTGCAATGGCTTTAGCTGGGAAACCAGACTTGCTTTTATTAGACGAACCTACAACAGGTCTTGATGTAACAACTCAGGCCCACGTGTTAGAACTCTTAAGATTTATTGCAAAAGATACTGGAACGTCGATGATTTATGTTAGTCATGACCTTGGAGCTATCGCCCAAGTAAGTGATAGAATAGTTGTAATGTACGCAGGGGAAATAGTTTTAGAAGGACCAGCAAGGAAAATATTAAAAGAACCAATTCATCCTTATACATTTGGTTTATTAAAATCTATTCCAAAACTATCCCTTACAGGTTTGCCAGATTCAATGCCTGGAAGCCAACCTCAACCTGGGAGTATTAGTGATGGTTGTAGTTTTTATGAAAGATGCAATCTTGCTAGCGATAAATGTAAGAATAACTCTCCAGAATTAGAATATTTGAACAATTTAGATACAAGTGTGAGATGTTTTAATCATAAGGATCTAATACAAGAAAATAAATTACATCATTCTACTATTACTAAAAAGGAAACTGTTCAGAAAAATAATAATGTTTTAAATTTAAAAAATGTTTCGATCACTTATGCTAAGCAAAAATTTTTTGATCAATTATTAAATAAAATTTCAGATGAAAACCCAACTGTTAAAGACATAAATTTAGATATTAATAAAGGAGAAACTATTGCATTAGTTGGGGAGTCGGGTAGTGGTAAATCTACAATACTTAAATCAATTGCTGGGCTACTAAAAACTAAAGATGGTCAGATAAAATTTATTAATGAACGTATTTTATCTTCTGATTTGAAGCTGAGAGATCCAAATGATCTTAGGGCAATACAACTAATATTTCAAAATCCAGATGAGTCTTTAAACCCCAATCATACGGTTGAGCAGATTTTATCCCAACCACTTAAACTTTATTTTAATTTGACAGGTAATGAATTGAAAAAAAATATAATCGATCTTTTAAAAAAGGTTAGATTAGGTGAATTCTACATGTCACGATATCCAAGACAATTATCTGGTGGGGAAAAACAACGAGTTGCTGTTGCAAGGGCGTTTGCAGCAAAACCGGATATAATTTTATGCGATGAAGTTACATCTGCATTGGATGTCTCCGTTCAGGCTGCAGTATTAAATTTACTCCAAAAGCTTAAAGAAGATTTAGGAACAACATACATTTTTGTATCTCATGATTTAGCAGTTGTTAGAGCTATAAGTGATAGAGTTGCAGTTCTTTACCAAGGAAGATTATGTGAAATAGGCCCATCACAAAATGTTTACAACTACCCATCCCATCCATATACTGAAGTATTGTTGGGAGCAGTTCTAGAACCAGACCCAGACATAAAGCCTAAATTAGTCGCAGAAGATATAGTTGAGGAAAAACCACCAGAAAAAGGCTGTTCTTTTCAGGGAAGATGTCCAAGAAAACTTGGAGACATATGTAACAAAGAGGTCCCTCCCTGGCAGATAGGTGAAAATGGAAATGCTATCAGATGTCATATAAAAATAAATGAATTAAAAAATTTACAGAATGTATGAGTTATTTATTTTATTTCATACAATCACTTAATTTACTATAACAGACATCATTTATGAAAATAAACAATGTAGTTGTGATTGGTTCAGGAACAATGGGTAGTGGTATTGCTGCTCATTTATGTAATGCTAATATTCCAGTGACATTACTAGATTTAACAACTGAAATTAGCCAGAAAGCTAAAGAGAGAATAGGCAAATCAAGACCACCTCTTTTAATTGATAAGTCGAAATTAAATAATATTCTTGTTGGAAATATTGAAGATAACTTTGATGTTGTATCAAAAGCAGACTGGATTGTAGAAGCAGTTGTAGAAAGAATTGACATCAAACATAATATATATGAGAAAATTTTTAAAAATAGAAAAAAAGAATCTGTTGTAAGCTCCAATACATCTTCAATACCTATTAGTGTTTTGTCTGAAAAATTATCTAGTGAAGATAAAAAAGACTTTTGTATTACTCACTTCTTTAATCCAGTTAGGTATATGGATTTGTTAGAAATTGTAAAAAGTAAAGATAGCGACTTAGATAAAGTTAAACTTTTAAAAAATTTTTGTGAAATAGAAATGGGTAAAGGAGCGATTATCTGTAATGATACCCCAGGTTTTTTAGGAAATAGAATTGGCGTTTATGCTATGCAAATTGCAATGACAGAGGCTTTTAACATGAGGTTAAGCGTAGAAGAAGCTGACGCTGTTTTTGGTAGACCAATGGGAATACCAAAAACAGGAGTTTTTGGTTTGTATGATTTAATCGGTATTGATCTTATGGCCGATGTTTTAAAAAGTTTTATTAAAGAATTACCAGAGAGTGATCCATTCCAACCTGTTGCAAAAGAAATGCCACTTGTAAAAAAATTAATAGAAACTGGTTATACTGGACGAAAAGGAAAAGGTGGATTTTACAGAATGAATAAAGATGGTGGTAAGAAAATTTTAGAAGCCATTAATCTTGAAACTGGAGAATATGCTCCATCAAAAAAAATAGATATTAAATCTGAAAAAGTTGATCTACAGAAATTAATAAATCGTGGTGATAAATATGGTGATTACGCATGGTCAGTAATTTCTAAAATAATAAAATATTCATCTTCTTTAGTTCCAGGTATTACAGATAAGTTTAATGATATTGATGAGGCAATGAGACTTGGTTTCAATTGGTCAAGAGGGCCTTTCGAAATGCTGAAAGAAATTGGAGTAAATAATTTTTTTGAGAAAATTAACAATTTTGAAGGAAATATATTTTTAGAAAATTTATCAAAGTCTAAAGATGAAAACTTTTATGGTGAGAGACAACAATATACTGAAATTGAAACACTAGGTAAAATAAAATCAAGAGCTCTAAAACTAGATAAAAATAAATCAGCTGAAATTTATAGATTTCCTGAATTTAATATTGTGGAATTTACAACTAAAGCGAACGCTTTAGATTACGACTCAATGGATTCTTTAAAAAATGCTACAGATAAACCATTGATAATTATTAACGAAAGCATGCAGTTTTCTGCAGGTGTTAATTTAACTTATACTATGAATTTTGCAGATAAAGGTGACTTTAAGTCTATTGAAAAATTTGTCGGATATTTCCAAGAAACCTGTAAACACTTAAAATACTCTAAATTTCCTGTTGTTTCAGCACCGTCAGGTCTTACACTCGGGGGAGGTTTTGAAGTATTAGTTCAAAGTAACTTTGTTGCTTCACATACAAATATTGTTGTGGGACTTGTTGAAACCTTGGTTGGTTTAGTTCCAGCTGGAGGAGGGTGTAAAGAGATGTTATGGAGATGGTCTCAAACAGAAGAAGCAAAAAATGATCCAGATTTTGCACCTTTAAAAGTTTTTGACATTATTGGTTACGCAAAAACTGCAACATCACCAATAGAAGCCGAACCTCTCATGTATTTAATTCCTGAAAATAAGAAAATTATGAGTAGAAATAGTTTATTAAGTGAAGCAAGAAAAATTTTAGATGAAAATAAAGAATTTAATATTCCAAAAGAATGTTCATTTAATTTATCTGGCAAACCTTTAAAAGATAAAATGGTTGGTATGTTAGAAAAACTATACAACGATAAAATAATATTAGACCATGGAATGATAGTTGGAACAGAACTAGCAAATGTTTTAAGTGGTGGAGATACAACAATAGATAAAACCCTTACTGAAGATCAGTTGTTTAAATTAGAGTTGGATGCTTTCATGAAATTAATTGAGACGAACAAAACTCAAGAAAGAATTAAACATACATTATCTACTGGAAAACCACTAGTTAACTAATAATTTTAAACTTTTAATATAATCAGGTTTTAATACATAAGTTGATTTATTTCCCACTTTAATTTTTCTTAAAGCGTCCATACCGGCAATTACCATTCCAATAGGAGTATATTCACCTTGATATATAGGTATATCTATCAATGTAATAAAAAATTCACTATCCTCTGTATCGAACCTATCTTTTCTGGCAAAAGCTACAGAACCAGCACTAAATAAAAAACTATTACTAAGTTCGGATTTAATTATTCCCAAATCAGATTTACCAGTTCCTACTTTAGAATAATTTAGATTAGAAATATTTCCATATTCTATATCTCCTGCTTGTATCAAAGTATCCTCAATTACACGATAAAAAGCTGAACCATTATAGGAACCTTTATTTATTAACTTCTTAAATCGATTTACAGTTTTTGGTGAAATATTAGGGTTTAACTCTATTAAAACTTTACCACATTCAACTTCCATAATTGCAATATTTTTTTTGTCTTTATAGTCAATATTGTCTAAATCAATTTTTTTAACAAAAAGACACTTATTATTTAATATATAAAATGATCCTAAAGTAAAAATTAAAAGCAAAATTAAAAAAACAAATAATATTTTTTCAGAAAGCGTTGGTTTAATTTTTTTTATCATTTAAAAAATAAATTTCTCATCAATTTGTTGAAGACTATTGACTAAGAAATATTTTTTTTTAATTAAAATTTTATCTTTTTTAATTAATATGCTTGTTTCTTTATAATTAGTTTTTAATAACGAGTAAATTTCTGCCATATCTTCTTCTGCTGTACTCATAGAATACTCTGTTAAAAAGCCATTTAAAATTTCTAAATTTAAACCTAGTAAATCTGTGCATGTAGAACACGCAGCGTAGGAAAAGTCTTTATTATTAAGCTCTCTCCATTTATTTTTCTTAAAAAGCTCGGGATAGCTATTATCAATCATATGAAATATTTCATGATGAATCATTCTTTCGAAATATTTTTGATTAAAATTTAAGTCCAAAATTAAAGTCCTGAATTTATTATCTGGTATACCACCCGTATTAATGGCTGAAATTTCTAAGTTTTTACAAAGAACAACAAATTTTAAATTTATTTTCTTTAAGAAATTAGAACTATAATCTCTTAGATTATTTTGAACTTTGTTAAAAGTATCATCCAAATCATTTTTATTTACACCATTACACTTAATATTATTTGTATCACCTATTACAAAACCTTTTTTTGATACTAAATATTTAATACCATTTTTATTATCAACTTTATGAAGCTCTAAATTAGGAATTTTAATTAAATTATATATTGCATCGGCATTCACATAAGAAAAATTAAAAAACAATAGGAAAATTAATATTATATACCTCATTTTATTAATTTTGATGATATTAGATATAATGTGAATGTGATAGGATTTATTTAATGAAAAAAAAAACAAAAAGAAAAAAAAATACAAATAGAGACTATGAGTCTGTTCCCAAAATGTTTGCCAAAAAATATATATTTTTTTATTACCCTTTTTTTTGGATCATTCTAATAATATTCTTATTACTAAAATGACAAATAATGAAAAACCTATTCAACCTGTTAGTGGAACTAAAGTTCCTAGATATGCAGGACCCTCGACATTTGCAAGACTACCAGAGCTAAGAGATGTAGAAAGTTGTGATGTTGCTATTGTTGGAGTTCCGTTCGATTCAGGTACGAGTTATAGACCAGGAGCAAGATTTGGCCCTCAAAGTATTAGGCAGGCATCTAGACATTTAAGGACTAATTATCATCCAAATTATGATGTTGAACCATTTAAAGTACAACAAGTTGCAGATGCAGGTGATATCACTTGCAATCCTTTTAATATTGATGAAGCTATTAAGCAAATTGAAGTTGGTGCAACCGATTTATTAAATAAAGTAGGAGGTATAATAAGTCTTGGGGGAGATCATACAATTGCTGTACCTTTACTTAGAGCAGCAAATAAAAAGAATAATGGGCCTGTATCTTTAGTTCATTTTGATGCCCATTTAGATACCTGGGATACATATTTTGGAGCACCATATACACATGGTACACCTTTTAGAAGAGCGCGTGAAGAAAATTTATTTTTGGATAATGCCTCGATGCATGTTGGTATAAGAGGTCCTCTTTATAGCAGAGATGATATAAAAAATGATGAAAGTTTTGGATTTAAAATTATTCATTGTGACGAATTTCAAACAGAGGGAATTGATAAAATTGTTGATAGAATAAAAAAAAGAGTAGGAGACAATGCATTATATTTATCTATTGATATTGATGTATTAGACCCAGCCTTTGCACCAGGAACAGGAACACCTGAAATTGCAGGAATGACTACAAGAGAAATGGTAAATGTTCTTAGAGGTCTGTCAGGTTTAAACTTGATTTCTGCAGATGTGGTTGAGGTTGCACCTGCTTATGATCATGCAGAAGTTACCTCTCTTGCAGCCGCAACAATTGTTTACGAATTAACAAATTTATTTGCAAAATCTTAAAGAAAGGATAATTTGCGCGCATGATCGAAAAGAGAAATTTTTACATAAATGGTTCATGGGTTGGACCAAAAAACTCAAAAGATATTGAAGTTATAAATCCAGCTACTGAAAAAAGTTGTGCAGTTATTTCTTTAGGAGGTAAAGAGGATATCAATGATGCAGTTTTAGCAGCCAAAGATGCTTTTAAAACTTGGGGATTTACATCTAAAGAAGAGAGATTGTCTTTATTAGAGGTATTCTATGCATTATATAAAAAGAGATGGAATGATATTACAGATGCGATAATTCAAGAGATGGGAGCACCAAAAGATTTTGCATCAAAACTTCAAACAGGAACTGGAGCTAGTCATACAAAATCATTTATTCGTTATTTAAAAGAATTTAAATTTGAAAAACCACTAGGAGATCACGCAAAAAATCAAAGAATAATATACGAGCCCAAAGGTGTATGTGCATTAATAACACCATGGAACTGGCCAATTAATCAAGTTACTTTAAAAGTCATTCCTGCATTAGCTTCTGGTTGCACAATGATTTTAAAACCCTCAGAATTAGCACCTTTATCAGCAATGATTATTGCTGAGTTGGTAGATGAAGCAAAATTTCCAAAAGGCGTATTTAATTTAGTAAATGGAGATGGTGCCACGACAGGAGATGCATTAACAAGTCATCCCGATGTAAATATGATTTCTTTTACTGGCTCTACAAGAGCAGGTGCTTTAATTTCCCAAAACGCAGCAAAAGACTTTAAGAGATTAAGTCTTGAATTAGGTGGAAAGGGAGCAAATATCATATTTAAAGATGCTGATACTGAAGCAATTGAGAGAGGAGCTTTTAGATGTTTTAGAAACTCAGGACAATCATGCAATGCGCCCACAAGAATGCTAGTTGAACAATCTATTTATGATGAATCGATTGAAAGACTTAGAAAATATGCAAGTGAATTTAAAGTAGATGACCCAAACAAAAATGGAGAGCATATCGGTCCAGTGATTTCTGAAACTCAATTTAATAAAATTCAAGGTTTAATTCAAAAAGGAATAGATGAAGGAGCAAAATTAGTTGCGGGTGGAATTGGAAAACCAGATGGATTGAAAGATGGTTATTACGTAAAACCAACTGTTTTTGCAGATGTGAACAATGAAATGGAAATTGCTAGAACTGAAATATTTGGTCCTGTTTTATCTGTTATTCCATTTGAAACTGAGGAAGAAGCAATTAAAATTGCAAATGATACTGATTATGGTTTAACAAACTACATTCAAACTCAAGATACAGAAAAAGTAAAAAGAGTTGCTAGAAAACTTAGATCCGGGATGGTTGATGTAAATGGGGCTGGTATTGCGGTCGATGCACCCTTTGGAGGATTTAAACATTCTGGAATTGGTAGAGAAGCAGGAAAAGAAGGATTGCTTGAATTTTTAGAAGTAAAATCTGTAGGTGGATGGAATTAATTTATAGATTTATCTTTCACACCTTTTAAAAATTCTAAACATTTCTTTAATTCGCCAAGTTCTATATATTCATCAATTTTGTGAGCTTGTTCAATCGAGCCTGGTCCACAAACTACTGTGCTTATACCGACTTCTTGAAATAATCCAGCCTCAGTTCCAAATGAAACTGCTTCTCTAGAATTATCTCCAGTTATACTAGAAACAAATTCACAAGCCTCAGAATTATTCAATCTATTAAATCCAACTACTTCACCTATTATTTTTTTTTTAATATAAGCATCTGAAAAAACTTTTTTCATTTCAGGCAATAATTCTTTATCTGCGTAATCATCTATTATTTGATTTACATAATCTCCATCTTCTCTAATAACTGGTCTAGTTTCCCATTCAACTTTACATTTATCAGCAATAACATTATGCGCAATACCACCTGATACTCCACCAACCGATAAAGTCGAATAAGGTGGATTAAATATGCAATCTTTAGGAGCTCTATCTTTTAATTTTGATCTAATTTCTAGTAATTTATTTATATACCTAGATGCATATTCAACTGCATTGACACCTTGGCTTGGCTTAGAACTATGACCAGCCAATCCTCCAAAGTGAACAGTATATTCATTCATACCTTTATGTGCATCAATGATTTTCATATTAGTTGGTTCACCAATAATGCAAATTCCATCTTTAATATCTCTTTTCTTTAATTCTTTTATTAGCAATGGTGCACCGATGCATGCAGTTTCTTCATCAAATGTAAATGAAAAGTGAATATCTCTATCTAAATTGTTTTCTTTAAAAACAGGGGCATATGCTAAAGCACATGCAATAAAACCTTTCATATCGCAAGATCCCCTTCCAAATAATTTTTCATTTTTTATAGTTGCAACAAATGGATCAGTAGACCAGCCTTTTGAAACTGGAACTACATCTGTGTGACCTGAAAGAATAATCGGTTTTTTACCATTCCCATTTTTAGCTTTTAAAGAAGCAAAAAGATTAACTCTTTTTTTATCACCATCAAAAATCCTAAATGAAGTTGCTCCTAAATTTTTTAAAATATCATCACAATAATTAATCAGGCTATTATTATCGTTTCCAGAAATAGTTTTGAAAGCAATTAAATCTGTCAGTATTCTAATTGATTCTTTATAAACTTTATCAAGATTATTTTCTGTACTCATCTAGAAATCATTATATATTAAATTTATGAAAGAACAAATTACGTATGAGGACTTTGATAAAGTAGATATTAGATTGGGGACTGTTATATCTGTAAGAAAAAATGAAAAAGCTAGAAAACCATCTTTAGTAGTAGAAGTGGATTTTGGAGAAAAGATAGGAATAAAACAATCCTCAGCTCAAATTACTCATTATTATAATGAAGAGAATCTTAAAGGAAAACAAGTGATCGGTGTTTGCAATTTTGCTGAAAAAAATATTGCTGGAGTGGTTTCGCAAGTACTAATACTTGGCGCTATAGATGCAGAGGGTAAGGTAACTTTAGTACATCCATCTCAAGAAGCAGAAAATGGATTATCGATTGCATAAATGCATCCAGAACTTTTATCACTAAGTCTATTTTTCTTCGTTACCAGTTGTTCACCTGGTCCAAATAATATTGTTGCTTCTCATTCAGGATTTAATCATGGAGTAAAAAAAACAATACCATTAATGTTAGGTGTGATTTTCGGTTTTACATCAATGCTTTCATTAATTAATTTTGGATTAATTAATGTTTTTAAATTATATCCAATAATACAAAAGATTTTAGTTTTTACTGGATCAGCATTTTTAGTATATTTGGCTTACAGAATTTCTTTTTCAAAGTCTTCAAAACAAAAAGAGAAATTAGAGCCAGTAAAGTTTATTGAAACGTTTCTTTTCCAATTTTTAAATCCCAAAGGTGTAATTGTTGCAATTATTGCTGTATCAACTTACATCGAATCTGGAGATAATTATTTTACTTATTCTTTCTGGCTCCTAACTTCTGCCTTTTTCTTTGCTATATTTAGTATCTTATTTTGGACTTTAATTGGTAAATTTATGAGGAAATTCGCGACAAATGAGAAATTTATTAAATGGTTCAATTATGTTATGTCAGCGCTTTTATTGAGCTGTATAGCTACTTTTTATTATTAAATATGAAACCAGGAAAAAAAAATTCTTTTAACTCGTTAACCAAAATTTCAGTTAACGGTAAAAGTTATAATTTTTATTCTCTTAAAGAAGCTGAAAAAAATGGCTTAGATGGTATTTCAAAACTTCCAAAGTCTCTAAAAGTCTTACTTGAAAATTTATTGAGATTTGAGGATGATATAACTGTAAACAGAAAACAAATTGAATCTATTAAAAATTGGTTAAAATCTAAAAGTTCCAAAACAGAAATCGCATATAGACCTGCTAGAGTATTACTCCAAGATTATACTGGTATACCAGCTGTCGCGGATCTTGCTGCAATGAGAGAAGCTGTAAAAGAAAAAAATAAAGATCCAAATACTATTAATCCACTTTCTTCGGTAGATTTGGTAATCGATCACTCTGTTCAAGTAGATAAATTTGCAAATAAAAATTCTTTAAAAGAAAATGTTGATATTGAATTTAATAGAAATGCTGAGAGATATTCTTTCCTTAAATGGGGACAACAAGCATTTAATAATTTTAGAATAGTTCCTCCAGGAACTGGAATATGTCACCAAGTAAATCTCGAATATCTATCAAAAGTTGTTTGGAATGAAAAATATAAAAATGAAGAGTATATATTTCCGGATACTTTAGTTGGAACAGACAGTCATACCACAATGGTAAATGGCCTTTCAGTTTTGGGTTGGGGAGTAGGGGGTATTGAAGCTGAAGCAGGAATGTTAGGCCAACCTATTTCAATGTTAATTCCAGAAGTAGTTGGATTTGAAATGAAATCAAAAATGCCTGAAGGTACCACAGCAACTGATCTAGTTTTAACGGTAGTTAAAATGCTCAGAGACAAAGGTGTTGTTGGAAAATTTGTTGAATTTTATGGCGAAGGACTGAAAAATTTAACATTAGCAGATAGAGCTACAATCGCAAACATGGCACCAGAATACGGAGCAACTTGTGGTTTCTTTCCAATTGACGATGAAACTTTAAAATACTTAAAATTCTCTGGGAGAAATGATCATAGTGTAGAAATTGTTAAAAGATATGCTAAAGAGCAAGGCCTGTGGGCTAGCCAAGAAGTTGAGTTCACCGATAAATTATCTTTGGATATGTCTACTATTGTACCAACTATTTCAGGACCTAAACGACCTCAAGACAAAGTTTTATTAACAGATGCATCCTCAAATTTTAAAAAAATATTTTCTGAAATTACAAAAAAAGTTGAGCCAGATATTTATAAAATAGAAAATGAAGAATTTAAAATAACAGATGGCGATATTTTAATTGCAGCGATTACATCTTGTACAAATACATCTAATCCAAGTGTACTTATTGGAGCAGGTTTGCTTGCAAAAAAAGCGATTGAAAAAGGCTTGATGTCAAAACCGTGGGTAAAAACATCACTAGCTCCTGGATCTCAGGTAGTAACAGATTATCTCGAAAAAGCAGGTCTAAATATTTATTTAGACAAGCTAGGCTTTAATTTAGTTGGTTATGGATGCACGACTTGTATTGGAAATTCTGGTCCGTTAGCTGAAAATATTTCGGAGTCCATAAAACAAAATAATATTTATGCAGTATCGGTTTTATCAGGAAATAGAAATTTTGAGGGAAGAATTTCTCCTTTAATTAAAGCAAATTATTTAGCATCGCCACCTTTAGTCGTTGCTTATGCAATAGCAGGAACGATGAGATTTGATTTGTATAACGATCCTTTAGGTAAAGATAGTAATGGTAAAGATATATTTTTAAAAGATATTTGGCCATCTAATAAGGAAATTGAGGATACATTAAGAGAATCATTAAATGCTGAAATGTTTATTAAAAGATATTCAAATGTATCTGAAGGACCAGAACAGTGGCAGAAAATTAAAACTGATGAAACTAGT
>CABZTP010000005.1:0-63925 GCA_902528735.1 uncultured Pelagibacteraceae bacterium
AAAGCTAAATCATAAATATCAAATAAATCTTTTCCCTCTTTAAGAGTTAATTCGAAACTACTTAATAACTTATCTAAATTTGTTTTTTTACGAAGAATATTTTCAGCATTTTTTTTATTTTGCCAAAAATCTGGTTTTTCTATTAGTTTTGAAATATTTTCGATTTGAGCAGAAACATTATTCTTTTCAAAGAAACTCCTTAATTCTTTGATTAATTTTTTCTATTTCAGATTTAATATTTAAAACATCCTGATCCATTAGTAAAATTTTAATATATTTGTTGTATTAAATCTACTATCAAAATTATTAGATTGTCTGTTTAATTCACTATTTTTAACTTTAAACGATTCTATTATTGCAAGTTTAGTTTTTGAATTAGCTTTTTTTCCAGTTTTTGCGTCAATTACCATCATTTTTATATTATCTGCAACTTTAAATGGTCTAGCGTTAAAAGTATTAGCAGTTTTCATTATAAATTCTTTGAAAACAGGCATTGCAGTTTTTGAGCCAGTTTCAAATTTACCAAGACTTCTAGGACTATCATAACCTATATATACACCAACAACTAAATTAGATGTAAATCCAATAAACCAAGTGTCTGTATTCTTATTAGTTGTCCCAGTTTTACCTGCTAATTCAAGTTTTAAATTTTTTAAACCCCTTCCAGTACCTCTTTCAATAACTCCTTTTAACATTGATGTTATTTGATATGCAGTTTGTGGCGAAAATATTTGCTGATACTTACTTTTAATTATAGGGTTGCTTGTTCCATCATAAGAAATTGTATCACAATTTTCGCAGTATCTTTTCTCATTGTTAAAAATAGTTTTGCCCTGACTATCTTGTATTCTATCAATTAGTATAGGATTGATCAATTTACCACCATTCAAAAAAGAGCAATAAGCACTTGTAATTTTTAAAAGAGTTGTCTCAGCTGATCCTAAAGATACAGACATAAGTTCATCTGGGTTTTCATAAATGTTTAATTTTTTTGAGAAATTTACAATTTTATCAATGCCTATTTCTTGAGCTATTCTAACTGTCATTAAATTTCTAGATTTCTCTATCCCTGTTCTAAGTGTAGAAGGTCCGTAAAATTTTTTACCATAATTCTCTGGTTTCCACATTTTTAAATCATTGCCCTGATCTAGGACGATAGGTGCATCCAATACTAATGTAGTAGGTAAAAAATTATTTTCTAATGCAAGAGCATATATAAAAGGTTTGAACGCAGATCCAGGTTGACGTTTTGCTTGAGACGCTCTGTTGAACTCACTTTTTTTAAAACTAAATCCTCCAGATAATGCTAAAACTCTTCCACTATAAGGATCCATAACAACAATTCCTCCGTTTGCTTTGGGTAGTTGTTTTAAGGAATAGTTTCCTTCTGATATTTTTTTTACATAAATTATATCTCCTCTTTTAAATAATTTTTTAAATTCTTTGCGTGTCCAATCAATATCATTGAAACTTATGATTCCATCACTTCCATTTTGTGTTTCAACTACTGTATCAAATTTACCTATGTTATTAATAACGGCCAATTCCCATCCTAATGATTTTTCTAGGTGAAATTTAGTAAGATCTTTTTTCCAATTTTTATGCTTTTTTTTATTTGATAAAGGACCTCTCCATCCTTTTCTTTTATCAAACTCTTGAAGACCATTTCTTAAAGAGTCAGTTGCTATCTTTTGTAGTTTTAAATTTAATGGTGTTTTAATATTAAAACCTTGCTTATATACTTTGTCAAAGCCATAACTTTCAATTACTTTTTTTCTTACATCTTCAACATAATACCTTGAATCTTCTAAATAAATTCTTTTTCTTTTC
Organism: uncultured Pelagibacteraceae bacterium; assembly: GCA_902528735.1. GTDB lineage: Bacteria > Pseudomonadota > Alphaproteobacteria > Pelagibacterales > Pelagibacteraceae > Pelagibacter. Next base: position 1,831 of record CABZTP010000005.1, read on the forward strand.
TGCAATTTAATTTCAGAATTAGACAATTTAGTATGTTGAATATTGTTAATAAATTTATTCTCTAACATATTATCTAAAACTAAATTTCTTCTAAATTTTGCTAATTTATTATTTTTGTAAGGATTATATTTGCTTGGAGCCTTAGGTAAAGCAGCCAACAAAGCAGCCTCACCATAATTAAGTTCGCTTATTGGTTTATTAAAATATCTTAAACTTGCTGAAGCTATCCCATAACTACCTTCTCCTAAATAAATTTGATTTAAATAAAGTTCTAAAATTCTTTTTTTTGAAAGTACACGTTCAATCCTGAAAGCCAATATTGCTTCTTTAATTTTTCTATCGATACTGACTTCATTGGTCAAAAGAAAATTTTTTGCAACTTGTTGTGTAATTGTTGAAGCCCCCTCTAATCTTTTCGAATATATGATGTTAAATATATTATTTTTTATGGCTCTTACTACTCCCTTTGCATCAACACCTGGATGATCAAAAAAATTTTTATCTTCAGCAGATAAAAATGCATTTATTACAGTTTGAGATATAGCTTCATATGGAACAAAGATTCTTTTTTCCGATGAGAAATCGCTGACTAAAACACCACTTCCTGAATATAATTTACTAGATACTGGTGGTTTATAATTTTTAAGATATTTATAATCTGGTAATTTATTAGAATATGTCCACAGAATAGATATAATTGCTACTAAAAATATAATAGAAGATAACATTATAAATATAAAAAATCTCTTTATAAACTTTTGCATTTTAGTTTAAATATCCCATGAATTTGTTATTGTTATGGCACAGAATTTATTAAATTAACCATGAAAATATCATTAAAATTATGTCTAAAAATTTATATATCGATGCATCGCATCCTAACGAAACTAGAGTTGTTCTTAAAAACAATAATCATATCGAAGACTATGAATATGAAAGTATAAATAATACTTTAATTAAGAATAATATATATCTCGGAAAAGTAAGTAGAATAGAACCATCTTTGCAAGCAGCATTTGTTGACTTCGGTAGAGATAGGCATGGGTTTTTATCCTTTAATGATATTCAATCGGATTACTATCAATTACCATTGAGTGATTTAGAAAAAATTAAGGAAGAAGAAGAGAAAGTTCGAGAAGAATTATCTAAAGAGAGTGAAAATATAGAAGATAAAATTCTTGAAGGTAAAGAAGAAGTTAAAATTCATGAGTCTGTTGAAAAAAAAGAAGATAATGAAAAAGGTAAATTAAATACCCAAAGAAAATTCCCATCTAAAAGATATAAAATACAAGAAGTCATAAAACCAAATCAAGTAATTTTAGTTCAAGTACTTAAAGACGAGAGAGGCCTAAAAGGTGCAGCCTTAAGTACGTTTATATCTATTGCGGGTAAATATATTGTTCTTATGCCAAATACTGCAAAAGGTGGTGGAATTTCTAGAAAAATATTTAATCCTGGTGAAAGAAAAAAAATTAGAAATATTTTAAATGAGATAACTATTCCAAAGGAAATGGGAATTATAGTAAGAACTGCAGGGTCAAATAAAACAAAAAATGAAATTGAGAATGATTTAAAAAATTTAATTAATGTTTGGGACCAAATAAAAGATAATGCATTAAATTCTATTGCTCCGTCTCTTATACATCAAGAAAGTGATATAATAAAAAGATGTGTTAGAGACATGTATGATGACGATACTCAAAATATATATGTAGAGGGAAATGAAGGATATCAAAAGACAAAGAATTATCTAAAATTGATGATGCCAAATCAAATAAAAAAAGTTAAAAAATACAGAGATAAAATACCTCTATTTTATAAAGAAAATATAGAAAAAAAATTATTTGAAATTTTTGAAACTCAAGTAAAATTAACTTCTGGTGGATATTTGGTCATAAATCCCACAGAAGCATTGGTATCAGTAGATGTTAACTCTGGAAAATCTATAAAGCAAAAAAATGTTGAAAGTACCGCTTTTGACACAAATATTGAAGCAGCTGAAGAAATAGCAAGACAAATCAAGATTAGAGATTTGTCAGGATTAATAATTATTGATTTCATAGACATGTTAAACTTTAATAACAGAAGACATGTCGAGAGAAAATTAAAAGAAAAATGTAGAAACGATAGAGCAAGAATTCAAATTGGTAGAATAAGCAATTTTGGATTGCTTGAAATGTCTAGACAAAGATTACGGGAAAGTAATGTAAAATGGCAAATGAAATTAACAGATGAAACATTTGTTTTAAAAATTCTTAAATTAATAGAAATAAAATCATTAGAGCACAATGCTAAACTAGTTCAATTAACCATAAATGATAAAATCGCAAAACACATAACAGATTATTATCAAGATGTTGTAAAGTATTTTGAGAAAAAACATAAAGCAAAAATTGATGTAAATACAAATAACGATTTAAATCTGGAAGATTATATTATTGAATTAAAATCTAAAACCAAAAAGGTATTAGACAAAATTGAGAAAGTAGAAAAGCTCGAAGTAATTAAAATTGATTACAAACAGAAAGACAAAGAAAGCAAAAGTAAAAATAGAAAAGTTTTTAAACAAAGAAAATTTAAAAAAAAATATTATAAAAAAAAAACTAAATAATACCTTTGTTTGGTGTTGATGCAGAACCAAGAATATTTGGATTAATTCGGCCTGATAAGAAAGATTTTCTTCCTGAAATAACTGCATACTTCATTGCTTCTGCCATTTGAATTGGATTCTTGGCTTTAGCAATAGCTGTATTAACTAATACCCCATCACATCCTAATTCCATTGCAATACTTGCATCAGATGCCTGTCCTAATCCAGCATCAATGATTAATGGTAATTTTGTTTGTTTTCTAATGATTTGAATATTAACTTTGTTTTGTATTCCAAGTCCTGAGCCTATTGGGGCCGCTAAAGGCATGATAGCAACTGCACCTACATTCTCTAATCTTTTAGCCATTAATGGATCATCATTGCAATATACCATTACTTTAAATCCCTCTTTTGTTAATAATTCTGTTGATCTTAGTGTTTCTATCATTTCGGGAAAAAGATTTGTTTTATCTCCTAAAACCTCTAATTTTACTAATTTCCACCCACCTATTTCTCTTGCTAGTCTTAAAGTCCTTATGGCATCTTCAGCGTTAAAACATCCTGCAGTATTTGGTAAATATGTTATTTTTTTTGGATCTATGTAATCCATTAGTCTAGTCTTATTTTTGTCAGAAATATTTACCCTTCTAACAGCAACAGTAACTATATCTGCACCTGAACTTTTTATAGCTTCAGCACATTCTTTAAAACTTTTATATTTACCCGTTCCAACTATCAAACGAGATTTAAAACTTCTATTTGCTATCTTAAATTTTTTATCAATCATTAGCCACCACCAATAAAATGGACAATTTCTATTTTATCGTCGTTTTGTAAATAAATTTTAGAAATTTTTTTTTTGTCTATTATTTTTTTATTTAATTCAATGGCTATTTTGTTGAGTGGTATCTTTAATTTTGTAATCAAGTTATTTAATGAAAATTTAGGAATAACTCGCATTTGTTTACCATTTACTGTTATTTTTATTTTATTTTTAATTTTCATAGATTATAAAGTTCATGTGACTAAAATACTAATCATTAATGGACCCAATCTTAATCTAATAGGTGAAAGAGAACAATCACAATATGGTAGCAAAGATTATAAATACTTAGAGGAAATTTGTAAAAAAAAATCTATAGATTTGAATCTAACTCTTGAAATGAAGCAATCAAATGTGGAAGGTAAAATTGTTGATATTATACAAAGTGCAAGAAAAGAATTCGACGGAATTATAATTAATGCTGGAGGGTATAGTCATACTTCAGTTGCTATAAGGGACGCTTTAGATGTATTCAAGGGTAAAATTATTGAACTTCATATTTCAAATATTTACAAAAGAGAGGAATTTCGACATAAATCTTTGATGAGTGGAGTAGTTACTGGTATAATTTGTGGATTAGGTACAAATGGATATATTTTGGCCATAAATTCTATGCATGAGATGCTAAATGAGAATAAATAGAAATTTAATAAAAGAACTTACAGAGTATTTGGAAGAATTTGGACTTTCTGAGATAGAGTATGCAGAAAAAGATATTAAAGTTAAAGTATCAAAATTTTCTGGAACAAATGTTGCCACTTCTAAAGAAATTAAATCAGATTCAAAATCGGATGTTGTTAAATCAGAAAAAATTAGTGGTACGGAAATTCCCTCTCCTATAATTGGAACTGCTTACTTAGCCCCTGAACCAGGAGGAAAAAAATTTGTTGAAGTGGGAAAAAAAATCAATAAAGGAGACACTATAATGATTGTTGAAGCAATGAAAACAATGAATCATGTACCATCTCCAATAGCAGGAACTGTAAAACAAATTTGTGTTGAAGATGGTCAACCTGTTGAATTCGGACATACCATTGCAATAATTGATTAATAATGTTCAAGAAAATTCTAGTTGCAAATAGAGGTGAGATAGCTGTTAGAGTTATAAGAGCTTGCAAAGAATGGGGAATACAGACAGTAGCAATTCATTCTGATGTAGACCGAAATAGTATGCACGTAAGATTAGCCGACGAAAGTATTTGTGTAGGTCCGCACAACGCAGCAAATAGTTATTTAAATATTCCTGCAATAATGTCAGCAATTGAATTGACAAATTCGGAGGCTGTGCATCCTGGTTATGGTTTTCTATCTGAAAATTATGAATTTGCAAAAATTCTTGAGCAGAACAATATTAAATTTATTGGTCCATCATCATCATTAATTAAAATGATGGGAGATAAAATTGAAGCAAAAAAAATCGCAAAAAAATATGGTCTTCCAATAATAGAGGGATCTGATGGAGGTGTGACTGACTTTGATGAGGCAAAAAAAATATGTAAAAAAATTGGGTATCCAATTTTGATAAAAGCAGCTGGTGGTGGTGGTGGAAAAGGTATGAAGGTAGTCACAAAAGAAGATGAATTTGAAGAATTATTTTTAACCGCTAAAACAGAAGCTAAAAAATTTTTTGGTAATGATGAAGTATATATTGAGAAATTCTTTCAAAATCCAAGACATATTGAAGTTCAAGTATTGTCTGGTAAAAATAGAACAATACATCTTCATGAAAGAGATTGTTCTATTCAGAGAAGACACCAGAAATTAATTGAGGAAACACCCAGTCCTTTGCTTAATGATCAATTAAGAAGTGATCTTTTTGAAAAAACTGTAAAAATGGTTAGCCAAATAGGATATGAAGGTGCTGGAACTGTTGAGTTTATTTTTGAAAAAGGAAAATTCTACTTCTTAGAAATGAATACTAGAATCCAAGTGGAACATCCAGTAACAGAAGTCGTAACAGGTATTGATTTAATTAAAGAACAGATATGGATTGCCTTTGATGGCAATACTGCTTTAAAACAAGAGGATATTAAACCAAGAGGACATGCAATTGAATGTAGAATAAATGCAGAAGATGTTAGCAAAAATTTTCAGCCCTCTCCCGGGGAAATTACAATGTGTCATCAACCTTCTGGATTTAGAACACGAGTAGATGGAGCTATATTTCAAGGTTATAAAGTAACTCCTTATTATGACAGTATGATATGCAAAGTAATATGTCACGGTAGAAACAGGACTGAAGCTATACAAAGAATGAGAAGGTCTCTTGATGAATTCGTTATAGAGGGTATTAAGACAACTATAGATTTACATAAACTGCTCTTAAATCATGAAAAGTTTTTAAATTCTGATTTCAATGTTAGCTGGCTAGATAAAGAAAAATTACTCTAAGAATAACATTTTTTTAACCAAATATCATAAACAGGATGATCAAAAGGTCTTATTGAGGGGGAAGACGCAAATGTCCAGTCATTAAAAATAAATACTTTATTTTCATCTTTATTAACTACATCTCTTACTTGCATGTATGCTGTAACTTCTGGGTCATCATCAAATTTTGAATTATTACATCTGAGAATATTTATAGACAAATTTTTAAATTTATATTCTTCACCAACTTGAACCTCAATAACATCACTTTGAGAATTTACTTTATCCAATATTGTTAAAATAGCGAAATTTTCAGACTGTGCTTGATTTTCACTATTAGAATTAATAGTTAACAAATTATAAGTAAGAAAAACGATTATAAAAACTTTAGCTTTTCCAAGAAGTGTATTTTTTGTTTGAAACATTTATACTTTTATTTTTTTTTGGATGATAAGAATTTTCAGTTCCAGTTTGGTTTGGCATATGCTCTTTTTGCCAACTATATTTGTCTAATTCATGACTATTTTCAATTTTATTACCTGTACGATGCATCCAGGAATACCATTCACTAGGTATTTTTGATGCTTCAACTTCTCCATTATAAATAACCCATCTTTTTCCTGATTTGTTTTCATAATATTTATTACCTGAACTATCTTCTCCAACTAATTTTCCAAATAAAAATGTATTTAATCTTGTGCCAAGAGTTTGTTTGTTCCACCAAGTAAAAATTTCTTTGATCATTATTTTTATTAATTACAATTCATAATTGTAAATTTACAATTAGACTAAATTAGAAAAATGTATATACATGATTATTACCAAGATTCAATTTACAAATAGGATTATAATGGCAAAATACTTAGTAGAAACATATTACACATGCAGTTTTAAAGTGTCTCATTATTTAGACGATATAAATGAGGAAAATCTTAACAATTTAGAGAATAAAGACGATGGAAAATTTGAAATTATGGACGTTAAGCTGGATAATAGAAAAACAAAAAACCTTCAAGAAATTAAAAGTGGTAAAGTTGGAGCTGTTTCACAACAAATCAAAAATCATAATAATAAAATTTCTAAAAAAACTGAACCAATTGATGAAAATTTTAAAAAAAATATCACTGATACAATTGGTAAAAGATTTAGCATGCCTGATAGAAGGAAAGGCTATATCCAAAAAGCTTCTGTAGGCGATCATAAAGTTTATTTACATACAGGAGAATATGAAGATGGTAAAATAGGAGAAATTTTCATTGATACTAGCAAAGAGGGTGAGCTTGTTAAAGCACTTATGAATAATTTTGCAATAGCAATTTCATTGGGTCTTCAATATGGAGTTCCTCTAGATGAATTTGTAAATGCATATTTGGATACAAAATTTGAACCTTCTGGTAAAGTGTACGGAAATGATAGAATAATGAGCGCAAGTTCTATATTAGATTATATTTTTAGAGAGCTTGCTATTTCTTATTTAAATAGAGAGGATTTAGCACATACTCCATCTATAACTGGAAATTCTGACACAATTGAAGGTCAAGAAAGTGAAGACCAAAATCAATTAATTAAACTTGTAAAAGATATAACAAGTAAAGGTTTTGTAAGAAATGACTACAAAAAAAAATTAGTTGATTTGTCAGATATAAGGATAAATCTTAAAGGAAAAAAATAATTATTTCTTCCTTTTCGAGATATTAAGTTCTTTAAGCTGATTTTCATCTACATCAGAGGGTGCATTCATCATTAGATCTTGGGCATTTTGGTTCATTGGAAACATGGTTACCTCTCTGATATTTTTCTCATCTGCTAGTAACATCACAATTCTATCAATTCCAGGAGCAATACCACCATGAGGAGGTGCTCCATAACTTAATGCATTTATCATCCCACTAAATTTTTCATCAACTATCTCTTTAGAATATCCTGCAATTTCAAATAGTTTATACATTAAATCAGGTTTATGATTTCTTATAGCCCCAGAAGACAATTCAATACCATTACAGACAATATCATATTGAAATGCTTTTAATTTTAATGGATCAGTAAGGTCTAAATTATCATTATCACCTTGGGGCATTGAAAAAGGATTGTGGCTAAATTCAATTTTTTTTGTATTTTCATTGATTTCGAACATTGGATAATCAACTACCCAACAAAATGAAAATACACTTTCATCAATCAATTTAAGTTCATTTGCGATCATATTTCTAGCATTGGACAATAATTTTTCGACTTCAGGTTTTTTTCCACAAGACATAAAAATTGTATCACCTACCTCGGCATTCATTAATTTCATTATTTCTTTTAGGCATTCTTCAGAAAAAAATTTTCCTACTGGTCCTTTGGCTTTTAACTTATTTGATTTTTCAATAGAGAAATATGCAAGACCTGAAGATCCTTCATCTTTTGCCCATTTGTCAATTCCGTCAAAAAAACTTCTGGGTTTTTCATGTGTATTTCTTGTTACAATACCTCTTACAATTGAGCCTTCACTTACTAATTTTTTAAATATCTCAAAATTAACATCATCTCTTCTAAATATTTCAGTGATATCAAATATTTCTAGAGGATTTCTTAAATCTGGCTTATCAGAACCATATTTTAACATTGCTTCGTCAAAAGGTATTCTTGGGAAATTTTCATGAAGTAATTTTTTTGAAGAGAATGTCTTGAATAAATTTGAAAATAATTCTTCAACTATTTTAAAAACATCTTCCTGCTCTACAAAAGACATTTCTAAGTCTAATTGATAAAATTCTCCAGGACTTCTATCCGCTCTTGCATCTTCATCTCTAAAACAAGGAGCAATTTGAAAATACTTATCAAAACCAGACACCATAATTAGTTGTTTGAATTGTTGTGGTGCTTGGGGCAGTGCATAGAATTTACCAGGATTTAATCTACTTGGAACCAGAAAGTCTCTAGCACCCTCTGGGCTGGAAGATGTTAATATGGGAGTTTGATATTCTAGAAATCCATATTTTTGCATCTCAGTTCTGATAAATGAAATCACTTTAGATCTTAAAACAATATTATTATGAATTTTTTTTCTTCTTAGATCTAGAAATCTGTACTTTAGTCTTATTTCTTCAGAATACTCTTGATCTGAAAATACAGGTAGTGGTAACTCTTTAGTATAAGCAAGTATTTTATAATTTTCAATCACCACTTCAATTTGACCAGTGCTTAAATTTTTATTGATTGTATCTTTTTCTCTTTCTAAAACCTTTCCTTCTACTTGTATGACAGTTTCTAAGGGAAGTTTTTCAATGTCTTTAAAAAAAAATTTACCTTCGTCTATTACACATTGAGTTAAACCATAGTGATCTCTTAAATCTAAAAATAAAAGATTTCCATGATCTCTTTTTTTGTTTATCCAGCCAGATAACTTAACTATTTGACCTTTGTTTTCTAAATTAAGTTCTCCACAATTGTGTGTTCTATATTTGCTCAACTTACAATCTCTTTAATAATTTTAAAATTAATAGATTTTCTTTTCTTTAAACTCAGTTCATCAATCTTATATATAAATTCGTGCATTTTACTATACGATCTAGCAATTCTTTTAATAATATAATCTACAATTTTGTTATCTAATTTAATTTGTCTATCAGAAAAACTTTTCAAAATTATTGCATATATCAAATCGTCATCTGGTTGTTCAATATTAGCTATTATACAATTCTTCAATCTTGAAACTAAATCTGGGAGTGAGAAACTCAAAGTATCTATTGGTTTATTTGATGAAATTAGTAAATATTTATTATCTTGCTCTACAAGATTAAAAATAGAATATAGGAGTTTTTCATTAAATGTATCATCTAAGTCCTCAATTATTATACTATTGGAGAGTTTAATTTTTTTTAAAGTTGAATTATCAATATTTTTACTGAGCAAGTACAAAGCGTTGCTTTTTATTTTAAATATTGTGGATAAATGCGTTTTGCCAGAATATTTTTCACCAGTTAAATTGACAATTTTTTTTTCCCATTGAGGCCAAGTTTCTAAGATATTTTTAGCAAAATAATTACTTTTAGATACGTAATAATCATTTTCGTCAAAACTTTCAGAAATTCCAAAATCTAGAAGTTTTTGATCTAATTCATTCATTCAATATACCAGATATCACTTGATGATTTTATATTTATCCCATTTGCTTTTAAATTATTTAGAAATTTATCAGGATTACTATTATAAACAATTTTATATGTAATCTCTTTGTTATTCATTTTTTCTATTTCGTATTCATATACAAAATCTGATTGATTTAATATATTTTCTAATTTGTCAGAAATATCAAAATTACTGTTTTTTATAGAAATTTTTATAGGTATTACTATTGAGGTGTTAATTTTATTAATTAACTTCCATTTATCTTCGTACAAATTTTTTAAATCAAAAATAATTCTATCTAATGACGCATTATCTTCATAATTAATGTCATATTGATTTAAATTAAAATTGAATTTTAAATTTGAAAAACTAATTTTAGAAAATATTTTTAAATCACTTTTACTTCTGTAAAATATTACAACAAATATATTTTTGAAGTTATATTTGCTTGTAATCTCAGATAGATCTTTATTCTCTATGTTATTCTTTATTCTTTGAAAGAGACGAAAATTTTCAATACTTTCGTTTGGTAGACTATAATTTAATAAAAAAAAATTATCATTAATTTTATTCCAGTTATTATAAAAATAATTTTGATCAAAATACTTAAGTTCATTACTTCGGGTGTCAATCAAAATTGGTATAAAAAGAACATCTGTATTTTTAGGTACTGAAGAAATAACATTTTTACCTCTTATAAATGATAATAATTTTTTTTTGTCAAATTTAACTTCAAAATCTGCTTCGTAATTATTATTTAAAAATTTTTCATTAGTTATTGAAAAGTTATATATTAATGAGCTAATTTTACTCTTTGATGTTTCTTTAAATAAACTCTTGTCTTTATTTTCTACAATTCTAGAAATTAATGTTTTAAATGCTTTTTCAAAACCCTTATTTATTACTTTATCTTTATTAAAATTTATGTCGTATCGTTCTCTAATATTAATATTTTTGACTATGTAATTGTCAGCAAAAACATTAATTGTGGAAAACTTGATAAAAATTAAAATCAAAAGTAAAAAAAAAAAGTATAAAGAATTAATATTTTTATATTTAATTAAGAACATAATTTAAACATGAAATTAAAAAATTTTACGTATGAAAAAAGCGGTGTTAACATAAAAAAAGCAGATAAATTTATTAAATTTATATCGTCAAGAACAAAAAAATCAAAAAAAAATGGTAATTTTAAGAATATCGGTGGTTTTGGAGCTCTAACAAAACTACCAAATAAATTAAAAAAACCATACCTTGTGACAAGTACTGATGGTGTTGGAACAAAAATCGAAGTTGCAAATCAGTTAAATAAATTTGATACGATAGGGATTGATCTTGTAGCAATGTGTGTGAATGATCTGATAGTTCAAGGAGCAAAGCCCTTACTGTTTTTAGATTACATATCTGTTGAGAAAATCAATACAAAAAAATTACAAAATATTATTAAAGGCATTATTAAAGGCTGCAAATTATCAGACTGTGAATTAGTCGGTGGAGAAACTGCAGAAATGCCTGGAACGTATGCTAAGGGGAAATTTGATATTGCAGGCTTTTCTTTAGGCTTGGTGGAAAAAGATAAAATATTAATTAATAAAATAAAAAAAAATGATTTAGTTGTAGCAATTCCTTCTAGTGGACTTCATTCTAATGGTTTCTCTTTAATAAGACATGTTTTAAAAAAAAAAAAAATTAATTTAAATAAAAACTATTTTTTGAAAAAAGAATTGCTAGAACCAACTAAGATATATGTAATGTATGTATTAGAATTAATTAATAGAGAATATTTGAATGCTTGTGCAAATATTACAGGAGGTGGGTTAGAAGATAATATTAAAAGAATAATTCCTAATAACTTATGTGCAGATATTAATTTAGGAAAAATAAAAACTTTAAATATATTTAGATGGCTTAGAAATCAAGGGATTAGTGAACGAGAAATGTTAAAAACGTTTAACTGTGGTGTAGGTTTTTGTTTAATAATAAAACCCAACAATTACAAAAAAATAATAAAATATTTTCCAAAAAAATATAAACCTTATATAATTGGAAAAATTACTAAAAATTCAAAAAAAGTAAAATTAAGTGGTGAAATCTACTGGTAAAATAAATACCGCAGTCTTTATTAGTGGCAGAGGTAGCAATCTTAAGTCATTAATAAAATATTCAAAAACAAAAAAATCTTTGATTAAAATTGTTTTAGTTGTTTCTGATAATTCTAATGCAAAAGGATTAGAGTACGCTAATAAATCAAAAATTAACAATATCTTTATAAAATATTCTAATAGAAGTAATTTTGAAAATCGATCGCTAAAATTATTAAAAAAAAATAATGTCGATTTGATATGTTTAGCTGGATTTATGAAAATACTTTCAGGTAGTTTTATAAGATACTTTTATAAACCTATACTCAATATTCACCCATCTCTTCTGCCAAAATATAAAGGTTTAAATACACATAATAGAGTAATCAAAAATAAGGAGAAATACTCAGGTGCTACAGTGCATATTGTTAGTCAAAAGTTAGATTCTGGAAAAATTATATTACAAAAAAAAGTAAAAATTATAAAATCTGATAGTGGAAAAAGTTTAGAAAAAAAAGTCTTAAAAATTGAGCATGAAATCTACCCAAAAGCGATTATTAGATTATTAACTAGTTATTAAAAAAAAAATCCAATTCAATCTTTGCATTTTCTAGACTATCAGAACCATGAACAGAGTTTTTATCAATTGAAATGCCATATTTTTTCCTCAGAGTTCCCTCGTCTGCATCTAGTGGATTTGTTGCTCCCATTAACCTTCTATTTTCTGCAACTGCATTCTCTCGTTGTAAACTTATGACAATAATAGGTCCGGAAGATAAATAAGCGCATAAGTCGTTATAAAATGGTTTGGATTCATGAACTTTATAAAATTGCTCTGCTTCTTCCTTAGATATGTGAATTTTTTTTTCCTTAATTATTTCAAAATTTTTGCTAATAAATTCTTGCTTAATTTTATCTTGGAGATTTCTTTCGACTGCATCTGGTTTAATTATAGAGAGAGTTTGTTCAATATCACTCATAATTATCCTCTATGAATTTATTTAATAACCTTACCCCGTAACCAGTTGCTCCACCTGAGTTAAGAGCACCACCATATTTAGAGAATGCCATACCTGCAATATCTAAGTGAGCCCATGGAGTTTGTTTAATTATAAATCTCTGTAAAAATTGTGCAGCTGTTGTAGATCCAGCTCCACCAACATAATTTATATTTTGCATATCTGCATTTTTAGAATTAATTAATTTGTCAAAATTATTATTTAGAGGCATTCTCCATAATTTTTCTTCTACGTTATTTCCAGCTTCAATTAGTTGTTTAGATAATTTATCATTATTTGAAAAAAGACCTGCATATTCAGATCCTAAAGAAACAATAATAGCTCCTGTTAAAGTTGCCAGATCAACAATAAATTGTGGTTTAAATTTTTCCTCAGTAAATGTTAAAGCATCTGCCAAAACCAATCTACCCTCAGCATCGGTATTTAATACCTCAATAGTTTTTCCACTATAAGATTTTACTATATCACCTGGTCTTTGAGCATTTCCACTGACCATATTTTCTACTAAACCAACTACTCCGACAGCATTTATTTTTGATTTTCTTATAGCAAGTGTTTTCATTAAACCTACAACTGTTGCTGAACCTGCCATATCATATGTCATATCTTCCATGAATTTAGCTGGTTTAAGTGAATAGCCACCCGTATCAAAACATACACCTTTACCTACAAAACCTAATGGTTTAGATTTATTTTTTGCACCATTCCACTCTATAGTCACTAAATATGATCCTCTAATGCTTCCTTGACCGACACCTAACAAAGCATTCATCCCTAGTTTTTTTAATTTTTTTTGGTCATAAACAGTAACTTTTAATCCAAATTTTTTGAGTTTTAATATTCTTTTTGCATATTCATCTGGGTGTAAAATATTACCTGGCTCAGATACTAAATCTCTAGTCAGAAAAACTCCCTCTAAAAGTGCTTTTAATTTATTTCTAAGTAGATTTGTTTTGTTAAAATTTTTTGTAATAACACTTATTACAATATTTTTATTTTGTGATTTATCAGATTTATAAACTTCAAAATTATAAGATTTAAGTTGTGCCCCGTGTAAAAACTTTTCCAATTGAACATGATTAATAGAGGATCCAATTGTATTAATAAACGAATTCTCAATTTTATTGTATTTTAAAAAAATATATAACTCAGATCCAAGTTTCTCATAATCCAAACCAGTATTAGACTTTGAGCAGTTTACAAAAATATAAGTTTTATTATTTAAATTTCTTATTATAAATTTTTTTTCAGAATATAATTTATTAGAGAAAATATATTTACTTAGTGGTTTTAAAGCTTTATTTTCAATTGTTTTATCTTTAAGCAAAATAACCTCATTATCATTATCTGATTTAGGTAATTTATTTACAAATTTTAAATTTAGCTTCATTTTTTTGAAATATTTATTAGATAATGTTGTATATTTATAAAATTAATAATTTCAATGAATAAATTAATATTTCGTAAATTATCTTATGATATTTTTAGCTTCTTTTTCCTATCTTCTATCGCAATAACTTCGATTGTATGGGTAATACAAGGTGTTAATCTTTTGGATATTATTTCAGAACAGGGCCATGGAATTAGGGTTTACTTTTTTTACACGGCGCTAAATCTACCCAAAATATTTAGCAAACTACTTGTTTTTACCTATTTTATTACTTTGTTTGTTGTTATAGGCAGATATTTAGAAAATAATGAAATATTAGTTTTTTGGACCAATGGAATAAAAAAAATTTCATTTATAAATTTTATCGGTAAAATTTCAATTATTTTTGTTGTTATACAAATATTTTTGAATGTATTTTTAGTCCCCTATACTCAAAATCTTAAACAAAATTATTTAAAAAATTCATCATTAAATCTTTTTCCAAAACTAATTCAAGAAAAAAAGTTTGTAAACATTACAAAAAGAATGACAATTTTCATTGAAGAAAATAAAAAAGATGGGATTTTGGAAGGAATTTATATCAAAGAAAAAATAGATGATAATGAAAGTAAAATTATAACTGCAAAAAATGGAAAATTATTTAAAAATGAAAAAGGATTTAATTTTAAACTATTAGATGGTAAAATTACTACAATCGATAAAAAAGGTAGTATAAATTTAAATTTTAAAGAAACGACATACGAACTATCAAAGCTAGATTCAACTATAAGGAAAGTAAATAAATTAAGTGAAACAAAAAGTTCAAAACTAATAGCCTGTCTGGAAAAGTTTATTGACAATAGAAAGAATGAGAAACTTAGGTGTAGTGAAGAAAATTCATTTTTAGTTAAAGAAATTTATGAAGAGATGTTTCAAAGAATGATAAATCCTATTTATATCGTAATATTATCTTTGCTAAGTTCACTTCTAATTATTAAGCCTAAAATTAACTTTATGGAAAATTACCTAAAGATTATTTTATTTACTATTGGCTTTAGTATTATCCTATTTTCACAATTAACATATAAGTTTATAACTTATTCATTTAAAATAGAGATAATATTTATTGCATTACCTATCTTATTTATAATTATTTTCTATTTTATTCTTTTAATAAAAACAAAATTTAATTTGAGATTTTTATGAAACTAAAAAAATATCAGAGCTATTTATATTTTAAATTTTTAAGTAAATTTATAATAATTAGTATTGTCTTTTTTTGTTTAGTAATAATTATAAATTTTTTTGAAGAAATTAATTTTTCTGAAAAATATAATACAAAGATCTACTATGCGGTTTATTTATCTATTCTTAATGCTCCTTCTTTAATATTTGAAATATTTCCTTTTATTTTTCTCATAACTGTTAAATTTGTATATCTTGACCTCAATGACAAGAATGAACTTAAGATATTAAATTCAAATGGAATCAGTAATTTTAAGATTATTTATATGTTAATAATTTTGAGTAGTGTAATCGGAGTATTTTTACTGTTATTTTACTACTCTTTTTCATCAAATTTAAAAAGTATATATTTAGATGCTAAAAATAGGTTTTCAAATACCAATGAATATTTGGCTATCGTGAAAGATGATGGATTATGGATAAAAGAAGAAATAGAAGAAAGTATATATATTATTCATGCAAAAAATTTTGATAATAATGAACTTAAATCTGTGACAATTACAGAGGTAGATAATTATTATGATAATAAAAATACAGTAATTGCAGAAAAAGCTAATATCGTGTCAAAAAATTGGAGCTTGGACAAAGTTTCTTTGGTTGATAAAAATGGAAACAAAAATTACTTTAAGAGTTATGTTCATAACTCTTCATTCAATGGAGAAATAATATCAAATCTTTTTTCTAATTTAAATTCTTTGAATATTTATGAGTTACACAATCTATCAAATAATTATGTAAAAATCGGCTATTCTAATACAGATGTAAAAATTCATTTAAACAGAATTTATAGTATGCCAATATTTTATATACTTATGACAACTTTGGGTTTTATTGTAATAAATAAAATTAAGAATTTTAAATCAAGATTTTTTGTTGTTATTTTTGGAATATTCATATCTGTTATAATTTATTATTTGAATTATTTTTCTGGGGTTTTGGGAAATAACGGTACTTTACCAATTTATTTATCTGTATGGGTCCCTCTTTTTATATTATTTTTAATATGTAACATCGGAATTTTAAAAATTAATGAAAACTAAAAAACTTATCATAATAATTTGTTTTTTTTTTTTTACGAAAGTTAATTCTTTCTCAGAAGAGGTACAGTTTGATGCTTCAAATATTGATATTAAAAATGAAGGAAATTCAATTACTGCGTACAATTCGAAAATAAAATTGTCAAATCAAAAAATTTTTATATCTTCAAAAAAAGCTAATTATGAAAAATTACTAAATTTTTTAACGTTTGAAGATAATGTTTATTTAGAAGACAAGGCTAAAAATATTATAATAGAAGGTGATAGAATTAATTATGATAGAAATAAAGATTTAATTTACAGCAAAGGAAACACAAAAATCAATTTAAATGGAAAATATCATATTAAATCTAAAAATATTTTTTTTGATAGAAAACTAAATACTATATACAGTGACTATAAGACTATTATTGAAGATAACGAAAAAAATAATTACAATTTAGATAAAAGTTTTAATTTTGATATTATAAATGAAATAATAAAGGCAAAGAAATCATTAATAACAGATAAGGATAATAACAAATATATATTTGATGATTTGGTTATTAATCTAAAAAGTAATGAAATTGTTGGTAAAGAGATTAAGGTAGAGTTTTTGGACTCAGTATTTGGAAATGAAAAAAATGATCCTATTCTCAAAGGTAGAAGTGGGTATTCAAATGAAAAAGAGCTTAGGGTATATAAGGCAATTTTTAGCACTTGCAACATAGATAATAAAGAATGCAGAGGATGGGAGCTCAAAGCAGATGAATTTAATCACGATAAGAAAAAAAAAATATTTGAGTACAAAGATTCTTGGCTAAAAGTATTTGATTATAGGGTATTTTATTTACCTTATTTTAATCATCCAGATCCATCAGTAAAAAGAAAATCAGGATTTTTAACTCCATCTTACTCAGCATCTGAAAGTCTCGGAACATCTTTAAATTTTCCTTATTATAAAGTTCTTAGTGCTGATAGAGATCTAACTTTTAATCCAACTTATTATGCAGATAAAAGCTTTTTACTCCAAAATGAGTATAGACAAGTTCTGAAAGATTCAAATATTTTAACTGACTTTAGTTTTTTGGTTGGAGATGCGGGTACTAAGGGTCATTTTTTTTACAATCAAATAGGTAGTATTAATAATAATTTAGATTTTGAAATTAATATTCAAAATGTTGAAGGTGATAATTATTTAAAAAAACACAATCTAAAAAAAAATTCTTTACTTATAAAAGACGAAAATTTGTTATTATCAAATTTAGATCTAAATTGGGAAATGGATGAATCAAGATTAAGTACTTCATTTAAAATTTTTGAGGATCTTTCGAGAGGTCATAGAGATAGATACCAATATATATTTCCAGATTATAAATTTTCAAAAGACGTTGAAATTCCATATCATTATAATGGTAAATTTAATTTCAATTCCTATGGATATAACAAAAATTATGATACCAATATAACTGAGTCAGTTCTAACTAATGATTTCTTGTATTCTTCAAATCAATTTATAAATACAAAAGGAATTGTTTCAAGTTATGAATTATTATTAAAAAATAATAATAGTTATTCAAAAAATTCATCAACTTTTAAAGAAAATGAAAACTATGATATATTTGGCACTTTAAAATTTGACTCAAGCTTACCTATGGCTAAAATTATGAAGGACTATCGCCACTATTTAACACCAAGAATTTCATTTAGATATAGTCCAAGTAATAACAGCAATATATCATCAAAAGATATTTTACTAGATTACAATAATGTTTTTAGTTTAAATCGAATTGGAACAAATCATGAAGTAGAAGGAGGGGAATCTTTAAGCTTAGGTTTAGAATTTAAAAGAGATGATATTAAAGGATTTAATAATTTTGATTTAAAAATTGCAAATAATTTAAGATTTAATGAAAATAGACAATTACCATCAAAATCAAAATTGAATAAAACTAGATCTGATATATTTGGAAATTTAAATTACAATATTAACAAAGATTTGAAAATTGGATATTTTTTTTCATATGATAGAGATTTAGAATATTCTAACTTAGAACAAATAAATTTTGAATATGGAGTGAATAATTTTTTTACTAATTTTTCATATTATACAGAGGACAATGATATAGGTGATAAAGAAAATATTAAAAATTTTAGTAAATATGAATTAGATGATGAAAATAAAATTAGTTTTGAAATGAATAAAGATTTAAAAGATGATTTCACACAATACTATAATTTAATTTATACTTATGAAACTGACTGTATTTCTATGAATTTTAATTATAATAAAACCTTTTACAGAGATGGTAATTTAGAACCTAATAGAAGTTTATCTTTCTTGATAAAAATTATACCTTTTACAGAATTAGGTGTAAAAAATATTGAAAATTTAATAGAAAATTAAAATGTATGAGAAAAGTATTTATACTAATAATTTTATCAATGTTTCCTTTATATCTTTGCCAGGCGAACACAAAAATTGAGATTAAATATAAAATAGGAGAGGAAATTGTCACTAATTTAGATATTTTAGATGAAAAAAAATATTTAGTATTTTTACGACCTAACTTAAAGGGGTTAGCAGCAAGAGAATTGTCTATAATTGCTGAAAATTCATTAATAAGAGAGATAATAAAAAAAAAGGAGTTAAAGAGAATTTTTAAAGACGACGAAAATTTAGAGTTTATAGATGAAATAAAAAAAAATCTTTATAGATTTAAAAACGTTAAAAATGAAAGTGAATTTAAAAATTTATTAAATAAAAGTAATATTAATTACGATAAAATAATAATGAAAATGAAATACGAAGCTATGTGGAATGAACTAATTTTTCAAAAATATTCCTCGTTTATAAAAATTGATAAAACAAAATTAAATAAAAAATTACAAATAAAAATTTCAAAAAATAAGAAATATGAATATAATTTATCAGAAATTTTATTTGAAATTGAAAAAGATGAGACTCTAGAAAAAAAATATAAAGAAATCTTAAAATATGCAAAAAATAACAACTTTAAAAATGCTGCTGCAAAATTTAGCATCTCAAATAGTTCTATAAAAGGGGGGGAAATAGGCTGGATTAAGGAAACGCTACTATCTGAAAATTTAATTAAAATTTTAGGAACAATGAAAAAAAATGATGTATCAAAATATATAAAGTATCCTAATGGCTATTTAATTTTAAAAATAAACGATAAAAAAGAAATGAAGAATGTCATAAATGTTAATAAAGAATTAAATGAGATGAGTAATTTTGAAAAAAATAGACAATTAAATCAATTTTCTCTATTATTTTATAAAAAGTTAAAACAAAATATAAATATCAATGAATATTAAATTCATTATTATTGTTTTAGGTGAGCCTTATAGTACATTCTCTGAAATTCTAGGAAAATACTTTAAAATAAATAAAAAATTAAAAAAAAAGATAATTTTAATTGGAAATTCTAATTTATTTAAAAGGCAATTAAAAAAATTAAATTACCATTTGCCCTTGAACGATATTGCTCACATCGATAATGCGCAAAAGGATAAAATAAATATTTTAAATATTAATTTTGCTCAAAAAAAAATATTCACAAAAATTTCAAAAAAGTCCAATAATTACATCGAAAAAAGTTTTGATAAATCATTAGAAATACTAAAGCAATTAAAAGATCAATCCATATTAATTAATGGACCAATCTCAAAAAAATATTTTTTAGAAAAAAGATTTTCTGGAATAACTGAATTTTTATCAAAAAAAACTAAATCTAAAAACGAAATAATGTTAATTTATAATGAAAAGTTATCAGTTTCACCCCTTACAACTCACATACCAATTAAAAATGTTACAAAAAATATAACTAAAGAAAGATTAACTAAAAATATATTAAAAATAAGAGAGTTTTACAAAAGTTTTTTAAAGAAGAATGTTCGAATTGCAATTTTAGGACTTAATCCACATTGCGAAACTACAGATAAATTTAGCGAGGAAGAAAAAATAATTATACCAGCTATTAATTATATAAAAAAAAAGAGAATTAAAATAGCAGGACCATTTCCGGCCGACACTTTTTTTTTACAGAAAAATATAAATAAATATGACGTTGTAATAGGGATGTACCATGATCAAGTATTAACTCCGATTAAAACAATTTTTAACTTTAATGCTATAAATATCACAATTGGTTTACCTTTTATTAGAATATCTCCAGATCATGGACCAAATTCAAAAATGTTGGGTCAAAATTTATCTGATCCGTCGTCCTTTTATTACGCGATGAAATTTATAGAAAAATTAAAATAATTATGAAACCGAAAAAAAGTTTAGGTCAAAACTTTTTAAATGAAGATAAAATATTAGATGATATTGTAAAGTGCGGAAATATAACAAAGAACGATATAATATTAGAAATTGGCCCTGGAACTGGAAATCTTACAGAGAAAATATTAAAAAAAAATCCAAAAAAATTAATTGTTGTTGAAAAAGACAAAGAGTTGTCTGCTAATTTATTGAATAAATTTGGTAAAAAAATTGATATTATAAATAATGATATTTTAAAATGTTACAATATTTTTAAATATAATATGCCCATAAAAGTTTTTGGAAATCTTCCATATAATATTTCAACAAAAATACTGATAGCTTTTATTAAATTGCCAAATTTAGAAGATAATTTTTCAAAATTTATTTTTGTTTTTCAAAAAGAAGTTGCTGAACGAATAGTTGCTAAATATAATTCTACATATTTTGGCAGACTTTCAATACTAACCTCGTGGAAAATGAATTGTTCAAAAATTTTTGACATATCTCCAAAAAGTTTTTATCCCGTACCAAAAGTATGGAGTTCTTTAGTTGTTCTTGATCCAAAACATAAAGTAGAATATTTGATGAAACCAAGAAGTTTGGAACATATTACAAATATATTTTTCAATCAAAGAAGGAAAATGATTAAAAAACCTATGAAGCAACTTTTTTCAGATTATGAAAATGTTGCCTTAAAATTAAATCTTGACCTTAATTTAAGACCACAAAATTTACCTATTAATAAATATATTGATATTTGTAAAATATATGAAAAGTTAAATTAGTAATTTTTTTACATGATTGCTAATAAATTTACGGTCAAAATGTATCTTGCTTTGTTTTTTTATTTTATACATAATATTTTTATAACATGTGTTCAGATTGTCATTAATTACTACGTAGTCGTATTCTCTCCATCTTGATAAATCTTTTTTAAATTCCTTCATTCTTTTTTTTACAGTATTCATATTTTTTTTTTCTCTTTTAATGAGTCTTTTTAATAGCTCATCTTTAGATGGGGGCAGAATATAAATTGATACCAATCTGTATTTTAATTTTTTATTTCTAATTTGTCTCGTACCCTGCCAGTCAATATCAAATACTATATTTTTTCCATCTTGTAGTTTTTTTGTTACTAGATTTTTTGAAGAACCATAATAATTATTAAATACACGTGCATGCTCTAAAAATTCTTCATTTTTAATTAGTTTCTTAAAATTACTCTTTGACACAAAATAATAATCTTTACCATTTTTTTCATTTGGTCTTGGAGATCTAGTTGTATGAGATATAGAAACTGAAAAGTTTCTGTTTCTAGAAATTTTTTTGACTAGAGTAGTTTTTCCTGCTCCTGATGGAGACGAAAGGATGAACATGCCACCTTTTTTAAAGCTGGGCATTTACTTTTTTTAATTAGCTTTATTTTCAATAAATTTCACTGCATCACCTACAGTAAGTATTTTTTCTGCATCACTGTCTGAAATCTCTGATCCAAATTCCTCTTCAAAAGCCATAACTAATTCTACGGTATCTAAACTATCAGCACCTAAATCGTCAATGAAACTAGACTCTTCTGTAACTTTAGCTTCGTCAATACCTAAATGATCTGCTACAATTTTTTTTACTTTGCTTGAAATATCATCTGACATATTTTCCTTATAAGTTAATTTGTTAATAAGTATTTATATTATTTTGTCAACTAAAATACATACCTCCATTTACATGGATTGTTTCACCTGTAATATAATCTGATAAATTAGAACTTAAAAAAAGAACGGTGTTAGCGACATCCTCTGGTAGTCCAAATCTTTCTAATGATATTTTATCTTGTAATATTTTTTTAAAATTATCACTGATTTTCTCTGTCATTTCAGATTTTATAAATCCTGGGGAAACACAATTTATCTTAATATTTTTCTTTCCATATTCTAGTGCTAAACTTTTTGACATACCTATTAATCCAGCTTTTGATGCAGCATAATTTGCCTGACCAATATTACCTGTATGTCCCACAATTGATGTAATATTGATAATTTTTCCATCCTTATTTTTTAACATTTTTTTTATCGTATACTTTGAGAGGAAAAAAGAAGAAGTTAAATTAAGATTAATAACTTTGTTCCACTCTTCATCCTTCATTCTAATAGTCAAATTATCTAATGTTATTCCTGCATTATTAATTAAGATATCTATTTTATTATCAAAAATAATGTTGCATTCATCTATAAATTCTTCGATGGAACTGTGATTTGAAATATCGAATTTTATAATTTTAATATTTTCAAATTTATTTTTTAAAGTATCTAACTTAGTTTGATTTGTACCTGTTGCAATAATATTTGCATTGGCTTGAGTTAATTTTTCAAGTATTGATCCACCTAACACACCAGTCGAACCAGTTAAAATAATATTTTGATTCTTTAAATCAATCATTAGACAAGGTATTTAAATCTATTAAGTTGTTTACCTGATTTAATTTTATATTTCTATCAATTCTTTTAATTAGGCCAGATAAGACTTTACCTGGGCCTATTTCTATAAATTGGTTAATACCTAAATTAATAATATTTTGTACACTTTCCCTCCATCTCACAGGCTTTTCTATTTGTTCTATTAAAAGCCTTTTTATGTCTATAGAGCTTTTCAATGGTTTGGCAGTTACATTTGAAACAATATCAATTTTTGGATCCTTGAATTGTGTGTCTAAAATTTTTTGCTTCATTTGTTCTGTTGCTTTATTCATTAAAGGACAATGAAATGGTGCACTAACTGGCAATTTTAAATATCTTATGTTATTTTTGCTTAAAACCTCTCCAAGTTTATCTATCGAGTCAGTATTTCCGCTTACAACAGTTTGTCCGTTAGAATTATCATTTGCTATATAACACAAAAATTTATCTTTATGCTCAGATAGTATTTTATTTATATGGTTTATTTCTAATCCTAGAATTGCTATCATAGCACCCTCGCCTTTTGGAACTGCATTTTGCATTGCTTGACCTCTATATTTTAATAAGCTTATTGTTTGAATAAAACTCAGAGATCCTGAACAACATAATGCTGAGTATTCTCCTAAAGAATGACCAGCAAAAAATTTTGCATTATTTATATTAAAGTTTGTTTCATGCTCAATTGTTTTAAATATAGAATAACTTACTAAAAATATTGCTGGTTGAGTGTTTTCGGTTTGGTCCAATTCCTCTTTAGGACCATCTAAAATTATCTTACTCAAATTTTTTTTTAATAATTCATCTGCCAAACCAAAGTAGTTTTTGACATAATTGAAATTATTGTAAAATTCCTTTGCCATACCAACAATTTGAGAGCCTTGCCCGGGAAATACTACGGAGAACATAAAATTGTTATTAAATTAAGCTTTTTTTATATTGTAATTGAAAACTTATAATAGTATATCCTCATTTTTTCTATATAAAATTATGAATTTTTACGAGCATACACTAATACTGAGACAGGATACTTCGCCTAGCCAAATAAAACAGATTCAGGAAAAATACTCAAAGATAATAGAAAGCAATGAAGGTAATGTTGTCAAATTTGAAAGTTGGGGTTTGATGCATCTTTCGTATTTAATTAAAAAAAATAGAAAAGGTAATTATCTACACTTTAAAATAGAAGGTAAGGGAAAAACAATAGATGAACTTGAGAAGAATGAAAAAATTGACAAAAATCTTTTAAGATATCTAACTGTTAAAGTAAAAAAACTTGATCTAGATACTGACTATTTTAGGAAAAACGAAGATCAAACAAAAAACTAATATTAAAAAATGAAAAAAAGAAATCTTAAGAAAAAAAACACACAAAATAACTTTTCAAAATTAAGTATCTTTCAAAATCAGAAATACAAATTTAAAAAAAAATGCCCTCTTTCTGGAAAAGGTGCACCTATAGTAGATTACAAAAATATTAAATTACTTAAAAAATATATTTCTGAAAATGGAAAAATACTTCCATCACGAATAACTTCTGTTAGTCAAAAAAAACAGAGAGATTTATCATTATCAATAAAGCGAGCAAGAAACTTAGCTTTAATTTAACGATGAAAGTGATTCTTTTAGAAAATGTAAGAAACGTTGGATCAATTGGAGAAATTATTGATGTCAAAAGAGGTTATGCAAGAAATTTTTTGATATCCCAAAAAAAAGCCCTGTTTGCATCAAAAGAAAACATTAAAGAAGTAGATAAAATAAAAAGTGACTTAAGTAAAAAAGACCTTGATAAAAAGAATTTAGCAAAAGGAATTGACGAAAAATTAAAAAACAAAGAATATACAATCAAAAAATTAAGTACTGAAAATAAAGAATTGTATGGGTCCGTTAAACCAACAGAAATTTCAAAAGTTTTAAATGAAACTGAAAAAGTTGAAATCAATCCAGCACTAATACAACCTACTAAAGAAATAAAATCTTTAGGTTCATTTGATGTTGTTTTAAACCTTCATACAGATATACAGACAAAAATAAAAATTAATGTTTTAGCAAAAGAAGATAGTTAATATTTATACAGTCTTTTCCCCAACTATTATTTTGTTTTGTTTTATTAAAATTGATTATTTAATATGATTTATGGAACAAAAGCTATCTATCCTCAAAGACAAATCAGAGGAATTGCCTAATAACATTGAAGCTGAACAGTCAGTAATTGGATCAATACTTCTAACAAATGAAATATTCGATGAAGTTAGTCTTATAATATCAAACAAAAATTTTTATGATCCAGTTCATAAAAAAATATTCGAAGCATTGGAAAAGCTAATTTATGGAGGACTTTTAGCAAATCCGATAACTTTAAAAAATTATTTTGAAAAAGAAAATGATGAATTAAATATTCCAGAATATTTAGTAAAAATAACTAAATTTTCTACATCTTCAAGACAGGCACTTGAATACTCAAAACTTATATTTGATTTATACGTAAAAAGAGAATTAATTAAAATTTCAGGAGAGGTTATTGACCAAGCTAAGCTCAATGATTTAGGCACTGATGGTCAAAAATTAATTGAAAATTATGAAAAATCATTATTTGATCTTGCTGAAAAAGGATCTTTTAGCTCATCTTTAATAAAATTTGATGAAGCGATGAGGCAAACTATAGAAATGGCTTCAAATGCTTATAAAAATGAAGAAGGTATCGTAGGTGTGCCTACAGGTTTAAGAGATTTAGATGACAGATTGGGTGGCCTACATAAATCTGATCTTGTAATTATTGCTGGAAGACCATCGATGGGTAAAACTGCATTAGCTACAAATATTGCATTTAATGCTGCAAAAAAAATTCAAGAAAGTGGTGAAAAAAGTTCAGTTGCTTTTTTTTCTCTGGAAATGTCATCAGAGCAACTATCAACAAGAATTCTTGCTGAACAATCTAGAATAAAGTCTAATGATATAAGAAGAGGAAAAATTTCCGAAGAACAGTTTGATAAATTTATAGAAACATCTAAAGATATATCTGAGCTCCCGTTATATATAGATGAAACCCCTGCAATAAATATTGCTGCATTAAGTAATAGAGCAAGAAGAATTAAAAGATTATATGGTCTAGATTTAGTAGTTATAGATTATATACAATTAATGAGAGCTTCTAATTTTAATAATGGAAGAGTTCAGGAGATATCTGAAATAACACAAGGGTTAAAAGCTTTAGCAAAAGAATTGGCGGTTCCAGTTTTGGCACTCTCCCAATTATCTAGGGCGGTTGAGCAAAGAGATGACAAGAAACCACAATTATCAGATTTAAGAGAATCGGGATCTATTGAACAAGATGCAGACGTTGTCATGTTTGTATTTAGAGAAGCTTATTATTTACAAGGAAAAGAGCCTAGACCAGCAACAGTAGAACATGCAGAATGGCAAGCAAAAATGAATGAAGTTTCTCATTTAGCTGAATTAATCATACAGAAACAGAGGCATGGACCAACTGGTAACGTAATGCTCGAATTTGAGGCAATGTTTACCAAATTTAAAGATATTCAAAATAATTAAATTAAATTATAAAAGCTAACAGTTGATGTTAGCTAAATTCTATCAAAATAATATTATAAAAAAGCCAAGTTTAATCTTTGCTCTTCTATTAATTATTATTTGTTTTTTTGGTTATAACTCCAAAAATTTTAAACTCGACGCATCTTCTGAAACACTTCTAATAGATGGAGATCCAGACTTAAAGTACTTGAACGAAATAAATGATAGATATGGTGCCAGAGAATTTCTAGTATTAACCTATACTCCAGAATTAAGTATGATTGATGAAAATTCTATCAAAAATCTATCAAAACTTAAAAATGAAATTGAAAAACTTAAATGGGTACATAGTGTAATTACACTTTTAGATATTCCATTATTAAATAGTTCTGATGAACCTCTCATTGAAAGACTGCAAAACTATTCTACGTTAAAATCAGAAGGCATAAATAAGGAGAGAGGTTTTAATGAGATATTAAATAGTCCAGTGTTCAGAAATTTTGTTATTAGTGAAGATGGCAAAACATCTGGCATTATTGTTTATTTGAAATCTAAAGATAATAAGCAATTTGAAAATAAAAAAGAGAAAGAATTATATAAAAACAATTTAAAAAAACAAAATCACCAAAATATCTTAGAGATAAGGGAGGTAATTAAAAATTTTAGTACAAATAGTAAAATTCATTTAGGTGGAATACCAATGATAGCTGATGACATGATGACATTTATTAAAAATGATATTATCGTTTTTGGACTTGGTGTTTTTGTCTTTATTGTTGCAACACTTTGGTATGTTTTTAGAAGTTTTATTTGGATAATTGTTCCAATAAGTAGTTGTTTATTTTCAGTAATTATTATGACTGGTCTTTTAGGTTTGTTGGGTTGGAAAGTTACTGTTATCTCTTCAAATTTTATTGCTTTGATGCTGATACTAACCATGGCAATGAATATTCATATGAGTACAAGATATCTTCAGCTATCTAAACAATTTCCAAAATATAACAAATTTAAAATTATTTCACTAACTACGAGTAAAATGTTTTGGCCTATACTATACACAGCATTAACAACTATTTTTGCTTTTTTGTCTCTAATCTTTAGTGAAATAAAACCGATAATTGATTTTGGATTTATGATGACCTTTGGTCTTATAATTTCGTTCTCAATTACTTTTACTTTACTGCCTAGTCTTATAAGTATGCTAAAATTTAATAAGACAACCCTAATTGATGAAAAAGGTTCATCAATAACAAACTTTTTTACCAAAGTTTCAGTTTCAAATAACAAGACAGTATTTGGGACAACTATAATAATTGTAATTTTAAGTATTTTTGGAATATCGAAACTTGAAGTAGAAAATAGTTTTATAAATTATTTTGATAAAAATACTGAAATTTACAAGGGTATGAAATTAATTGATGAAAAATTAGGAGGCACAACCCCTTTAGAGGTAATTTTAAAATTCCCGAAAAAAGAAGAAGATAAATCAGAAGATGAAGAAGATGATTGGGGAGATGAAGACGAAAATGATGATAAATACTGGTTTACAAAAGATAAGATAGACAAAATTAAAAATGTTCACAATTATTTAGATTCTTTAGACCCAATTGGAAAAGTTTTATCTTTCTCATCGATTATTGACGTGGCTACTCAACTTAATAATAATAAAGAACTTGGGTCGTTAGAAATGGGAGTTTTGTATACTAAAATTCCTAATAATATAAAAAAAGAGATAGTAGATCCCTATATATCAATTAAAGATTCAGAGGCTAGAATAAGTCTTAGAATAAAAGACTCTTTAGATAACTTAAGAAGAAATGATTTACTTATTCAAATTAATAATGATTTAGAAAATAAACTTGGATTGAAAAAAGATGAATTTAAATTGGGTGGAGTTTTGATACTATTTAATAATCTTTTACAGAGTTTATTTAAATCTCAAATTTTAACACTTGGCTTTGTGATGCTTGGGATCTTGGTAATGTTTTTAATTCTTTTTAAAAATTTAAAATTAGCATTAATTGGTGTTGTTCCAAATTTTATAGCTGCATTTTTTATATTAGGTTTAATTGGATTATTAGGAATTCCACTTGATATGATGACAATAACAATAGCCGCTATAACTATTGGAATAGCAGTCGATAATAGCATTCATTATATTTACAGATTTAAAGAGGAATATTCAAAAATAAAGAATTACAACAAATCATTAAAAATATGTCACTCAACTGTTGGTAGGGCAATTTTAAATACTTCAATAACTATAATATTTGGATTTTCTATCTTGGTTATGTCAAATTTTATACCAACAATTTACTTTGGTGTATTTACAGGTATAGCAATGTTGCTTGCAATGATTTCAGTTCTAACACTTTTACCTTCTTTATTATTAAAAATTAAACCATTTAAGTAATGATCGAAATCATTCAGGATTTTTTAATTCAAATAACATTATTTGATTATATTTTTTTTATACTAACAATATATTTTGTGTTTCGGGGATCGAAGAATGGCTTTGTTTTAAGTTTATTATCGACTGCTAAATGGGTACTAGCATATATTTTAACTATTTATTTCTTTCCATTAGTTAAACCTTATTTTGAGGGACTGTTAGATAGTGAATATGTTCTAGATATATCTATAGGTGTTATATTATTTATTTTAATAATATTTGTTATTCTTCTTGTAAATAAAGCTATTAGTAAAGTTATTACTTATTCAGGACTTGGAACTGTGGATAAAGTTTTTGGTTTTTTCTTTGGAATCGCTAAAAGCTATGTGTTAATTGTTTGTCTATACACAGCTTTTGATGTTATTTATGACAGTAAAAAATGGCCTATTGATTTAAAGGACTCATTAACATTTCCTTTGGTTGAAAAAGGTAGTATCTATCTTATAAAGGTATTTCCAAATCAAAAACAATATGATGACGCTAAAGAGAAAGTTCAAGAAATTTAATCCTAAAATAAGAGAGGAATGTGCTGTCTTTGGAATCAGTAATACTCCAGAGGCATCAACTTTAACTGCTTTAGGACTTCATGCGCTTCAACATAGAGGTCAAGAAGGATGTGGAATTGTTTCCTTTGATGGTGAAAAATATCACTCAGAAAAAAGATTTGGTCTAGTAGGTGATAATTTTAATGATGAAAAAGTTTTAAAAAAACTACCAGGAAATTATGCAATTGGTCATAATAGATACTCAACAACTGGAGGAACGGCTTTAAGAAATGTCCAACCATTTTTTGCTGATACAAATTCAGGGGGTATAGGAGTTGCACATAATGGAAATTTGACAAATGCAATTACGTTAAGAAATAAGATGGTTGAAGAAGGCTCAATATTTTATACGACCTCAGATACAGAGACTATTGTAAAACTTATAGCAAAGTCGAAAAGACCAAAGACAATTGATAAAGTTATTGATGCTCTATTTCAAATTCAGGGTGGCTATGCATTAGTGATGATGACCCAAAATACGCTCATTGGTGTCAGGGACCCTTATGGAATAAGACCCTTAGTAATTGGTAAATTAAAAAATTCATATGTATTTGCCTCAGAGACATGTGCACTTGATATAATAGGTGCTAAATACATAAGAGAAGTTGAAAATGGAGAAATTGTTTATGTTGAAAATGACAATCTAAAAAGTATTAAACCGTTTCCACAAAAAAAAGTTAGACCGTGTGTTTTTGAATATATCTATTTCTCAAGGCCAGACAGTATTTTGAATGGTAAAACGGCTTATGAATATCGTAAAAATTTCGGTGCTGAGTTAGCAAAAGAAGATAATTTGGATGCTGACTTAGTTGTTCCTGTGCCAGACTCAGGTAATGCTGCTGCTCTAGGGTATGCTAAGGAAAAAGGAATTGGCTTCGATCTTGGATTAATTAGAAATCATTATGTTGGAAGAACTTTTATAGAGCCTTCTCAACAAATTAGAAGTTTGGGTGTTAAATTAAAATTGAATGCAAATATTTCTGTAATAAAAAATAAAAAAATTATATTAGTTGACGACTCACTTGTTAGAGGGACAACCTCATCAAAAATAGTAAAAATGTTATATGATAATGGAGCAAAAGAAATACATGTAAGAATTGCTAGTCCAGAAATAAAATATCCCGATTTCTATGGTGTTGATACTCCTACTAAAAAAGAGTTATTAGCAGCAAATAAATCTGTTGAAGAAATAAGAGAATTCATAAAAGCTCAGTCTCTGAAATTTTTAAGTTTAGATGGTCTGTATAGAGGAATGGGCTTTGAAAAAAGAAATGATGTATATCCGCAATTAACTGATCATCATTTTACAGGAGATTATCCAGTTAAAATAATTGATGAGCTAGGTGAGGATAAAGTTACTCAACTGTCATTATTAAGCACTGGGTCAAGTAACTAATGAAAAAAGTGAATTTTACGGAAATGAAGGAAGGTTCAAAAGAAGATTACGAATTATTAGAAAAATATGAAATGAATTTTGAGCGTAAAACAGCTGATAGAGTATTAAAATACCTGGCAAGTCAAACTACTACTCTAGAAGGTTATCAAATAACTAGACTAGAACATTCATTACAAGCGGCTACAAGAGCACATAGAAATGGAGAAAATGAAGAAATGGTTGTTGCAACTTTATTGCATGACATCGGTGATGATTTAGCTCCCATGAATCATTCTCAATATGCTGCATCTATAATAAGACCTTATGTTTCTGAAAGAACTTATTGGATTATTCTTCATCATGGACTTTTCCAAACATATTACAGCGCACATCATTTAGGTGGTGATAGGAATGCAAGAGATAAATTCAAAGATCATAAATATTATCAAGATACTGTCGATTTTTGTGAAAAATATGACCAATCTTCGTTTGACCCTAATTATAAATCTATGTCGCTTGAAGAGTTTGAACCGATGGTTAGAAAAATTTTTGATAGAAAACCATTTTATCATCATTAATTTAAACAGACAAAATGATGAATAAACTCAAAGAGGAAAAAAGTCCGTATTTAAAACAACATCAAGATAACCCAGTCAATTGGTTTGCTTGGAACAAAGAATCTTTAGAAATTGCCAAAAAAGAAAAAAAACCAATATTTTTAAGTGTAGGTTATTCAAGTTGTCATTGGTGTCATGTCATGGCACATGAAAGTTTCGAGGACAGTCAAACAGCAAAAATTATGAATGAAAAATTTATAAATATAAAAGTAGATAGAGAAGAAAGACCTGATTTAGATTATGTTTTTCAAAGAAGTTTATCAATTTTAACTGGTACGCAAGGAGGTTGGCCTTTATCGATGTTCTTAGATGAAAATGGTGTTCCGTTTACAGGTGGAACATATTTTCCTCCAAAAGAAATGCACGGTAGACCAGATTTTCAGAAAGTTTTAAATAATGTTTCTGAAGTTTATAATAAAAATAGACAAAAAATTCTTGATCAGGCTCCTCAAATGCAAGAAATATTTGGAAAAATAAACCAAAGATCAGCAGTATTAAATCAATCATTAGAACCATTTTTAGAAAAAATAATGCAACATTTAGATAAAGATAATGGAAGTTTTAAAGGAGCTCCAAAATTTCCACAATTTTATTTATTTGATGCAATGTTTTATTTTTATTTAAAAACCGGAAAAAAAGAATACTTCAAATCTGTTGAAACTTTACTTTATAATATTTCTTCCAAAGGAATGTATGATCATTTATCAGGTGGTATTGCTAGGTATACTGTTGATGAAAACTGGATTGTCCCCCACTTTGAAAAAATGCTTTACGATAACATTCAATATATTGGATTATTGAACAAGTTTTTTCAGAAAACTGGTAATTCATATTATAAGAAAAAATTAGAGCAAACTATAGATTTTATTAATTCAGAATTCAAAAATAATCATGACCTTTATGGATCTGCTTATGATGCTGACAGCGAAGGTGTTGAGGGAAAATATTATGTATGGAGATACGATGAGCTAAAAAAAACTTTGGGCACTAACTTCAATATTTTTGAAAAAAAATACATAGTTACTGAAAAAGGGAATTTTGAGGGTAATAATATTTTAATAGAGAGAAAAAATACCTTATCAGAAGCAGAAAGTGATAAAATTTTTAAATTGGAAAAATTATTACTAGATGAAAGAAAAAAAAGGACTAAACCATTGTTTGATGATAAATCTCAAACAGATCAAAATTGTTTTTTATTAGAAACCCTTCTCATCTCATCCTTAGTTACTAATAATGATAAATTAAAACAAAAAACTTTGAGTGAAATTGATAAAATAGAAAAATATTTATCGGAAAATATTTTTCATTGTTATCAAGACACAGAGATTAATGCTTTTTTAGAGGATTATGTTTATTATGCCAGTCTTTTAATAACTGTCTATGAACTAGATGGAGAAAAAAAATATATCGAAAAAGCAAAAGATATTTTAAGTAAAACTTGGGATTACTTCTTCGATAAAAAGTCAGGATTAATGCAAAAAAATAAAATCCTTGATAACGATCTATTTGTAAAGCCTGTAGATTTAAATGATAATAATATACCTAATGGCAACAGCATGTATTTAAGTTTAGCTAATAAATTATATATAATTACAAATAACAAAATATGGTTTGACAAAATCGACATTTTGAAAAAATCTTTCCACCAAGTACTAAACTCAAACTTTGCACAGATGTTTAGTTTCGTAAAAACATTAGATATTTGTAATGAAAATATATCTTTTACAATCTATGGAAATTCAAATTTAGATTATGATATTAAAAATTATTTACAAAAAAAATTTATAACAAGGGCAACATTTAAATATTTGGAAAATGAGGAAAATGAACCGAAAATTGTTATATGTCAAAATCAAACTTGCTCAAACAAATTAACTAATATAAAGGAAATCGAAGATTATCTGAAAGAAAACAAAATAAACTAATGATTAAAACAAAAGAACAGATTATTGAACATTTTAAATCAGGCTCAAAAGATACTTCAAATTTGAAAATTGGAGTTGAGCATGAGAAATTTATTTTTGATAAGAAAACTAATAAAAGAATTGACTATACAAGAATCACCCAAATGTTTAAAAAACTTTATGAGTTTGGGTGGAAACCAATATTTGAAGGAAAACATGTAATAGCATTAAAAAAGAATGATAAAAATATAACTTTAGAGCCTGGCAATCAAATTGAGTTATCTGGTGCAAAATTAAATAATATTCATGAAACATGTGCTGAGTCTCATGAATATTTATTTGAGTTAAAACAAGTAATTGAAAAATTAGATTTAAAAATAGTCAGCTCTGGATACGATCCAATCTCTACTTTAAGAGAAATTCCTAATAATCCAAAACAAAGATACGGGGTTATGACTAAAGATATGCCGATAGACGGAAAACTGAGTTTGGATATGATGTATAAAACCGCGGGTACCCAATTAAATTTAGATTATACATCTGAAGCAGATTTTATAAAAAAATTTAAATTAGCAAATAACTTAGTTCCAATTTCTATAGGACTTTTTGCTAATTCATCAATTGTTGAAAAAAGTGATAGCGGATATTTATCTTATAGATCAAAAGTTTGGCAAGATACATCAAGAGGTGGGTTGCCCGAGTTATTTTTGAAAGATGTAAATTTCGATATGTATGCTGAATTTGTTATGAATTACCCTATGCTATTTTTAGAAAATGATGGCAAATACATATCTGGGAAGAAATATTTATTTAAAGACTTTATGCATGGAGAGATTGAGGAAGTTGGAAATAAAATTCCTAATACAGATGATTTGAATACACATTTAGGGACAATATTTACAGAGAATAGATTAAAACAATATATTGAATTAAGATCTATGGATGCGTGTGGATGGGATTGTTTATGTGCCGGGCCTGCCCTATTCACAGGTTTGTTATATGGAAATATCGATGAAGCATTAGATTTAATTAAAAATTGGGAAGTTAACGAAGTATTAACTGCTTATAAAAACGCACCAAAACATGGTTTAAAAACAAGTTTAATGGGTAAAGAAATATCTTTTTGGGCAGAAAAACTCATAGAAATATCGAAATCTGGTTTAAAAAAAAGGGACTTTCTGAATAGAAAAAAGATTAGTGAAGTAAAATTTTTAGATCATTTAGAGAAAATTGTAAAAGATAAAAAAACTAACGCAGACAATATAATAAATAAGTATTCAAATTCCGAAAATTTGAATGATTTATATGACCAATAAAATTGTTGCTATACAAGGTGATCAATTAAAAAATTTAAATGTTAAGACTGATAGTACCATTTTTTTAGCTAATGAAGCCCAGAAAAGAGGTTTTAAGTTATTTTATTACTACCCAGAAAATTTATCTAATATAAGAGGCAAAACTATTAGTAAAGGTTACTTTATCAAAATTAATTATTCAAAAAAAAAATTCTATAAAATTTTAAAAAAAACTAAATTAGATTTATCTTTAACAAATTATGTATTAATTAGGCAAGATCCTCCTTTTAATTTAGAATATATCACAACAACTTTATTATTAGATAGGATCAAATATAAAACAAAAATAATTAATGATCCTACAGCTGTAAGAAATATTTCAGAAAAATTTTATTCTCTAAATTTTGAAAAATATATGGCTGATACAATATTTACCAAAGATCTATTGGAAATAAAAAATTTTTTTAAAAAACATAAAAAAATAATAATAAAGCCAATTCATAGTTTTGGAGGAAACGATATCTATCTTATTGATGGAAAGTTTAGCGAAAGAAAAATAAAAAAAATATTAAAAAAACATGGGCATATTATGTGTCAAAAGTTTTTAAGTAAAATTAAGTTTGGTGATAAAAGAGTATTTATTATTAATGGCAAAGTGTGTGGGGCTATTTCAAGAGTTCCAAAATTAGGATCTATTTTAAGCAACATGAGCAAAGGTGCGATACCTAGGTTGGCAAATTTAACAAAAAATGAACTAAAAATTTCAAATATTATATCAAAAAAAATAAAGAGAGATGGTATATATTTTGCCGGCATAGACTTCATAGATGGAAAATTGAATGGAGATATAAATGTCACATCGCCCACAGGAATAAAAACTTATTTTGATCTATCAAATGTAAATTTAGCTGAGACTTTTTGGAAAGGTCTATAGTTGAATAAATTAACAAATCAACAAAAAGGCTCATCACTTGCTTTCATCGCTGTGATGTTCATTACTCCAGATTCACTTTTTATCAGATTATCTTCAATAGATACATGGGGTTTGCTTTTTTATAGAGGAGCAATACCCTTTATTGCTGTATTAATAGGACTTCTAATTTTTTATAAAAAAAACTTTATTAAAGCTTTTTTAAATGTTGGATATGCTGGAATATTTTACATAATAAGTTTTTCAATTTGTAACATTACATTTATAATATCAATACAAAATACCAATGTAGCTAATACATTGATAATGATAGCAATGGCTCCTATGCTATCTGCTATTTTGGGTGCAATTTTTCTAAAGGAAGTTCCTGATAAGAATACGTGGATAGCAATTGCTATCACTTTAGCAGCTGTGATTTACATATTTTATGACTCCCTAGAGATGGGTAACTTATTTGGTGACTTAATGGGTATAACAACTGCTTTTGGTTTAGCTACCAATGCTGTAATAATTAGGTCTGCAAAAGATCGTGACTTGTTACCTTCAGCTGTATTAGGGAAACTTACAGTAGCATTGTTTGCTCTCTTTTTCGTAGAAAGTTATCAATTAGTTGAAAAAGACCTGATTTATATACCTTTAATGTGTATTTTATGTGTAGCAATTCCATTTGTTCTTGTAACTATAGCACCTAGATTTATACCAGCTGAGGAAGTAAATCTTTTTTTTCTTATGGAAACTATTCTAGGACCCATTTGGGTCTGGTTGGTCATTAAAGAACAGCCTAGCTTGGAAACGATTATTGGGGGTTTGGTAATAATACTTACAATTGCTATTCACTCTTACTTAAAGTTAAGAGCGCCATTGAAATAAAAAATTGTTTATTTTTGTCACAAATTTGTCTTGATTTAAATTTAGATCGCCCATAAACACCGCTAATTTTATGAACAAAATTATAAAAAGTTCCTGGGCTCTTTTCACTGGTATGGCATTTATAATGCTCGCTCATGGTTTTCAAGGCACACTTTTAGGAGTAAGGGCAGTAAAAGAAAATTTTGGTCTTTCTTCGACTGGTTTTTTATTTTCTGGTTATTTCGTAGGTTATTTTATAGGAGCAAAAATAATTCAATCTTTAATTCATAGAGTTGGACATATTAGAGTATTTGCAGCTTTCGCATCACTAACATCAATTGTTGTATTGTTACATTCAATATTTGTGAATCCTTTTTCTTGGTTTGTGCTGAGAATGATTTCAGGATTTAGCATGGTATGTCTATATACTGTTGCAGAAAGTTGGCTCAATGATCGATCAACAAATAAAAATAGAGGAAGTGTTTTGTCAATATATATGATTGTTATGTACGGCTCGATGGCAATTGGAATGTTTTTTATAAATTTTAGTAAACCTGAAAACTTCCAACCTTTTATACTTATATCTTTATTTATGTCTATGTCTCTTATTCCTATACTTTTAACAAAGAGAAAGGCTCCTAATTTTAAAAAAATATCTGGTATGAATTTAAAAGAAGTTTATAAAGCATCCCCATTTGGAGTAGTAAGTTCTTTTTTATGTGGAATATCACATTCTGCAGTTTTTTCCCTTATAGCAGTTTATGCTACTTCAATGAATTTTAGTATTTTAGAAATATCAATTGTTACTTTTTTATTTGCAATATCTGGAGCAATATCGCAATGGCCAATTGGAAAACTATCAGATATGTTAGACAGAAGAATAGTAATTATTTATACAACTTTTGGAGCAGCAATATTTTGTTTCTTAGCAATTCTTTCTTCTGGTCAAATGTATATGCCAGAAGGACTGGCAACCTCAAAGGTTTATTTTTATATTTGCATTATATGTTTTTCTTTTTGTAGTCTTCCAATGTTTGCATTAATTTTTGCACATACAAATGATTTTATACCAAAAGAAAAATTTGTTGCTGCAGGCGCAGGATTGCAATTTGTTTTTGGCATGGGAGCAATTTGTGGACCTTTTTTGTGCTCATTGTTTATGGAGTTTATTGGTGAAAATGGTTTTTTTGTATACCTAATAATATTTCACTCTTTAATTGGATTTTTTGGAATATATAGAATGCAAATTAGAGATTCTGGAGATAATCCTGACTCGCAATTCGCACCAATGCCTCAAACAATAACTCCAGTTGGCTTAGAACTAAATCCATCTACAGAACCGATAGAAGAGCCAAATAAATTGAGCGAATTTAAAGAAAAGTAGTATAAATTTAAAAAATATCATGAAAACAGCTATATTATTTGGATCAACTGGCTTAGTTGGAGGATTATTATTAAATTTGTTAATTAAGGACGAAAATTATAAGAAAATTAAAATTTTTAACAGATCACCTATAGAAATTAGTAATCCTAAAATTGAAATTATTCAGACTGATTTTTCAAAATTAGAGAATTTTAAAAATCAAATGGTTGGTGATGAATGTTTTTTTTGTATAGGTACAACAAAAAAAAAGACGCCCAGCAAACAAGATTATATTAATATTGAATATAACTTACCAATTAAAATAGGAAAAATTTGCAAGGAAAATAACATTGAAATCTTTACTTACATATCCTCAATTGGTGCAGGAGCAAATAAATCGAATTTATATTTAAAAAATAAAGGTATGGCGGAAGAAGAATTAAAAAAATTAAATTTTAAGAAGTTTATAGCGATTAGACCGTCATTTTTGATTGGTAATCGTAAAGAAGAAAGATTAGGAGAAAAGATTGGAATCTTTGCTATGAAATGTATCTCCCCATTTTTAGTTGGTAGTTTAAAAAAATATAAATCGATAAACTCAGAAATTGTAGCTAATTCAATTATTAAAATTATAAATAGTGATATACCAGGGGGTATATTTGAACCACCACAATTAATTTCAATCGAAAAAAGTCGAAATTTCTAATATAAAAAAATCTTAAATTATTAAGAATAATGATATAATTTTATCAGAAAGGAGAGGTTATGGCTAAATTTTTTTTAATGGGTAATTTTACTGAAAAAGCGTTTGCAGGTTTCTTAAAAGATCCTACATCTGATAGATCTGAAGCAGCTAGATTGTGCTCTGAAAGTGTAGGTGCAGAGATGAAATCATATACGTATTTAAGAGGACCTTATGATTTTATGGTTGAAACGCACGGGACATTCGAGCAAATGGCAGCCATAAAGATGGCAACTGAGGGAAGTGGTGCTCTTAAAAATATCGCTATTTGTGAAGAAACACCAATGAATGATATTGCAAATCATGCAATAAAAGTATCTAGCGGGTATAAAGTGCCTGGACAATAATCTTTTTGGTAGTTTCTATAATAATTGAAGCTACCAAAATAAATTTTATAAATTGTCAAAATATCTCATTTCAAATAAATGTAATTAATCTAATAAGAATATAATGAATAAAAGAAATTTCTTAAAATTATCAATATTTGGTTCTTTGCTTTACAGTATTTTTCCTAATAAATTTTCATTAGCGGAAACAAAGATGATAATTAACCAAAATTTAACTGAAGCCCAAAAAAAAATAATGTTTGAAGAAAAGACTGAAAGAGCTTTTTCTAGCCCGTTAAATAAAGAAAAAAGAGAAGGTTATTACCACTGCGCCAATTGTGGAGCTAAACTTTTTAAATCAGACTCTAAATTTGATAGCGGTACAGGATGGCCCTCATTTACAGAGGCGCTTCCTGGAGCATTTAAAACTAAGATAGATTATAGTTTTGGTATGAAACGAATAGAGTATCATTGTGCAAAATGTGGTGCTCATCATGGTCACGTGTTCGAAGATGGACCAGGACCATCTGGTAAAAGATATTGCAACAACGGCTTATGTTTAATTTTTAAGCCATCATAATGAAATGGAGGAATAATGAAGATTTTAAGTGTTTTAAAAGATGTTGAATTAGTAATAGCGGACATAGAAGTGAACTTAGGGAATGAAGTTAGAAATGCTCCAACATTATGTGCAAAATATAAGGGTAAAATAATACCTTTAAATACAGCACATGATGGTAGACCTGTACTTATGCGAGAAGAAAACGCCTTAGAAAATTAATTTCAACTAAGTTGCGTCAACTTAATTAGGTTCATAAATCAGAAAGTATTATATTAAAAGACATGGCACATGAATTACCAAAATTAAACTATTCAAATGATGCTTTATCTCCAATAATGTCACAAGAAACATTAGAGCTGCATCACGGAAAACATCATCAAACATATATAACAAATTTAAACAACTTTATAAAAGATACAGAAATGACAGAAATGTCATTAGAAGATATTATAGCAAAAAGCTCTGAAGATAGCTCTAAAATTGGAATTTTTAATAATGCAAGTCAACATTGGAACCACAATCTTTTTTGGAAATGTATGAAACCAAATGGTGGAGGAAATATTCCATCCAAACTTGAAAAAAAAATAATCGAAGATTTTGAAAGTGTTGAAAAATTTAAAAACGATTTTAAACAAGCAGGCGTTACACAATTTGGTTCTGGATGGTGCTGGCTGTCTTTACACAATGATAAATTAGTTGTTTCAAAAACAGCTAATGCTGCAAATCCCCTAATACAAAATATGAAACCAATCCTAGGGTGTGATGTTTGGGAACATTCATACTATATAGATTATCGAAATCGAAGACCTGAATATTTAGATAAATTTATTGAAAATCTTGTTGATTGGGAATTTGTTGAGTCATTATTAATTTAATTAGTTTAAGAAAGGGAAAACTATGAACTTTGTTGGAACAACAACATATGAAGGAACTAAAAAAGATGCTGATGATTTATACAGTATGTTTAAAGATGATCTTGCAAAATGCACGTCATCATTTGAATGGGCACACATTCGTGAAGGTAAAATGATTTTTATTGCAAATGTTACTGATGAAGAAAAATTTTATGCCTTATTTGAAGATCAAAGATCTAAAGACTGGAACGCAAAGTTTAATGCTAAGGATGAAGCTTGGAAACTTGAAAAAATAATGTAAATAAAACTATAATTAGAAACCTTTAAATAAAATCAAAAATCTCTTTTAAAGTTAATAGACTGATGTTTCAAGATTTGATAATTTTGGGTCATGAAAAAAATTTTATTATTTTTTTTTAGCACCTTTTTATGTTTGTCAGCTCAAGCTAAAGTTAAATCTAAAGACATATCTTTTCCTAAGCATTTTTATACAAATAAGATTGCATCGTGCATATATGTTGGTGATGAATCTTTTAAATCCAAATATAAAAGAGCCAGAATTGAAAGTTTAATGAGTTTAGATTGGATGAGTGAATGGGCTTTAGGTAATTCGAGAAGTGTTAATCACCTAAATCTAACAGGTCCAATGACCATGTTTGCTGTTGCAACCCATAATGCAGTTGGTAATAACGATGAGGAAGATATTAGTGCCGCTAAAAAAATATTGATTAAAGTAGCTATTGCAAATGTTTTACTAGATACAATTAGTAAAGAAGAGCTTAAAAAAAAACCAAAGTGTTGGAAAGATGGAAATCCTGAAGCTCCTTGTTGGTACCATGCGTATGAATTTGCTAGGGATGCTTTTACAAATTATTTAATAATAGCAATTTATCTTAAGGATTATCTAAATGATAAAGAACTCAAAATAGTTGATAAGTATATTAAGAAAATGCATAAAAAATTTATTAAACCTGAAGAATTTGAGAAGAAAGAAAAAGGTTTTTATGCAATGGGTAATGGGGGAATTCCAAATTTAGTTTATGCTAATTGGACGAATAATAAAAAATTAGCAGCAAAAGAATTTAACTTTAGATTTAAAAATATAAATGAAGTATTTTATGATGATGGCTATATCAATAATAATTCTTTTAGAGGATATCGAGCATTATGGTATCACTCTTATGGTTTAAATTCAGCTTTAGGATATGTCTATTTGGCTAAGTTATGGGGAGCTGAAGTTCCAGAAACAGTTATGAACAAAATTATTAATGCTGCAAAAGTTTTAAATTTGGGAATAACTGATTATGATGAATTTTCGTCAAGGAAGTTTGATGGTGAGCAAAAAAATAATCAATATAAAAAACATAATGCTAGAAAGCATACGCATCAAGAGGCTTTAGCTATTGATACTTTAATGGAAATGATAACTGGAATAATACTTGAAAAAGATACTACCTACTTAGCAAAAAGACCACGGTACGGTATAGACGACTTGATTGGGTTTAATGCTAACTGTATTAAATGAAAAATTTAAAAATTTAGATCTAGATTCACAGAATTTTATATAATAACTAGAACTTTTTGAGATAAAATAATATTTGACGCAAAGTGAACAAAGAAAACGCAAGTAAACTGTGGAAAATTATTCAGGAAGCTGGCGATTATTTGGAAGGGCAACTTCCAGAACATCCCACTCATCCCAAAGGTAGAAATCCATACGCACATATAGCTTTAAGTATTAAAAATAAATTTAACGTAAGCTATAAAGATATTGATGATAGTAAATTAAAAGAGGTGGTTGACTACATTGAAGTACTAAAAAAAAATCCCAATTAAAGTATAATTAACCTAAAAAATGTTGATAAGCAAAATAAGCTATTACTAATACAGCTACTACTTCCATTTAACCCCCCGATTTGATTAAAGTGATCCTGTAGCAAACATTATAACAATTATTAAAAAAGCTACTGGTTCCATAAATTTATTTTATATTTTAGATAATATGTTTTCAAGCACATTTATTTAACAATGGTATTTAAAAATTCATTAACTTCTTCATTCTTTGTGTTCCAAGCGGTAACCAATCTGACTACTTTACCATCAAGTTCACCTTGACTCATCATATATTCCTCTGAATTTAGATGTTCTACCATTTTTTTTGGTAATCTAACAAATACTTCATTTGCTTCCGTCGGATATTCTAGTTTTATTTGGTTTGTTGAAACCAACCCATCACTAAGTTTTTTTGCCATATTGTTTGCATGTTTCGCATTTTTCAGCCAAACATCATTTGAAATATATCCATCTAATTGCGCTGAAACAAAACGCATTTTTGACAAAAGATGCCCCGATCTTTTCAATAAAAAAGGTAAGTTACCAACTAAATCTTTATCAAATATTATAATAGCTTCCGCTGCCATACATCCATTTTTTGTTGCACCAAAAGATAATATATCTATTCCAGATTTCCATGTCATCTCTGCTGGAGATACATCTAAGGAAACTAAGGCATTTGCAAATCTTGCTCCATCCATGTGCATTTTTAAATTATGTTTGTGGGTAATTTCTGAAATATTTTTTATTTGTTCTAAAGTATAAACCTCACCAGTTTCCGTTGCCTGAGTAATACTTACTATTGATGGTTGTGTATGATGAACAATTCCAAATCCGCCAATGCTATTTTTTAATTCTTCAGTTGTTATCTTGCCATCTTCTCCATTAAGTGGAACTAATTTTGCACCTCCAGTATAAAATTCAGGAGCTCCACATTCATCAAC
The DNA here is from genome assembly GCA_902528735.1 of uncultured Pelagibacteraceae bacterium. GTDB lineage: Bacteria > Pseudomonadota > Alphaproteobacteria > Pelagibacterales > Pelagibacteraceae > Pelagibacter. The sequence continues at coordinate 45,318 of CABZTP010000005.1, forward strand.
ATTAATATGGGAAAATTTATGACAATATATGTTTCCAAATGATGGAGATATTGCTGAAAGCGCCAAAGCATTAGATGCCGTACCAGAAGCAGTGGGGTAAACAATTACATCTTTTTCAAAAATTTTTGAGAATTTTTCTTGTAAAACTCCAGATATTTCATCATTTCCATACGGAGGGACAATTCCATCGTTAGCTTTAATAACTGCCTCCAAAACCTCTGGACAAGCTCCCGTGACATTATCTGAAGCGAACTTAACTCTTTTTCTTTTTGTATTAATTTTCGTATTCATATTATTGCTTAGGAAAATAATCTTTTAAATTACCTTCTCTTAAAACATCTGCAGTACAACAATGCAAACCTCCACCAAATGCATAGGCGTCCCTTAATTCAACCGGTATTACTTCCATTCCTAACTTATCTAATTGTTCAGCTTGATATTTTTCGCTTTTTTCAACACATACTGTTTTGGCGTCTAAAACTAAAACATTCATTGACAACCAAACTGAAGAATAGCATAGAGGAGGAGGTGAATTATGTGCTGGTTGAGCCGCATCAATTATTTCCCATCCGTTATCTTCAAATAATTTTCTTTGATCTTTTGGTAATCTTCGTTGTGGATTGTTTATAATTAGACCTTCTTTGATGGGAGTGAATGTTGCATCAATATGTATTGGATATGGATCTCCTGGAAAATTTACAGCATGAACTCTATGATCTTTAAAATGCCTTTTTATCCAATCAATACCTTTCAAATTAGTTGTAAAACCATGTTGTACTACCAAATCTTTTCCAAATCTCAAAATGTCGGCTGCATCAAATAGTGGTTCTTCCTCTGTTGTTACAAAGTATTTTTTTTCTGTCCACTCTAGCCTTTTGCTTACTCCAATCTTATCTGATAAATAATCTTTACGATAATCTGCATCTGTCAATCTTGGTTTTGGAGCAGATTCGTGTCTCATATTTGGATCTTCATTATAATATTTTTTTAGTAATGGTCTGTAACAAAGATATTCGAACCATCTACATCTATAACTCATCGTAGCTTCCAAAATTTCATTTCCAACTGTGAGGAGAACATCTCTAGGTGGCATACAGCCAAACATAGTTTCTGATTTCCAGTCAGGAGTAGCTGTTGTTTGATTAAAGTCTAATGGTGTAGGTCTATCTACTTTAATACCCCTTTTTTCCAATATATTAGAAAAATTATCCAAAAGTTCGTTTGCTTTATCAATCGTATCTTTAGTTCTAGGACCATAGCTTCCTCTCATATCAGAATCTTCTGGTACTTTTGCTTCAAGAGCTGGTTCAGGCGCAGGTATACATGTTCCATCAGCTCTTCCAACAATCACGTGTTTTAATGGATCCCATTCATTCCAGCTATTAACTATTATTTTATTTTCACTCATAATTATTTAGTTTAATCCAATAAATCGTCTATTGGTTTGCATAATCATACTGTAATAAAATATCGCTAAGAATATAAAGAAGCCACCGATTATCGTATTTGTTGATGGAATTTCATTAATACCAAGCCAAGGAAGCCAAACCCAAAATATTCCACCAATAACTTCGGTCAAAGATAAAAGAGTTAAATCCGCTGCAGGAATATTTTTAGAACCTATTGAATAAAGAATTAGACCCATACAAACAAGACTGCCATGTGTTGCAAATAGAGCCTCATTTTTGTTAGATGACAAAAAATTTAAGTCATTAGTAAAAAGCATTATTGCAGAAAAAAGAAAACAAAATAATCCTGCGACAGCTACAGTTGTGAATTTAGGTGTTTCTTTTCTCCATCTTAAACTTACCGAAAAAATTGAAAAACCAAGAGCTGAAACAAGACCAAATATTAAACCCGCTAATGAGCTTTCTTCTGTGTTACCCAGTGCCATCACTATTATTCCAAATGCTGCGACTAATATTGAGATCCAAACAGTAATTGTAATTTTTTCCTTAAGAAATAGAAAACCAAGTAATGCTGTTATGAAAGGCATTGCCGCTAGACATAAAAGGGTTACTGCAGCTGTTGTATTTGTTATTGACCATATAAATGTGATCATAGCAGTACCTAATCCAACTCCACCAATAACCCCTGAAACTCCAATTTTGAGATAGTTTTTATAAAATGATATTCCCTCTTCTAAATATAAGTAAACATTTAGTAATAAAAAGATGACAATACCTCTTGCAAATAAATATTGCCAAGGAACTGTTTCAGGTTGGTCTATATGTCTAACAACGTATGGGCCGAATGACCAAAGCAATCCAGCAAACAGAACAATTGGAATTGCTACTTTAGGATTTTTTAGATCAGGCATAAATTTAATTATTTTTATAAATTTTTAGTGATATTATTAAATTAATATGGATTTAGATATAATAAAAATTGCAGCTGATACATCTAATAATAAAATATTAGAAGATTATACTCATAAATCGAAATATAAAAACAAAACATGTGGAGATTATATTGAAATAAGATTAGAGATTAAGAAAAATCAAATAAAAAATATTGGGTATCAAATTAAATCTTGTGTATATTGCCAAGCTTCAACAAACTTAGTCACTAAAACTCTTATTAAAAAAACAAAAAATAAGTTAAATTATTTATTAGATAATCTTGTAGATTATTTTGAAGATGAAATTAAGCCATTGCCAAAAGATTTAATAAAATTTAAAAAATTATTTAATAAAAAAAATATATCTAGAAAAAACTGTGTAATAATGCCATTAATTGCTCTAAAAAAAATGAGCATTGATGAATAATTTGAATATTAAAAAATCCCTAATTGCTGCGGTGTTTTCAACATTTACAATAGGTGTATTATCATTGCTTACTTATAAGACCCCTTATGGTTTATTTTTGATTGCTTCATTTGGATCAACAATGGTTTTGCTATACGGATATCCTGAAAGCCCATTTGCCAAACCTAAAAATATATTTTTTGGTCACTTATTAACAGCATTTGTTGGAGTATTTTTTGTAAATTATGTGCCTCTTCCAATTTATGTGATTATTCCATTAGCAGTTGGTGCTGGGGTGGGCTTAATGATCATGCTTAATGTTACACACCCTCCAGCTGGTGGAAATCCTATAATAGTGATAATGGGATCAGTTTCATTTGAATATTTAATATCTCCTGTTATCTCTGGATCAATTATTGTGATAATTTTTGGAGTAATTTTGAACAAATTTATTGCTAAGAGGAAATATCCAAATTAACCACAATTTGTTTGCTAGACCTATTTAACTTGTGCTAGTCTTTTAAATAATAATTAATAATCTAGCTTAAAAAGCTATTAACAGGAGTAAAAATGAAAGTACTTTGTGTATTATATGATGATCCAAAAGGAGGTATGCCAAATTCATATCCCTTATCGGATTTACCAAAATTAGAAAAATATCCAGATGGAATGACACTGCCATCACCAAAAGGTAGAGATTTTACACCAGGTGAATTGCTAGGATGTGTATCAGGAGAACTTGGTTTAAGAAAATTTTTAGAAGGTAATGGACATGAACTAGTAGTTACTAATAGTAAAGATGGTGACGGATGTGAAGCAGATAAACATATAGTTGATGCAGATATTGTTATATCACAACCTTTTTTTCCATATTATTTAACTAAAGAGAGAATTGCAAAAGCTAAAAATTTGAAAATGGCAATTACAGCTGGTATTGGATCTGATCATGTTGATTTACAAGCAGCAATGGATAATAAAATTGATGTAGTTGAGGTAACATTTTGTAATTCAAGATCAGTAGCTGAACACATTGTAATGATGATTGTCTCAATGGTTCGAGATTATCATAATCAGCACAGAATAGTTAATGAAGGTGGATGGAATATTGCTGATGCAGTTCAAAGAAGTTATGATGTAGAAGGAATGCATATAGGAACTGTTGCAGCAGGTAGAATTGGATTAGACGCACTGAGGAAAATGAAACCATTTGATGTTCATTTACATTACTTTGATAGACATAAATTACCTGAGAGTGTTGAAAAAGAGTTAAATCTAACTTTTCATGAGTCAGTTGAGTCTATGGTAAAAGTTTGCGATGTAGTAACAATCAATTGTCCACTTCATCCTGAAACTGAAAATTTATTTGACGATGAGATGATAAGTAAAATGAAAAAAGGTGCTTACATAGTAAATACAGCTAGAGGTAAGATTTGTAATAAAGATGCAATAGCAAAAGCCTTAAAAAGTGGGCAACTAAGTGGATATGCTGGAGATGTATGGTTTCCACAACCAGCTCCAAATGATCATGTATGGAGAACAATGCCAAATCACGGAATGACTCCTCACACTTCTGGAACATCTTTATCTGCTCAAGCGAGGTATGCAGATGGCGTAAGGGAAATATTAGAATGTTTCTTTGATGGAAATGAAATCAGAAATCAATATTTGATCGTTAAAGATGGTCAATTAGCAGGTATGGGTGCACATTCTTACAGTAAAGGATCAGCTACTAGCGGTTCTGAGGAAGCTGCTAAATATCAAAAAAAATAACAAAAATTAACACTCTAAAGGTAGTTTTAAATAGCTACCTTTAGACATATGGATTAACCTAAATGTAATTTAATAGAATATGAAAATACAAAGGAGATACTATGTCTAAATATTTTGTAATGGGTAAATATACACCTAAAGCATTTCATGGTTTTATTCAAAATCCAAATCAGGATAGATCTGCCGCTGTAAAGGCTTTGACTGAAGCTGTTGGCGGTAAATTAGAGTCTTTTGCAATAACAAGAGGCTCATTTGATTTTGTTGCAGTAACCTCAGGTGACATGCCTTTCGAGAGTATTGCAGCTGTTAAATTGGCAGTCGAGTCAAGTGGTGCAATCACAGACATGACTGTTTTAGAAGAAATGGATATGAACAAAGCTGCAGAAGTTGCTGGTAAAGCTGCTGGTGGATATAAATCCCCTACGGGTTAATTTTTTTCGTTATCGACTACAAGGCAGATTTCTGATTTTGTCAGGAATCTGCGACCTGTTCCGTTATCGAGAGAAAACATTCCTCCAATTCCATTTACTGCATCAATTGTTAAATCAGTGTGTTTCCACCTCTCATATTGATCAACATTTATATAAAAAGGTACTCCTTCAATATCTCCTAATTTTACATCACTATCACCTATTAGATATTCTTTAGCAGGAAAACACATTGGGGCACTTCCATCACAACATCCACCAGATTGATGAAAAATTAATTCTTCACCATGGTTTTTTTTTATCTCACTTAGTAAACTTTTTGCAGATAATGTAGCTGTAACTTTCATATAATATTTACTGGCCTAAGAATCACTTAGGCCAGTATATCATTTAATTATAGATAAAATCCATCTGGTTCTTCTTTATAAGAAACTAACAAGTTCTTAGTTTGTCTATAATGATTTAACATCATTTTATGAGTTTCTCTACCTATACCAGATTGTTTATAACCTCCAAAAGCAGCATGAGCAGGATAAGCGTGGAAACAATTTGTCCAAACTCTTCCTGCTTCAATTGCTCTTCCAAAGTTATATGCAGTGTTTATGTTTCTTGTCCAAACTCCTGCGCCTAAACCATAAAGAGTATCATTTGCTATCTCCAATGCCTCGGCTTTATCTTTAAAAGTAGTGACAGAAACTACAGGTCCGAAAATTTCCTCTTGGAATATTCTCATCTTGTTATTACCTTTGAAGACAGTTGGTTGAATATAGTTACCTTTTTCAAGTCCACTATTCAATTTAGCTATATCTCCCCCAGCCAAAACTTCTGCACCTTCCTTTTTGCCTAAATCTAAATAAGATTTAATTTTTTCCATTTGTTCGACAGATGCTTGTGCACCTAAAGCTGTATCAGCAATAAGTGGATTGTCCTGTTTAATGTTTGCAACCCTTTGCAATGCCTTTTCCATGAACTTTTCATATATAGACTCTTGAACTAATGCTCTACTTGGACAAGTACATACTTCACCTTGGTTAAAAGCAAACATTGCAAAACCTTCAAAACACTTTGATAAAAATGCATCGTCTTCTAGCATAATATCCTCAAAGAAAATATTCGGAGATTTGCCACCAAGTTCCAAAGTAATTGGTATTAAGTTTTGAGATGCATACTGCATTATCAATCTACCTGTTGTTGTTTCACCAGTAAATGCAACTTTTTTAACTCTTTTTGATGATGCTAAAGGTTTACCTGCTTCAAGACCATAACCACTAACCACGTTCAAAACTCCTGGTGGTATTAAGTCACCAATAAGTTCCATCATAACCATAATTGATGCTGGAGTTTGCTCTGCTGGTTTTAAGACTACACAGTTTCCAGCAGCCAGTGCTGGAGCAATTTTCCAAGCTGCCATTAATAATGGAAAGTTCCAAGGTATTATCTGACCAACGACACCTAATGGTTCCGGTATATGATAAGCATACATATCATTACTTATCTCAGCTACAGATCCTTCTTCTGCTCTAATTATACCTCCAAAATATCTAAAATGATCTATTGTTAAGGGAATATCTGCACCAGATGTTTCTCTTATAGGTTTGCCATTATCCATAGTTTCTGCAGCAGCTAAAAGTTGAGCATTAGCCTCTAATACATCTGCAATTTTATTTAACATTATAGAACGCTCAGTAATTGAAGTTTTTCCCCATTTAGGAAAAGCTGCATGAGCAGCGTCTAATGCTGCCTCGACATCTTGTTCATTCGATCGCGCAACAGAACAGATAGTTTCATTAGTTATCGGGCTCGGATTATCAAAATACTTACCAGATTTTGGTTCTACAAATTTACCATTTATATAGTTTCCATATTTTGCTTTAAATGGAAATTTAACTTTCATATGAGACGTGTCTAAAGCTGAAGACACTTTCATTTCTTCTGCACTCATTATTCCTCCTATTTTTATAAAATAATTAAAACATTTTTTTTGATTGAACGAAATGAGTTAAAATAGTTTCAACTAAAAATTGAATTTTTGAATGAAATATTAATGCCTTTTTGTCAAATTTTTATAAAGTTAAAAAAATGTAAGTATATTTTATGAAATTAAAATTTTTTTTTGTAATTTTATTTTTTTTTGTAACTTCAAATATTCAAGCTAAGTCTTTTGATAGAGCATATTTTGCCGGAGGATGCTTTTGGTGTATGGAGGAGTCTTTTGAGAAATTGAAAGGTGTAGAGCAGGTAATTTCGGGTTATTCCGGAGGGATTACTGAAAATCCTACTTATAGAGAAGTTACTCATGGAGACTCGGGTCACTTTGAAGTTGTTGAAATAATTTATGACAAAGAAAAAATATCTTTTGAAGAACTTTTAAAAAATTTCTGGATTAATATTGATCCATTTGATGCTTATGGTCAATTTTGCGATAAAGGATATAGTTATAGGTCAGTCGCATTTTATGAAAATAATTATCAAAAAAATTTGATAGAAAGTGACATAAAAAGGTTTGAGAAGAAATTTAAGAAAAAAGTAGTTACATATGTAAAAGAGTTTGAGATTTTTTATAAAGCTGAAGATAAGCATCAAGATTACTATCAGGTATATTTAGAAAATTATTTAAGGTATAAGAAAGCATGCAAAAGAGAGAGGATACTTGATATTATTTGGGGATCATAATTAATGGCTACTATAAGCAAATTTGTAGCTTTAAAAAACTATATTCCAACTGGTTTACCGAAAGAAACTGACTTTGAAATAAAAACAAAAGAAATATCTTTAGATACCAATAATAATATTTTGGTTTCAAATTTATGGATTTCAGTTGACCCTTATATGAGAGCAAGAATGACTGAAAGAAAAAACTATAAACCACCTTTTAATATTGGAGAAGAAATGGAAGGTTATGCGCTAGGTATAGTTAAAGAATCTAAAGATAAAAATTTTGAAGAAGGAGATGTTGTCTTTAGTAATTTTGGAATGAGAGATTATTTTGTTTGCAAATCTAATGATTTAAAAAAAATTGAACCAATAAATGTACCTATGCAAACATATTTAGGTCCACTTGGAATGACAGGCCATACAGCATATACAGGACTTTTTAAACATGGTGATTTAAAACCTGGTCAAACAATTCTTGTTTCTTCTGCTGGTGGAAGTGTTGGATCCACTGTTTGTCAAATTGCAAAAAATATGGGATGCAAAGTAATTGCAAGCACAGGTTCAGATGAAAAGGTTAAATGGTTGAAAGAAGATTTAAAAATTGATCATGCTTTTAATTATAAAAAAATTGAAAATCTTGTTTTGCATCTGAAAGAGGCTTGTCCTGAGGGATTTGATTTATATTTTGATAATGTTGGTGGTGATTTCCTAGAGTCAGCTATTTTCCAAATGAAGAATTTTGGAAGAATTGTAATTTGTGGAAGGATATCGCAAATGAATATGAAAAATCCAGGCTCTGGTTTAAAGAATATGGCTCATGTTCTTGTAAAAAGACTAACTATCAAAGGTTTTATAATTTTTGATCATGAAAATGAGCGGGAGCCCTTTGAGTCAGATATGACTAAATGGCTATTAGAAGGTAAAATTAAATTTAAAGAAACTGTTTACGAAGGTATAGAAAATACGCCAAAATCTTTCATTGATTTATTAGAAGGTAAAAATATAGGAAAAATGCTTGTAAAAATTTAATAAATTTTTATGAATTTTTTAAAAAAGTTTTACAGACCCTTTTTATTAACATATATTTTTTTGAGTATTGCTATTAGTTTTTATCCATCATTCGACTTTTATTCGCTAAAAGGTCAAATTCTTATTATTACTGTATCCTTTTTTAATGGTGTAATGGGTGTTTATGTAAAAAAATTATAAAACATAAGGCTCAGGTCTTGCTGAGCTATTTAATACTCTTTCAACTGCAAAAACACTAATGTCGATAGTTTGGTAACTACCAGTGGTTATTAATTCAGTAAGTGCCCTTCCTATACCTGGTGCTTGCATTAAGCCTCTGCCAGTAAATCCTGAAGCCATGTAAACATTTTCATATTTTGGATGTTTTCCAACGACAGCATTATTATCTAACTTGTTACAGTCATAATATCCAGCCCAACCACCAGTTAACTTTAATTCTTCAAATGCTGGTATTCTTTTTGCAAGCGCAGGCCAGACTAATTCCTCAAAATCATTCCATGCTGGCTCAAGATCCTCTGCATCAAAAACTGAAATTGGAGAACCCGCTAAATATTCTTTTCCTTCAGGTCTCCAATACACTCCTGTTGTTAAATCACCAGTTAATGGCATCTCTGGGATATGTTTAGGACATTTAACTTTAAATACTGTATGTTTTTGTGGAACAACTGGAATATCTTCAAGCAACTCTTGTGTCCAACATCCAGCTGCAGAAACAATTGTCTTCGCATTAATTTCAGAGAGACTTTTAACTTCTCCCTTAATAAATTCAGCTCCCAGATCAATTGCTTTATATTTCAAAGCACTATGAAATAAAAATGGATCGATCCATCCCTCACTTTTATTATCAGTAAATGTTGCAGTTTCAATTCCTTCATTATTAATATAAGGAAAATATTTTTTTAATTCACCACCTTTAATATTTTTTGTGCCCGCATCGCATTCTTTATGATTTTCTAAAGCCCTATATTGTTCTTCTGCATGGTCTGGTCCAAACATTAGAAGGTATCCATTTGGCACCATACTAGCTGTTGGATTTGGATTTTTTTCAGTTTTTAACAACTCTGGTATTTGAAATATAAATTCTCTTGCAAATTTGCCTAAAAGAATATTTTCTTTTTGAAAAAATTGTCGTCTAAATCCACCAAGTGACAATGGGAATGAAGCTGTTTTATAAGTTGGATCTTTTTCAATAACTTTTACTTTTCTGCCTTCTTTGGACATAAAGTATGCCGTTGCAGCTCCAATTATACCGCCACCAATTATTACAACATCATCCATATTAGTTTATCAAAAAAATATTTATATTTAAAAGCAAGGCAAAACAGCACCATAATAAATATGGAATCATTAAGTACATGCTCAATAGACTTGTATTCTTATATTTAAATAACAATAAAACAATAAATATAATTAACACAACAAGATTTAAAATTGCTAAAGAAATATTATGGAAACCAAAGAAAACAATACTCCAAGTTGTATTGAAAAAAAGATGAATGAAATATAAAAATACAATGTTTAAATTTTTTGTGTTTTTATGCCACGCATTCCATATGGCTATTGCCATAAAAAAATAAAGCAATGTCCATACGGGTCCAAATATCCAATCTGGTGGATTATATTGGGGTTTAGACAAATTTGAGTACCATGGTTCTTTAAAATTTATAGTAACCAACCCTCCAATAAATGAAGCTGAAAACGTGGTAATTGCAAACAAAATAAAAGATAAAATTTTATTTTTTATCATTTAAGTACTATACAGCAGTTGAATATGAATAAAAAAGTAATTTGGATTACTGGTGGAAGTACAGGAATTGGCAAAGCACTTGCATTAAAATTTGCTGATAATGGATGGACAGTAGCAATTTCTGCAAGAAGAGAGAATTTGTTAAAAGAAATTGAAGATAAACACCAAAATATCAAATCTTTTCCACTTGATGTAAATGAAAAAGAAAAGTGTATGTCTGTTTATGAAAATATTAAAAAAGAGCTTGGTGACATAGATATTTGTTTTTTTTCTACTGGCACTTGGGATCCCAAAAAAGAGAGGGAGATTGATTTAGAACAAATTGAAAATGTATTTAAAGTAAACTTTTTTGGAACATTAAATTGTATAAAAGCTGTTGAAACTCATTTTCGTGAAAGAGGAAAAGGAACAATTACAATTGTATCCTCCATTGCTGGATATAAAGGTTTGCCAAATTCTACAGGTTATGGACCATCTAAGGCTGCTTTAAATAATTTGGCTGAAAGTCTTCATTTTGATTTTGGTAGATATGGTGTGAGGGTTTGTTTAGTTTCTCCAGGATTTATAAAAACACCCATGACTGATAAAAATGATTTTAAAATGCCTTTTTTAAAAACCCCCGAATATTCAGCTGATAGAATTTATGATGGGCTTATTAATGGATCAAATTTTGAAATACATTATCCAAAAGAATTAACTTTAATTCTTAAATTTTTAAAAATTATTCCAGATCGGCTATATTTTTATTTAATAAGAAAATTAACTAAACTACAAAAAAAAGATAGCTAATCTTTGACGAACATTACAGTTAACTCTGCAACTTTAATTCCAAATTTAGTCATTCTAGCTCTATTGATGGCTACTCTTTCATCTTGCATAAATATCCAATCATCAAAAGTAATTTTTATATTTTTTCCTTTCACTGGGACTAATAAAACATATTCAAATTTAAAAGCTGGTCCATATGAATACCCTCTAGCCTTACCCACAACATCTCCAGCTGTACCCTCGTAATTATGTTCATCAATTTTGTCGATTACCCATTGCCTATTTTGAATTTCACCATCATTCCATACAAATTTTTCATCTAATATAAGTTGTTTGCCATCCCATTTTCCATCTAAGTCAGCTGAAAATTGCCTAGTAACTTTACCTGATCTATTCTGGAGTATTCCCCAAGCTTTAACATTTCCACTTAGATATTCTTCGATTATTAATCTTGGTTTTTGATCTTTAAAATCTTCTGGTTTCATAGATTGAGTATTTATACAGCTTGTAATTAATCCTGTTAAAATTAGCAATAAAAATACTTTAAGATTTTTTCTATTGAACATATTAAATTTTATTTTGCATAGAAAATTGAATTAAATCTATATTCTTCGATTTAAAGCCTGCCTCGCAGTAAGACAAATAAAAATGCCACATACGTTTAAAATTATTATCAAACCCCTGTTTTGAAATATCTTCCCATTTTTTAAGAAATTCGTCTCGCCATAACTTTAAAGTATTTGAATAATGAGAGCCATAAGACTCATATTTTCTGATTTTCAAACCATTGCTACTAGATAAATCGTATAATTTTTTTTTTGATGGTAAAAAACCGCCTGGAAATATGTATTTTTGTATAAAGTCTTCTTTATTTTTATATCTGTCAAATAGACTATCATCGATTGTTATGGCCTGTATTGCAGCTTTGCCACTATCAGATAAATTTTTTTTAATACTTTTAAAGTAATTTACTAAATAGTTTTCACCAACTGCCTCTATCATTTCTATAGATGCAATAGAATCATACTTACTTTTTATATCTCTGTAATCTTTCAGTAATATATTTACTTTTTCATTTAATCCATTTTCATATATTCTTTTTTTTGAAAATTCGAATTGTTCTTTAGAAATTGTTATACAGTCTAATTTTACATCGTAATTTTTGCCTAGATATTCAGCAAAGCCACCCCACCCACAACCTATTTCTAAAATTTTATTTCCTGTGTTTGGCTTTATTAATTCGGTTAGTTTTTTATATTTGTTTAATTGAGCAGAAAATAAATCATCTTTTTGTTTTTCAAAAATTGCACTTGAATATGTTAACGAAGGATCAAGCCATAATGAAAAGAAATCATTTCCTAGATCATAATGCTTAGAAATATTTTTTTTACTTCTATCTCTATTGTTATTTATAAAGATACTTTTCAATTTATTAATTATCGATAAATCAAAAATTCCTGAAAATTTATAAACTAATTTTATGTTTTTAGCAGTTATTTCGATAAGATTAGTTAAATTATTTGTTTCGAATTCTTTACGCATATAAGCTTCCGCCAAACCCACGCTCCCAGATTTTATTATTTGAAGAGTTAATCCTGGTTTATTAATTTTAATCTTTGCTTTGAGTAATTCATTTTCATTACCAAACTTATATGTTTTGTTGTCATGGTTTTCGATTTCGATATATCCATGCTTTATAAGTTTAAGCGAATTAAATACAATTTTATCTGATAGGTAATTAAAGTTCATTTTTTTTCAAATGTAATATTATTTTTTAAATTTATTTTTTTTTTCACTAACTTAACTCCCTTTAACCATAATTTTAATGCTTCAAAATGAATTGCGGCAATAACTTTAAAAGTCATTAATGGATGAGAAATGTAAGATAAAATCATATTTTTATTATTTATTTCTTTAGCAACACCATCCTGTGAAGCGTATAGTAGTTTTCCTTCCATATCGCTTTGGTCAATGCTCACAGATAGCTTCTTTTCTGGTTTAATGATTCTAAACCTATATTTACTTTTCATCTCAATAAATGGAGATACAAAAAACTTCTTATCACAGCTATTAGTGATAATATTTTCATCTTCAACTTTAAATATATAAGTGTGTTGTTCGCCAAATGTATTTTTGACTTCATATAGTACAGCTATAATTTTTGAGTAATTATCATAAACAAAAAAAATACTTAAAGGATTAAACACATAACCAAAAATTCGGGGATAACAAAGTAATTTTACCTTTATATTTTCAAATTTAATATTATTTAACTTTAAATTTTCTATTACCCAATTTTTTAAGTTGCTTCCGTCTCTTGGTCCATGATCTTTGTCAAAAAAACTTAAAATATTGAAACTATTGTTTGAAAATATCTTAATTTTTTTTTGTATCAAATTAATTTCGTCGAGATCTAAAAAGAGTGAGAAAACATTATATTTGAAATAGTGGTATTTAGGCTTAAATCTTTTATGAATTACTTTGCCCTCGTAAATATTGGAATTTTTAATCATTTAGGTTTTCAATCATATTAATGGATGATTTTATTCCATCTTCATGAAAACCGTAACCAAAATAACTTCCGCAAAACAATACATTTCTTTTATTTTGTAATTCTTTTAATGCCTTTTGGTTCTTCAAAGCGTCATGATCAAAATAAGGGTGAGTAAAAGTAACTTTTTGAAGGATTTTTTTTTCTTCGATTTGAAAAAAAGGATTTAGTGTTAAAAAAATATTTTTTTCTATTTTCAAATTTTGTAACAAGTTTAGCCAATAAGTTAATGATGTTTTGCCAATATCTGATTTATCAACTAAAGAATTCCATGAAGACCAGACTTTTTTATTACTTGGCATGCATACCTCGTCGGTATGTATTACTGCAAGATTAGATTTATATTTAAAGTTTGAAAGTATTTTTTTTTCATCTTCTGTTGGGTCATTTAAAATCTTTAATGCATCATCAGCATGAGTGGCTATAACAACTTTATCATAATCAAAAAATTCGTTTCTTGCACCATAATAAACTTGAACACCATTATTATTTCTTTTTACCAAATTAATTTTATAATTTTTAAAATATTCTCCACTAATTTGAGTTAAAACTTTTTCAACATAAGTTCTACTTCTGTTAGTTACGGTGTACCATTGAGGTCTATTTTTTAATTTAAATAGTCCGTGATTTTGAAAAAATTTTAAAAAAAATTTGATTGGCATTTGATTTGCTTCCACTGGCGGCATAGACCAAATGGCAGAAACCATTGGAATTAAATGAAAATTGATAAAATTTTTTGACCATTTATTTCTCTTGAGAAATTGTTCAAGAGTAATCTCTTCATTTAAATCTTTTATTTGATCACATTTTTTATAAAAATTTATAATATCAAAAAACATTTTTAAAAATTTAAAATTAAAAAGATTTGTTTTATTTGCAAAAATCCCCTTTAAACCTCTGCCACAGTACTCATAATTTGTACCTTTCACTGAAACTGCAAATGACATATCACTTTTTTCAATTGTAATTTTTAATTCATTGAAAAAATTTATAAGATTTGGATAAGTTTCATGATTAAAAACTATAAAACCAATATCTACAGGAACTTTTTTTCCATTTAATAAAGTATCCAATGTATAAGAATGACCACCAAAGCGATCTTCACTTTCGAATAAATCAACGTGATATTTTTTAGAAAGTTTTTGTGCAGCTGATAATCCAGAAATTCCTGATCCAATAACTGCAATTCGCATAGGTATTATGCTGCGTCTTCTTTAAATTCATCCATACTTGGACATGTGCAGAATATATTCTTATCTCCATAAACATTATCTACCCGAGCAACTGGTGGCCAAAATTTATTTTGTTTTAAAAAGCTAGTAGGATAAGCAGCCTGTTGTCTTGAATATTTATGTTCCCAAATATCTGATGATAACTCAATATCGGTATGAGGGGCATTTTTAATAGGATTGTCTATTTTATCAAATTCACCAGATTTAATTTTTTCAATTTCTTGTTTAATCTTAATTAAAGTGTCGCAAAATCTGTCAATTTCTGACAAACTTTCGCTTTCAGTTGGCTCTATCATCATAGTGCCAGCTACTGGCCATGACATAGTAGGTGCATGAAACCCAAAATCTATTAATCTTTTTGCGATATCTTCTTCTGTTACTCCTGTTTCTGATTTAATGTTTCTAATATCAATAATACATTCGTGTGCAACATTTCCATTTGACCCTTTATACAAAATTGGAAAATGATTTTTTAACCTATGTGCAATATAATTTGCGTTTAATATTGCAACTTGTGTTGCAAGCTTTAATCCAGCTGATCCCATCATTTTAATGTACATCCAAGAGATTGATAGAATACTTGAACTACCCCAAGGAGCTGCAGACACTGCTCCAATTCCAGTTGTTGGTCCACAATCTTTTATCACCGGATGATTAGGCAGATAAACTTGCAAATGTTTTTTACAAGCGATGGGTCCCATTCCAGGTCCTCCCCCACCATGTGGAATACAAAATGTTTTATGCAAATTAATATGACAAACATCTGGACCAAAATTTCCAGGCTTTGCAACTCCAACTAATGCGTTTAAATTTGCTCCATCCATGTATACTTGGCCTCCATGTTTGTGGACTAACTCACAAATATCTGTAATTTTTTCTTCAAATACTCCATGAGTAGATGGATAAGTTACCATTAATGCCCCTAGGTTTTCCGAATGTTGCTCCACTTTTTTCTTTAAATCATCAAAATCAACATTTCCCTCTTTATCACAATTAACAACAACTACTTTCATTCCAACCATTTGTGCGCTTGCTGGGTTAGTGCCATGTGCTGAGCTTGGAATTAAACATATATTACGATTAGCCTCACCTCTATCTAAGTGATACTTTCTAATAACCATTAAACCAGCATATTCACCTTGAGCACCTGCGTTAGGTTGTAAAGAAACACCAGAAAAACCAGTTATAGATCGCAACCAATTTTTAAGATCAGTAAATAAATCTCTAAAACCTTCCATTTGTTCAATTGGAACAAACGGATGAGGCTCAGCGAATTCTTTCCAAGATATTGGAATCATTTCAGCTGCTGCATTTAACTTCATTGTACATGAGCCAAGTGCTATCATGGTTCTATTTAATGCTATATCCTTATCTTCCAACCTTTTTAGATATCTAAGCATTTCAGTTTCTGAATGATACAAGTTGAAAACTGGATGCGCTAAATATTTTGAAGTTCTTATTAAATTATTTGGTAGATTCGGTAAACTTACTGAAGGGTCCTCTTTTTTAATTGATTCTGCTGCATTAAAAATTTTTAACAATTGATTTACTCTATAAACATTTTTTCTTTCATCAAACGAAACCGAAAGCATTTCAGAATTAACTTTTCTTATATTAACTCTCTGATTTAAAGCATTTTTGTAAATTTGATCAGTCTTTTCTTTAGTAATAATTGTAACAGTATCAAAAAAATAATTAGAATAAATTTCATATCCAGACTGCTTTATTTTGTCAGCAAAACTTTTTGCTAATTGAGAAACTCTTTCAGAAATATTTTTGATTCCATCTGGACCATGATAAATAGCATAAGCTGCTGACACAATTGCTAATAAAGCTTGGGCAGTACAAATATTACTTGTCGCCTTATCTCTTCTGATGTGTTGCTCTCTAGTTTGTAAAGATAATCTATAAGCTTTGTTACCGTGTCTATCAATTGACACACCAACAATTCTTCCAGGCATTGACCTTTTATATTCGTCTTTTGTTGCAAAAAAAGCTGCATGCGGGCCTCCGTATCCCATTGGAATACCAAAACGTTGAGAGCTCCCCACAGCTATATCAGCACCAAGTTCTCTTGGAGTTTTTAATTTTGCTAACGCTAATAGATCACAAGCTAACACAGCCTTACCATTCTTTTTATGAATTTTGCTAATTGCTTCACTTGGGTCTTTAATATCTCCTAAAGTTCCAGGATATTGTAAAATTCCACAAACTATATCTTCTTGTAATTGGTCTAAAACTTCATCTTCTTTACCGACTAAAACTTTTAAACCCATTGGTTCAGCTCTTGTCTGAATAACATTTATTGTCTGCGGATGGCAATCCTCAGATACAAAAACTAAATTACAATCTGTTTTATTTAGTCTATGACTTAGACCAATAGCCTCTGCTGCTGCTGTACCCTCATCTAACAAAGAAGCATTAGCAATATCCATTCCTGTAAAGTCAACAATCATTTGTTGGAAGTTTAATAACATCTCAAGTCTTCCTTGAGCTACCTCCGGCTGATAAGGAGTATATGAAGTGTACCAACCTGGATTTTCTAATACGTTTCTTAAAATTACGTATGGCGTGTAAGTTCCATAATAACCCATGCCAATAAAATTTGAGTAAACTTGATTTTTCTTTGAAATTGCTCTTAATTTTCTTAATGCTTCATATTCTGAATTAGACTCACCAATATTTAGTTCACCTTTAAACTTTATTTTTTCTGGAACAGTTTTATCAATTAAATCATTAAGTGATTGATAATTTAATGCTTTTAACATTTTTGATTGGTCTTCTTTAGAAGGTCCAATGTGTCTTTTTAAAAAATCTTTTTCTGAATTTGGTAACATTATCCCGATGTCTCCTTTGCAAATTTTTCATATTCTTCTTTATTCATTAGACTATCCATTTCAGTTTTGTCTTTTATTCTAAGTTTAAAAAACCACGCTTTTTCCTCTGGGTCCTCGTTTATTTTTGCTGGATCATCAACTATCATTTGATTTGTTTCTATAACCTCTCCACTTACAGGAGTGTAAACATCACTAGCAGCCTTGGTTGACTCAACTACCCCAGCAGTTCCATCTTTCTCAACATTTGAACCTTTCTCTGGGAGTTCAGCAAATACTATATCTCCAAGCATTTCAGTTGCATGCTTAGTTATTCCAATTGTAGCTTCTTCTCCATCTAATTTAATCCACTCATGTTCCTTTGAATATTTAACTTCAGGCATTCATTTCCCCTTTTACATAGTTTTTTTTATAAAACGGTAAATTGCAAACATTTGCAGGAATTTTTTTTCCTCTAACTTCAAGAAATATTTTTGTATTTACAGTTGAATAACTATTATCGACATATCCCATTGCTATTGGATGTTCTACACTTGGTCCAAATGTTCCACTTGTTACTTTTCCAATTTCTTGGTTTTGGTCATTGTAAATTTTAGTATTCCCTCTAGCAATGACTTTGCTATCTGGTTTTATGCCTACTCTTAGTTTTTTTACACCACTTTGAAATTGATTTTTTAAAACTTCTGATCCAACAAATTCAGTTTCAATTCTGCTTTTGGGTATTGCCCATTTTAAATTAGCTTCGATTGGACTAGTTTCATTATCTAAATCGTTTCCATATAAACATAAACCAGCCTCCATTCTTAGGGTATCTCTTGCTCCTAAACCTATCAATTTAGATCCATTT
>CABZTP010000006.1:0-49750 GCA_902528735.1 uncultured Pelagibacteraceae bacterium
TTCCTGGATACCTTGGTCAAGGAATCTTTGGCAAAGCTTTATCAGAAAAAAAATGGAACTTGGATACTGTAAATATTAGAGATTATGCATTTGATAAACACAAAACTGTTGATGATACTCCATACGGTGGAGGAGAAGGTATGTTAATGAAGGCCGATGTCTTAGCTACTTCAATAGATAAGAATGTGGGTAGTGGTGAAAAAATTATTTATCTTAGTCCAAGGGGCAAGTTATTTAATCATCAATTTGCAAAAAAACTTGCTCAAGAAAAAACTGTAAATATAATTTGTGGACATTTTGAAGGGGTTGATGAGAGATTGCTTTACACAAGGAATATTGAAGAAATAAGTATTGGTGATTTTGTCTTGTCAGGTGGCGAAGG
Organism: uncultured Pelagibacteraceae bacterium; assembly: GCA_902528735.1. Lineage (GTDB taxonomy): Bacteria > Pseudomonadota > Alphaproteobacteria > Pelagibacterales > Pelagibacteraceae > Pelagibacter. The sequence goes on from CABZTP010000006.1 coordinate 383, forward strand.
AGCCTCATTAATAATTCTTGATGCATTACTAAGGTTTATTCCTGGTGTTCTTGGTAATAAGAATTCAGCTCAATATGAAAGTTTTGAAAATGGACTTCTGGAGTACCCTCAATTTACAAAACCTCAAATATGGGAAGAAAAAAGCGTTCCAGATGTACTATTATCGGGTGATCATGCCAAAATTAAAGACTGGCGTTTATCTCAATCTGAGGCTATAACACGCGACCGACGACCAGATTTGTGGCAATTATACAAAAAGACAAAAGAGAACTAAAATGAAGACAATAGAAGAAATTAATCAATCAAAAGTAAAAAAAATTATTTCTGAGAGGAAACATCCTGAATTTTATCCAGGCGACATAGTTAAAGTTGGAGTAAGGATTACAGAGGGTAAAAGAGATCGTATCCAATACTTTGAAGGCGTATGTATTGCTAAAAAAAATAGAGATATTAATTCATCATTCACAGTAAGAAAGATTTCATTTGGTGAAGGTGTAGAAAGAACCTTTGCATTATATAGTCCGATAGTTGATACAATTAAGGTTGTAAGATCAGGCAAAGTAAGAAGAGCTAAATTGTACTATTTAAGAGATAGAACAGGCAAATCTGCGAGGATTGCAGAGAAAATTAAAAAGAAAATTGGGATAGATGTGGAAACTAAAATCCATGAAATTACAGATGAAAATGTAATGCCAGATGACGAAGCAAAAAGTTCAGACGTTTCAAAAGAAGCTGCCACAGATACTTCTAACAAAGAGCCAAAAGTAGAAGTGAAACAAGAAAAAAAAGAAGAAATACCATCAGCTGAGAAAAAAGAAAATCCTGAAGTAAAAAAATAATTTTTACAATGTCTCAAACTATATACGATAAAATATGGAACGATCATCTTGTTCACCAACAAGAAGATGGCACATCACTTTTGTTCGTCGATAGGCATTTAATTCATGAGGTTACGAGTCCACAAGCATTTGAAGGTTTAAGAAATTCTAAAAGAAAAGTTAGACAGCCTTTATTAACATTAGCAGTTGCAGATCACAATGTACCCACAACTGACAGATCAATTCCTATTACTGATCAGGACTCCAAGATACAAATCGAAACACTTGAAAAAAATTGTGAGGAATTTGGAATAAATCTTTTTGGAATGAACGATAAAAGACAGGGAATAGTTCATATCATTGGTCCAGAACAAGGCTTCACTCAGCCTGGAACTATAATAGTGTGTGGAGATAGTCACACAGCTACGCATGGAGCTTTCGGCGCACTCGCATTTGGAATTGGAACCTCAGAAGTTGAGCATGTTTTGGCAACACAAACTCTGGTACAAAAAAAATCAAAAAACTTTAGAATTAATGTTAATGGCTCTTTACCACTTGGAGTAACATCTAAAGATGTAATACTTCAAATTATTGGTAAAATTGGAACTGCTGGTGGCACAGGTTATGTAATTGAATATGCTGGAAACTTAATTTCTAATTTAAGTGTTGAGCAAAGAATGACCATTTGTAACATGACAATTGAAGGCGGAGCAAGAGCTGGTCTGATACAACCAGACGAAAAAGTATTTAATTACTTAAAAGGCAAACCAATGTCGCCAAAGAACGAAAACTGGGACAAAGCATTAGAATATTGGAGCAAATTAAAGACTGATGATGGTGCGAGGTTTGATAAAGAAATTGATCTTGAAGGCGAAGATATAAAACCAATGGTAACTTGGGGCACATCACCTCAGGATGTGGTGGATATTGATGGGGTTGTTCCTGATCCTGAAAAAGAGCAAAGTGAAGACAAAAAAAACTCAATAAATAGATCACTAAAATATATGGGTTTAAAACCAAATACTAAAATAAAAGATATCAAAATTGATAAAGTATTTATTGGTAGCTGTACAAATGGGAGAATTGAAGATTTAAGAGAAGCTGCAAAAATTTTAAAAGATAAAAAAATCGCTACTCATGTAGATGCAATGATTGTTCCAGGTTCAGGACTAGTAAAACAACAGGCTGAACAAGAGGGATTGGATAGAATATTTAAAAATTCTGGATTTGAGTGGAGAGAACCTGGATGTTCAATGTGTCTTGCTATGAATGCAGATAAGTTAAAACCCGAGGAAAGATGCGCATCAACATCAAATAGAAATTTTGAAGGAAGGCAAGGACGAGGTGGTAGAACACATTTAGTTAGCCCAGCAATGGCCGCAGCCGCCGCTATTTCTGGAAATTTAGATGATGTAAGAAAATATAATAATTAGATGAATAAATTTTCCACATTAAAAAGTATTCCTGCATATTTACCAATAGTCAACATCGATACCGATATGATTATTCCAAAGCAGTTCTTAAAAACGATAAAAAGAACAGGACTAGGAAAAAACCTATTTTATGAAATGAGATATGATGAAAAGGGTAATATTATAGATGAGTTCATTTTGAATAAATCTCCATATGACAATTCAAAAATATTAATAGCAGGTAATAATTTTGGTTGTGGATCATCCAGAGAACATGCTCCTTGGGCATTGTTAGATTTTGGAATTACTTGTGTTATAAGCACAAGTTACGCTGATATATTTTATAACAATTGTTTTAAAAATGGTATTTTACCAATAGTGGTAAATGATGATCAGATAAAAGAACTTTCTGAATATTCCAAAAGACAAGAGGAAGTTTCAATAAATTTACCAGAACAAAAAATTATTTTTGGAAATAAAGAAATTAATTTTGAATTAGATGAATTTAAAAAGAAATGCCTTATGGAAGGTTTGGATGATATTGCCCTGTCATTAGAAAAAACTGACAAAATCATTTCCTTTGAAGAAAAATTAAAGTCCACAAAGCCTTGGATATTTAATGATTAAAGTAAAAAAAAGAAAATTCTTATTACTTCCTGGAGATGGCATTGGTCCAGAAGTTATAGGTGAAGTGAAAAAAATTATAAATTGGTTTAACTCTAATAAATCACTCGATTTTGATATGGAAGAAGCCTTAGTGGGCGGAGCATCTTATGATAAACATGGAACACCCATCACTGACGAGGTATTTTATAAATCTTTAGAATGTGAGGCTGTAATTTTAGGTGCGGTAGGTGGTCCAAAGTATGACAATTTAGATTTTTCAAAAAGACCTGAAAGAGCACTACTTAAACTTAGAAAAGAATTAAAATTATTTGCAAACTTAAGACCTGCTATTTGCTTTAAACAACTTGTTGAAGCATCTACACTTAAGTCAGAAGTGGTATCAGGTTTAGACATAATGATAGTAAGAGAGCTAACAGGTGGAATATATTTTGGTGAACCAAGAGGGATTAAACCTATAGATAATGGAGAACGAAAAGGGATTAATACTCATTCTTATACTTCATCAGAGATTATTAGAGTTGCCAGAGTTGCATTCGACTTAGCAAAGAAAAGAAGTAATAAAGTTACCTCATGTGATAAATCAAATGTAATGGAAGCTGGACAATTGTGGAAAGAAGAAGTTCAAAATTTACATGACAGTGAATATAAAGATGTTGAATTAAATCACATGCTTGCAGATAATTGTGCAATGCAGCTTTTGAGAAATCCTAAACAATTTGACGTAATAGTTACAGATAATCTATTTGGAGATATGTTGTCAGATGAGGCATCAATGCTAACAGGATCTTTAGGTTTGTTACCTTCCGCTTCATTAGGAGCAAAAAATAAAGACGGTGAAATGAGAGCAATGTATGAGCCAGTCCACGGATCTGCCCCAGATATTGCAGGAAAAAATATAGCTAACCCAATTGCAACAATATTGAGTTTTGCGATGGCCCTAAGATATTCTCTTGATTTAGACAAAGAGGCTGATGATTTGGAAAATGCAGTTCAAAATGTGCTAGACGATGGGCTTAGAACTAAGGATATTATGTCAAATAGTACTAAAGAAATTTCAACTTCAGGTATGGGAGATGCGATTATTGCTTATTTGCAAAAATAAAAAAATTAACTTAATTTAATTATATTATATTTATGACTGTTTATTCTGCACCTGTAAAAGATATGATGTTCTTATTTGAACATCTTAAAGATAATAAAAATTATAACGAAATTGAAAAGTATAAAGAAGTTACTTCAGATCTAGTAAAAGATATTCTAGAAGAAGCTGCAAAAATTAATGAAGAAATGCTACTCCCATTGGCAAAAGTAGGAGATGAAAATCCATGTACTTATGAGAATGGAGTAGTTAGAACTCCCCCAGGTTACAAAGAAGCATATTCAAAATTTATTGAAGATGGCTGGGTATCTTTGACTTGTGATCCAAAATATGGTGGTCAGGGAATGCCAAAAACTGTAAGTGCTTTTTTTGATGAAATGCTTTCATCTTCTAGTTTATCATTTAAATTATACAGTGAACTAAGTATTGGGGCATATAATTGTATTTTAAGCCATGCTACTGAAGAAATAAAAAATACTTACCTTCCTAAAATTGTAGAAGGTAAATGGAGTGGCACAATGTGTTTAACAGAGCCACAATGTGGAACTGACTTAGGATTAATAAAAACGAAGGCAATTAAAAACGAAAATGGTACGTACAGTCTTACTGGACAAAAGATTTTTATTACATCTGGAGACCATGATTTAACTGAAAATATCATTCATCTTGTTTTAGCAAGAGTTCAAGATGCTCCAAAAGGCACGAAAGGTATAAGTTTATTTTTAGTACCTAAATATGAAATAAATGAAGATGGTTCTATAGGTCCAAGAAATGGAGTTAATACTGTTTCAATTGAGTCTAAAATGGGAATAAAAGGATCACCAGCATGTGTATTAAGTTTTGATGACGCTAAAGGTTATATGATTGGACCTGAAAACAAAGGTTTAAACTCTATGTTTACAATGATGAATTTAGAGAGGATTGTTGTTGGAATTCAAGGACTAGGATTATCAGAAACGGCTTATCAAACTGCATTGAGTTATTCAAAAGAGAGAAAACAAGGAAAATCAAATGACAATTCTAATGGAGAAACTGATATAATTATTAAACATGCAGACATAAGAAGAAGCTTATTAAATATGAAATCGATTATTGAAGGAGAAAGGTCATTGTCCTTTTGGATGGCACAACAAGTCGATGTAAGTTTGAGCCATTCTTCTGATGAAGTAAAAAAGGATGCTTCTGATATAGTTGGCTTGATGACCCCTGTTATAAAATCATTTTTCACTGATATGGGTATGGAAATAACTAATGAGGCCATTCAGGTTTTTGGTGGGTATGGTTATACAAAAGACCAAGGAATTGAGCAATTGTTTAGAGATAATAGAATTACACCAATTTATGAGGGAACAAATTCTGTTCAAGCAATTGATTTTGTTTTTAGAAAAATAAGCCAGAGAAACGTATTTGATAATTTCATGAATTATGTGGATGCTGAAATTAAAAGTTGTGAAACAATTGAACAGCTAAATGATCATGTTAAAAAATTATCTGATTTAAAAAACATACTAATAGATTTTACCAATTGGATATCGCCAAACGGAGATACTTCAAAAGATGATATTAGTGCTTCATGCAATGATTATTTAAGATTTTTTGGTTACTTTTGCTTGTCATTTATATGGCTTAAAACAATGAGAAAAAGCTTAGAAAATCTTGATAAAAATAAAGAATTTTATGAAGATAAATTAAATACAGGTAATTACTATTTTGATAAAATTTTACCAAGAGCTGAAAGTCATTATAAATCTGCAATATCTGGTAGTAAATATACCATGAGTGCAAAATTTAACTGATGAATAAATATAATCAGTATCTTGATAAAAATCCCTCAAATTATGTTCCACTAACTCCTTTAAGTTTTTTAGAGAGAGCAAAAGATATTTATCCAAATTATGAAGCGTTGGTTTATGAAACAAAATCCTTCACTTGGACTGAGGTATTTAATAGATGTATTAAATTTGCAAGTGCATTAGAAAAAATTGGTATTACTGAGGGAGATACAGTTTCAGTAATGACATTTAATACTCCTGAAATTTTTGAAGCTCATTATTCTGTACCAATGACAGGAGCAATTTTAAATACTATTAACTCCAGACTTGATGCTAAAACAGTTGCTTATATTCTTGAACACAGTGAAGCAAAAGTTTTGATAATTGACAGACAATTACATGCTATTGCTGAAAAAGCCTTATCCAGTTTAAAACAAAAACCAATAGTAATTGATGTTCAAGATGATTTTGCAGATCAAACTTTATTAAAAAAAATAGGAGAAAGAGAATATGAAGAATTTTTAAATACAGGTGATGAAAACTTTATTTGGAAGAAACCAAAAGATGAATGGCAAGCTATTTCACTAAGTTACACATCGGGCACTACAGGCAATCCAAAAGGTGTTGTTTATCATCACAGGGGATCATATTTAATGTCAACTGGAAGTGCGGTTGCTTGGAATATGCCAAATAGACTAAATTTTTTAACAGTGGTACCAATGTTTCATTGCAATGGATGGGGTTATCCATGGACAATTCCCATGCTAAATGGAAAGACTGTATGTCTACGAGCTATTGACGTTAAAAAAATATTTGAGTTAATCGAAAAACATGAAATTACCCATTTTGGAGGAGCGCCAATTGTTTTAAATATGATAACTGGTGCATCGCAGAGTGATATCAAAGAGTTAAAGCATAAAGTTTATGTCTTGACTGCTGGAGCACCCCCTCCGAGTATTATATTCAAAAAAATGAAAGCCCTAGGATTTGAAGTAATGCACGTTTATGGTTTGACAGAAACTTATGGACACGTTTTACAATGTGCTTGGAATGACGATTGGAACTCACTTGAGGAAGACAAAGTTAATGAAATTAAAGCAAGACAAGGTGTAAGATTTCCAAACACAGAGGGAGTAGCTGTTCTAGATCCAGAAACAATGAAACCTGTCCCAATGGACGGTGAAACAATTGGTGAAATAATGATTAAAGGAAACGTTGTTATGAAAGGGTATTTTAAAGATAAAGATGCAACTGAGAAAGCTATGAAAGATGGATGGTTTCACTCAGGAGATTTGGCAGTTATTTATCCTGATGGGTATATTAAAGTAAAAGATCGTTCAAAAGATATCATAATCTCGGGTGGTGAGAACATTTCTTCAATAGAAATAGAAAATACACTCTCTAAGCATCCAGCAGTTTCAATAGTCGCTGTGGTGGCAAAGCCTGACCAAAAATGGGGTGAAGTTCCATGCGCTTTTATTGAAAAAGTAGCTGATAAAGAGATTAATGAAAAAGAACTAATAGATTTCTGTAGAGAAACTCTAGCCGGTTTTAAAATTCCAAAGAAAATAGACTTCTGCGATCTCCCAAAGACATCAACGGGTAAAATCCAAAAATTTGAGTTAAGGAAAAGAGCAAAAGAACTCAGCTAAAATTTTTTAGATATTACAACATACTTTCTTTACAAATTCATCAAAAGATGACAGTAAGCTAAAAAATATGAAAAATTTTTATATTGCAAAATCTAGAAGACTGAGAGGTACAAAATATACATCAAGAGTAGAGAATCAAGGCGTAACCTCTTACACTGTTTACAACCATATGTTATTACCAGCTTCATTTGGAAGTATAGAAGATCTTTATCATCATTTAAAAGAACATGTTCAAATTTGGGACGCAGCCGTGCAAAGACAACTTGAAATTTCTGGAAAAGATTCTTCAAAATTGGTCCAGTTGATGACTTGTAGAGATCTATCAAATGCAAAAGAAGGAAGATGTTATTATTGCCCAATAATTGATAACAAAGGAGGAATAATAAATGATCCTGTTATCCTAAAATTATCTGATGAAAAATGGTGGATATCATTATCAGATTCAGATGTTGGTCTTTATGCAAAAGGTTTAGCAATTGGACATAATTTTGAAGTTGAGATTTCAGAGCCTGATGTGGATATTTTTTCAGTCCAAGGACCAAAATCATTTCAATTAATGGAAAAAGTTTTAGGTCCAAAAATAAATGAATTAAAATTTTTTGGTTTTGGATATTTTGAATTTGGCGGCGCAGAACATTTAATTGCAAGGTCTGGTTGGTCAAAACAAGGTGGATTTGAAGTTTACATGGAACATACAAAAGCAGGATTAGCTTTATACGATAAATTATTTGAAGTTGGAGGAGAATTTAATGTTAAACCTGGGTGTCCAAATTTAGTTGAGAGAATAGAAAGTTCTTTACTATCATGGGGAAACGACATTGATATTCATGACAATCCATATGAGTGTGGATTTGACAAGTTTGTAAATCTAGAAACAGAAATAGATTTTATTGGAAAAGAAGCATTAAAAAAAATTAAAGCTGAAGGAATTAAAAAGAAATTAATGGGTGTTAAAATAAATGCTAATGAAATAAGTGTAACAGGATCAATGAATTTAATTGATGAAAATAATAATATTATTGGAGACTTAAGATCAGGCAGTTATAATCCAATGTTTAAACAAGTTATTGGCATAGCAATGGTCAAAAAACCGTATTTTGAAGCATCGCAATCATTCAAAATTGATATAAATGGCAACAGTTTTGATGGAACAGTTTGCGATTTACCTTTCATTTAGTATAAATCTCTAAATGACTAATATAGCTATCATCGGTGCAACCGGTAATGTTGGAAGAAAAACTTTAGAAGTAATTGAAAAGAAAGATATCAAATTTGATAATATTTTTTTGGTTGCTTCATCTAATAGTGCTGGAAAAAAAATAAGTTTTAAGGGTAAAGATTATGAAGTTTATGATCTTGAAAAATATGATTTTTCAAAAGCGAATATTACCTTCTTCGCAGCTGGTGGTAAAATAGCGGAACAGTATGCTGAAAAAGCAGCAAAATTTACAACAGTAATTGATAATTCTAGCTTCTTTAGAATGGATCCTGATGTGCCATTAATTGTGCCTCAAGTAAATGCTGAAAAAATTAGTGAAATGAAAAAGAATATTGTAGCCAACCCTAATTGTTCAACCGCACAATTAGTAATTGCTTTAAAACCATTGCATGATTTATACAATATTAGAAGAATTGTAGTTTCTACTTATCAATCAGTATCGGGCGGGGGTAAAGCACCAATGGATGAATTAGTAGAGCAAACAAAGTTATATCTTGATGGAAATTCTATTGAGTCAAAAAATTTTACTAAACAGATAGCATTTAATATTATTCCTCATATAGATGTTTTCTCAGATGATGGATATACAAAAGAAGAATTGAAAATGACCAATGAAACAAAAAAAATACTAGATCACAACATAGAACTCACAGCCACTTGCGTAAGAATTCCTGTTTTAGTTTCTCACTCAGAGTCAGTGAATATAGAATTTGAAAGACCTTATTCTATTGATGAAATCAGAAAATCTTTAAATAAAGCCGAAGGTTGTAAAGTAATAGACAAAAGAGAGGATGGTGGATATAGCACACCAATTGAAGCTACAGGAAGTGATGAAACATTCATCTCAAGAATTAGAGAGGATAAAACAAAAAAGAATTCTATTAATTTATGGATAGTATCTGATAACTTACTTAGAGGTGCTGCTTTAAATTCTGTTGAAATAGCAGAAACAATAATGAAAGCAAAACAAAATGGAAAATAATCCTTTATCACCTCATATCCAAATTTATAGATGGCACATTTCATCTTTAGTTTCGATATCTCACAGAATTACTGGCATAATAAATATACTAGTCATAACTTTAATTTGTTTTTGGTTTATGTTTTTTTTGTTAGGAGAAAGTAATTATGAAGTTATAAAATTATTTCTTCAATCCTTTCTCGGAAAATTTCTTATTTTAGGTGCTATCTGGTCTTTTAGTTTTCAAACTTTAAGTGAAATAAGACATTTAATCATGGATTTTGGTTATGGATTTGATTTAACAACTACAAAAGTAACAGGGCTAATTGTTATATTTGGATCATTTATTTTAACAGTATTAATTTATTTAATAGGAAGAAGTTTATTCTAATGAGACCAATAACAAAAAAATGGATATTTTTAAGAGTAAGTTCTCTTATATTAATACCCTTAATGCTCTGGTTTGCTTTCAACTTAGCCGCAATTTACGACAAAAATTATATAGAAATATTAACATTTCTTACAGCTCAACCATCTAAGTTTTTATTAAGCCTTTTTTTGATTTTTGCCTATTTTTTTTCAGCATTAAGCATCAGTGAGGTATTTGAGGACTATATTAAAGACGAAAAAATCAAAAATGCCGCAAACAAAGGTTTAAATTTTTTTGCTATAACAATTCCATTAATTACAATTATAGCAGTATTTAAAATAACTATATGAAATCTTATAATATTATAGATCATGAATATGACGTCATTGTACTTGGTGCCGGTGGCTCAGGATTAAGAGCTGCTGTAGGATTAAGTGAAGCAGGATTAAAAACTGCGTGCATCTCAAAAGTCTTTCCAACTAGAAGCCATACATCAGCTGCTCAAGGAGGAATTTCAGCAGCATTAGGAAATATGGGTGAAGATGATTGGCGTTGGCATATGTATGATACAGTAAAAGGTGCAGATTGGTTGGGCGATCAGGATAGTATTGAATATTTGTGTAAAGAAGCTCCGAAAGCAGTTTTAGAACTTGAAAAATATGGTGTGCCTTTTAGTCGAACAGAAGATGGTAAAATTTACCAAAGACCATTTGGAGGAATGACAAAAAATTATGGTAATGGAATAGTTCAAAGAACTTGTGCAGCAGCCGATAGAACGGGTCATGCAATTTTGCATACTCTATATGGTCAAGCATTAAAACATAATACAGAATTTTTTATTGAATATTTTGCATTAGACTTAATAATGAAAGATGGTCAATGTAAAGGTTTAATAGCTTGGAATTTAAATGATGGAACCATCCATCGTTTTAGATCTCATATCACTATTATTGCTACTGGTGGTTATGGAAAAGTTTATTACTCAGCAACTTCAGCACACACTTGCACTGGTGATGGTAATGCAATGGTGCTCAGAGCAGGATTGCCTTTACAAGATATGGAGTTTGTACAATTTCATCCAACAGGCATATATGGACATGGAACACTTATTTCAGAAGGTGTAAGAGGTGAAGGCGGATACTTAGTAAACTCTAAAGGTGAAAGATTTATGGAGAGATATGCTCCTAACGCTAAAGATCTAGCATCGAGAGATGTAGTTAGTAGATCTATGTCTATAGAAATTAATGAAGGAAGAGGTGTTGGTAAAGATCAAGACCACGTTCATCTATACTTAAGCCATCTAGATAAAAAAGTTATTGAAAGTAGATTGCCTGGAATTACAGAGGCTGCAAGACTATTTGCAAATGTTGACGTAACCAAGGAACCAATCCCTGTTGTTCCAACAGTTCATTATAATATGGGTGGAATACCAACAAATTATAAAGCCGAAGTTTTAACAGTTAATGGTTCCCAAAAAACAGTAACTGGATTAATGGCTATTGGTGAGGCCGCATGTGTTTCTGTTCATGGAGCAAACAGATTAGGATCAAATTCTCTTATTGATCTTGTTGTTTTTGGTAGAGCTGCAGCAAAAAGGGCAGCAGAATTAGTAAAACCTGGAACTCCTCACGAAGAAGTTAGTGAGAGTGAGACTGAAAAGTGTTTGAATAGATTTGATAAATTAAGATATGCAGAAGGAGACAATGGAACTGCTGAATTAAGACTTGCTATGCAAAAAACAATGCAATCTAAATGTGCTGTATTTAGAACCGAAAAAAATCTTAAAGAAGGTGTGGATGAAATCAGAAAGACTTATGATGGAATGGAGTCAATTTCTGTTAAAGATAAATCGTTGGTATTCAATACTGATTTAGTCGAAACCTTGGAGTTTGATAATTTGATTAGACAAGCAATCACTACTGTAGACTCTGCATACCACAGAAAAGAAAGCAGAGGAGCACATGCTCGAGAAGATTACCCAAAAAGAAACGATGATAAATTTATGAAACATACATTATCTTGGTGTGATGGAAAAAATACTAAAATTGAATACAGAGATGTGCATACATCAACCTTGACAAATGAAGTTCAATATTTTCCTCCTCAAGAAAGAGTGTATTAATGGTTCAAATTAATTTACCTCAAAACTCGAAAGTCAATAAAGGTAAATATTTTAAAGACAAAACTGGTTCAAAAAACTTAAGAAAAATAAATGTCTATAGGTGGGATCCATCTACTGGTGAGAATCCTAGAATTGATACCTATGAAGTTGATATGGATAATTGTCCTTCTAAAGTTCTAGACATATTAAACAAAATTAAAAATGAAATTGACCCAACTATAGCTTATAGAAGATCTTGTGCGCATGGAGTATGTGGATCATGTGCAATGAACATGGGGGGAAAAAATGGACTTGCTTGCACAAAACCACATGCAGAAATAAAAGGTGATATAGATATTTATCCTTTACCACATTTAAAAGTAAAAAAAGATTTAATCGGAGACTTAAGTGGATTATATAAACAATATCAATCCATTGAACCTTGGTTAAAAAATAATTCAAAAAGTGAAACTACAGAAATTCACCAATCTCAAGAAGACAGAGCTAAATTAGATGGTGCGTATGAGTGTATAATGTGTGCCTGTTGCTCAACATCTTGTCCTAGTTATTGGTGGAATGGAGATAAATATTTAGGTCCTGCAGTCTTGCTACAAGCATATAGATGGATCATGGATAGTAGAGATGAAGATAAAAAAGAAAGATTGCAAAAAGTTGCAGACGAACTCAAACTTTATAGATGCCACACTATTTTAAACTGCACAAGTGCATGTCCAAAAGGATTAAATCCAGCAAAAGCTATTGCTGAGATAAAAAAAATGCTTGCAACCGCTTAATTACTTATTTAAATAATTCCATGAATTTAATTGAACATTTTATCAATGGTAAAATTGTTCCCGGTGTATCAGAGAGAAAAGGAAAAGTCTTTAATCCTGCAATAGGTAAACAAGAATCAGAGGTAAGACTTGCATCAGCAAAAGATCTTGATTTAGCAGTTCAAAAAGCAAAAACCGCATTTGAAACTTGGTCAAATGTAACTCCAATACAAAGAGCAAGAATTATATTTAAATATAAGGGGTTAATAGAAAAAAATTCTGATTTACTTGCAAAGATGATTGTCTCAGAGCATGGTAAAGTTTATGAAGATGCCAAAGGTTCTCTAACAAGAGGTTTAGAAGTAGTTGAGTTTGCATGTGGTATCCCTCAAATGCTAAAAGGTGATTTTACTGAAAATGTTGGAACAAATATTGATAGCTGGTCCATGAGACAGCCATTAGGTGTCTGTGCTGGGATCACTCCATTTAATTTTCCTGCAATGGTTCCAATGTGGATGTTTCCAATGGCAATAGCATGTGGAAATACTTTTATATTAAAACCGTCTGAAAAAGATCCATCATGCCCACTAAAACTCGCAGAATTATTTAGTGAAGCAGGTTTACCAGACGGAGTTTTAAATGTTGTTAATGGTGATAAGGAAGTTGTAGATGCTATTTTAGAGCATAAAGACATATCAGCGGTTAGTTTTGTAGGATCAACACCTATTGCTAAATATATTTATGAAAATGCAGCTAAAAATGAAAAACGAGTTCAAGCTTTGGGAGGTGCTAAAAATCATTGTGTTGTAATGCCAGATTGTGATTTAGACCAAGCGGTGAATGGATTAATGGGAGCTGCTTATGGATCTGCAGGTGAAAGATGTATGGCTCAGTCTGTAGCCGTTGCAGTAGGTAATGTTGGTGATAAACTTGTAGGTGAGTTGTCCAAAAAAGTGGAAGCTTTAAAGATAGGACCAGGAATGGATAAAAGTTCTGAAATGGGTCCTCTGGTTACTAAAGAACACCTTGAAAGAGTTAGAGGCTACGTTGATTTAGGAATTAAAGAAGGAGCTGATTTAGTAGTTGATGGAAGGGATATTAAGCTTCAAGGATATGAAGATGGGTATTACATTGGTGGTTGTTTATTTGATAATGTAAAAAAAGATATGAGAATTTACAAAGAAGAAATTTTTGGACCAGTGTTGTCCGTTGTAAGAGCTAAAGATTTTGATGAAGCTTTAAATCTAATTAATAATCATGAATTTGGCAATGGAACCAGTATCTATACGAGAGATGGTGATGCTGGGAGAACTTTTGCTAACAAAATTAAAGTTGGTATGGTAGGAATAAATATACCAATCCCTGTACCAGTAGCTTTTCATAGTTTCGGTGGATGGAAAAGATCATTATTTGGTGACCAACACATGCATGGACCAGAAGGAGTTAGATTCTATACTAAACTAAAAACAATTACATCCAGATGGCCATCCGGCGTTAGATCAGATCCTGAATTTGTAATGCCTACAATGAAATAATCATATGTCAAAAATATCTTTAATAGGTGCTGGACAAATAGGAGGAACACTGGCCCATTTAATTGGGCTTAAAGAATTGGTTGATGAGGTAGTATTATTTGATGTGGCTAGTGGAATAGCCAAAGGTAAAGCACTTGATATAGCACAATCATCATCTGTTGATGGATTTAATGTTAAACTATCTGGAACTGATAATTATGAAGATATAAAAAATTCTAATGTGATAATTGTTACAGCAGGAGTTCCGAGAAAACCTGGTATGAGTAGAGATGACTTGCTAGGTATTAATTTAAAAATTATAAAACAAGTTGCTGAAGGCATAAAACAACATGCTCCAAATGCTTTTGTAATATGTATTACAAATCCACTAGATGTAATGGTTATGGCTTTTCAAAAATTTTCAGGATTATCACCAAATAAAGTAGTTGGAATGGCAGGAATACTAGACACTTCTAGATTTAAACTATTTCTATCATTAGAATTAAATGTTCCAGTCAGTGAAATTGAAGCTATGGTTATGGGAGGTCATGGGGATACCATGGTGCCTCTTCCTCGATTTACAAAGGTTTCTAGTAAACCATTGCTAAATTTAGTTCAGGAAGGAAAGATTTCGAAAGAAAATTTAGAAAGTATTAATCAAAGAACAAGAGACGGTGGCGCTGAGATAGTTAAATTTTTAGAAAAAGGCTCTGCATTTTATGCTCCAGCAGCTTCGGGTGTTCAGATGGCTGAAGCGTATTTGAAAGATAGCAAAAAAATGCTTCCATGTGCTGCAAATTTAAATGGCGAATATGGATTTACCAATATTTATGCAGGTGTCCCGGTAATAATTGGAAAAGGTGGAGTTGAAAAAATTGAGGAAATTGAACTGGATGAAAATGAAAAATCTGAATTTAATAACTCGGTGGATGCTGTAAAAAAATTATGGGAAGCAGCTTCTAAAATTGATCCTAGTTTAAATAACTAGTTAATGAATATTCACGAACATCAAGCAAAGAATATACTAAGGAAATATGGGGCTAAAGTACCCGATGGAGTGTATGCCCTTAATATTGAAGATTTATTAAAAAAAGTAAAGGAGTTAAATACTGAAAAGTATGTTCTTAAAGCTCAAATCCATGCAGGAGGCAGAGGAAAGGCTGGTGGTGTAAAAATAGTAAACGACTTACAAACCCTTAAAACAGAAGCTGAAAAACTACTTGGGAAAAAATTAATAACCCATCAAACAGGACCTTTTGGTAGAATTGTTAAAAGATTATACGTTGAAGTATCGTCGAATATTGAGAAAGAATTTTACTTATCTTGTGTGGTAGACCGTACCAGTTCTAAGATTGCATTTATTTCAAGTGATCAAGGGGGAATGGATATTGAAGAAGTTGCAATTAAATCCCCAGAAAAAATTTTAACAACTAAAGTTGATCTTGATAGCGAGATATCTATTGAGAATTGTAATAAAATATTAAGTATATTTAATCTAGATCAGAACATCAAAGAACAAGGTATAAATTTAATAAAGTCTATCTATAAATTATTTATCGAAACGGACGCTAATTTAATTGAAATTAATCCGTTAATATTGACTAAAGAGAATGAAATAATTTGTTTAGACGCAAAAATGAATTTTGATGGAAATGCTTTATTTCGACATCCAGAAATAATGGAGTTGCGAGATCTTAATGAAGAAGAGGATACTGAAATTGAAGCAAGTAAACACGATTTAGCATATATAAAACTTGAAGGAGAAATAGGATGTATGGTTAATGGAGCAGGACTTGCAATGGCAACTATGGATATAATTAAACTGTATGGAAAAGAACCAGCAAATTTTTTAGATGTTGGAGGTGGAGCATCTAAAGAAAAAGTTGCTGCTGCTTTTAAAATAATTTTATCAGATAAAAATGTTAAAGGTATTTTAATTAATATTTTTGGAGGGATAATGAGATGTGATATCCTAGCACAAGGAGTTGTTGATGCTGCAAAAGAAATTAAAATTAATGTTCCTTTAGTTGTAAGATTAGCAGGTACAAATTTTGAAAAAGGAAAAGAGATTCTTGATAATTCAGGTTTAAAATTGATATCTGCATCTGATTTGTCCGATGCAGCAAAAAAAATTGTTGAGGCTATTAAGTAAATGTCAGTACTAGTTAATAAAAATACTAAATTAATTTGCCAAGGGTTTACTGGAAGCCATGGAACCTTTCACTCTGAGCAAGCAATTAAATATGGAACAAATTTAGTTGGAGGAGTTACACCAAAAAAGGGGGGCCAAACTCACTTAGAAAAGCCTGTATTTAATACTGTTAAAGAGGCAGTAGATGAAACTGGAGCTAATGCAACTATGATTTATGTTCCTGCTAAATTTGCCTCTGCTGCAATTATTGAGGCAATTGATGCAAAGTTAGAACTAATCGTTTGTATTACTGAGGGCATACCAGTTTTAGATATGATAAAAGTTAAAAAGAAACTGAGTAAATCAAATTCAAGGTTAATTGGACCAAACTGCCCAGGTATAATTACACCAAATGAATGTAAGATTGGGATAATGCCTGGCAATATCCATAAGAAAGGTACTGTTGGAATTGTTTCTAGATCAGGCACTTTAACTTATGAGGCGGTTGCTCAGACGACGGAAAATGGTTTGGGACAATCAACTTGTATCGGCATTGGTGGAGACCCTATAAATGGAACAAATTTTATTGATTGTTTAGATCTATTCTTAAAAGATGATGAAACAAAATCAATTTTAATGATTGGTGAAATAGGTGGTTCAGCAGAAGAAGAAGCAGCTGATTTTATTAAAAATCATGAGGTAAAAAAACCAATGGTAGGCTTTATAGCTGGCGTGACAGCTCCTCCAGGAAGAAGAATGGGACATGCAGGAGCTATAATATCAGGTGGCAAAGGTGGTGCCGAAGATAAAATCAAAAAAATGGAAGATTGTGGTATTGAAATTGCCACATCACCTTCAGAGATTGGAAAAACTTTACTAAATAAATTGTCCAATTGAAAACAAAATCTTGTATTATAATACCAATAAAATGAGTTCTCCTAAAAACTTGGAATATAAAAAAACATCATTTCTCACTAAAGCCAATAGCGCTTTTATTGAGGATATGTACATAAAATTTATTAATAGAGATCCTTCACTTTCAGATAGCTGGATTGAATACTTTTCAGAAATTAATGAGGATATGCAGATATTAGTTAAAGAGATAAATGGTCCATCGTGGAAACCATTCTCAGATAAAATTGATATAGATGAAATAAAAAAAACGGCAAAGCAAAATGAACAGATAAAAGATAATTCAGATAAGTTTAATTTTCAGGTAATCGCAAATTCAAATAAAAATTCAATAAGTGCCGTTGCCTTGATAAGAGCATATCGTTTAAGAGGTCATTTGTTATCAAAATTAGATCCTCTAGAAATGATGAAGTCAGAATATTTAGATGAATTACATCCGGAATATTACGGTTTCAAAAAAGAGGATTATGAGAAAAAAATTTATCTAAACGGAATTATAAATAAAAAAAGTGCAAACATAAAAGAGATTTTAAAATTTTTAAAAAAAACTTATTGTGGTCCAATTGGTTATGAATATATGCATATTTCTAATCCCACTGAAAGAAAGTGGTTCAGAGATAGAGTAGAAAAAGATGAAAACGCGCTCAAATTTACAAAAAATGGAAAACAGGCAATTTTGAATAAACTTATACAAGCCGAGGGTTTTGAAAAATATTTAAATACAAAGTACGTCGGAACAAAAAGATTTGGTTTAGATGGTGGTGAAAGTTTAATACCTGCTTTGGAGCAAATAATTAAAATTGGAGGACAATTTAAAATTAAAGAAGTTAAAATAGGAATGTCTCACAGGGGTAGACTTAATGTATTGGCTAATGTATTGCAGAAATCATATAAAAGAATCTTTAATGAATTCGCTGGTGAAGTTGACGGTTCAGAAGATGGTGCAGGAGATGTGAAATATCATCTAGGAGCTTCATCTGATAGAGAGTTTGACGGAAACCTGGTTCATGTGAGTTTGACTGACAATCCCTCACACCTAGAGGCAGTTAATCCAGTTGTCCTTGGGCAAACTAGAGCTAAACAATTTTTCCACAAAGATAAACAGAGAAATAAAGTTATACCAATACTAATACATGGTGATGCAGCATTCGCTGGTCAGGGAATTGTTGCAGAATGTTTTGCAATGTCAGGACTACCAGGCCATAATACTGGAGGAACAATCCATATAATTGTTAATAATCAAATTGGATTTACTACTAGCCCAAGGTTTGCTCGTTCTTCTCCCTATCCTTCAGATGTGGGTAAAATGGTAGACGCACCAATAATTCATGTAAATGGAGACGATCCTGAGGCTGTTGTCTACGCAACAAGAATAGCAACTGAATTTAGATTAAAATTTAATCGTGATGTTGTTATTGATCTCATATGTTACAGAAGATTTGGACATAACGAGGGAGATGAACCATCATTTACCCAACCACTTATGTATAAGAAAATAAGATCTCATCCCTCTTCAATTAAAATTTATGGTGAAAAATTGGTAAACGAGGGTCTTTTTTCAAACCAAGACTTAGATAAACAGATTATAGATTTTAAAAATTTATTGGATGATCAATTTAAAAATGCAAAAGATTATAAACCAAAGATTAGATGGTTTGAAGGATCTTGGTCAAGATATAAACCTGAAAGAGGTAAAGATAAAAGAGGTTTAACTGGCTCAGACTTGGTAGTCTTAAAAAATGTCTCAGAGAAAATAAATACTTTCTCACCAGATAAAAATATTCACAAAACCATAATGAAAATTATGGAAAATAGAAAGAAAACTGTAAATGAAAAAAAAGGAATAGATTGGGCAACAGCAGAATCGTTAGCATTCGGATCATTGCTTATCGAAGGCTTTCCGATTAGACTTGTAGGTCAAGACTCTGGAAGGGGAACCTTTAGTCAAAGACACTCAGTTTTAAGAAACCAAATTGATAATTCAAGATATATTCCACTTAATAATATATCCAATAATCAAAAAAATTTTGAAATTGTTGATAGTTTTTTATCTGAGCTTGCAGTTTTAGGATTTGAATATGGATATAGTTTAGTCGAACCAAATACCCTAACTATTTGGGAGGCTCAATTTGGAGATTTTGCTAATGGAGCTCAAGTAATTATAGATCAATTTATTGCTTCAGGAGAAAGAAAATGGAAAAGAGCTTCAGGACTAGTAATGTTACTACCCCACGGTTATGAAGGTCAAGGCCCAGAACACTCCTCTGCAAGGTTAGAGAGATTTCTACAATTATGTGCAAATGATAATTTACAAGTTATGAATTGTACCACCCCCGCAAATTATTTTCATGCTTTAAGAAGACAGATGCACCGTGATTTTAGAAAACCTTTAATTATTATGACACCTAAGTCACTTTTAAGAAATAAATATTGTGTTTCGAATCTAGATGACTTTAGTAAACAAAATTCTTTTCACAGGATATTGTGGGATCATGCCAAAGATAGTAAGCAAAAAGGGTTTATAAAATTGAGGGAAGACAAAAAAATTAGGAAAGTAATTTTGTGTTCAGGAAAAGTTTATTTTGATTTACTTGCCGCAAGAGAGAAACTTGAAGTTGACGATGTTATTTTATTCAGGATTGAACAATTGTACCCTTTTCCTGCAAAAAGTTTGGTTAAAGAGCTAAAACCATTTGCAAAAAATGCAAAATTTTATTGGTGCCAGGAGGAGCCCAAAAATATGGGAGCTTGGTTCGCTGTTAGAGATTATATACAATGGACATTAGAGACTATTAAGGCTAAAAACAAAGCAATTTCTTACATTGGAAGAAGTCCAGATGCTACCCCTGCTACAGGTTATGCAAGAAGACATAATTCCGAACAACAAGAAATTATAAATAAAGTATTTGAATAAATGAGTGAAAAAATATTAGTTCCAGTTTTAGGAGAAAGTATTACAGAGGCTACAGTCACGAAATGGCTAAAGAAAAAGGGCGATAAAGTTGTTGTTGATGAAGCTGTAGTAGAATTAGAGACTGATAAAGTAAACTTAGAAGTTCCCGCACCTCTAAGTGGTGTTATATCAGAAATTAACTCAAATGATGGTGATACAGTTGAGGTTGGAACTGTATTAGGAATGATTTCAGAAGGTAGTGCTCTTAAAGAAGAAATAGAAGCTGAGCCAATTAAGGAAAAAGTTGAAAAAAATAATGTGATAAATTTAGAAATTGAAAAGAAAAAAGAAGCAAAACAAACTCTAGAACCTTTATTGCTTGATGAAGAACCATTGGTATTAACTGATGAAGTTAAAGAAACCAAAACTATAAAACAAAATAAAACACTTTCCCCTGCTGTAAGAAAAATGGTTGTTGAAAATAAAATTAATTTAGATGATGTAAAAGCGACAGGTAAAGATGGAAGAATTTTAAAAGGTGATTTAATTAGTTTAATGGGAACAAATCCTCAACCGAACCAAAGAAAAATTCAATACGGTGAAGAAGAACGAATTAAAATGTCAAGACTTAGACAAACGATTGCTAAACGTTTAAAAGAGGCTCAAAATAATGCAGCAATGCTCACAACTTTTAATGAAGTTGATATGTCAAATATAATCTCAATGAGAAAAGATAACCAGCAAGACTTCCAAAATAGTTATGGAATTAAACTTGGCTTCATGTCTTTTTTTGTGAAAGCTTGTATAGTTGGATTAAAATTATTTCCTGCAATCAACGCTGAAGTTGAAAATGATGAAATGGTTTACAAAAACTATTATAATTTGAGCTTTGCAGTTGGAACTGAAAAAGGATTAGTAGTTCCAGTATTAAAAAATGCTGATGAAATGTCATTTGCGGATATTGAAAAAAATATAAAAGATCTGTCAGATAAAGCAAAAAATGGCAGTCTTACTATAGAGGATCTTCAAGGAGGAACATTCACAATTAGTAACGGAGGTGTTTATGGATCAATGTTATCTACTCCTATTTTAAATCCGCCTCAGTCAGCAGTTCTAGGAATGCATAATATCGTCGAAAGACCAGTTGTTATTGATGGTGAGATAAAGGCAAGACCTGTAATGTTTTTAGCATTATCTTATGATCATAGAATAATTGATGGAAAAGAGTCTGTAAGTTTTTTAAAAACTGTTAAAGAAAACTTAGAGGATCCAAGAAGGTTGTTTTTAAATTTATAATATGTCAGAAAAATTTGATGTTACAGTAATTGGCGGTGGACCTGGTGGATATGTTTGTGCAATTAGATTGTCTCAACTTGGTCTTAAAACAGCATGCATAGAGTCTAGAGGGTCTCTAGGAGGGACATGTTTAAATATTGGGTGTATTCCATCAAAAAGTTTACTTAATTTATCTGAAAAATTTCACAGTGCTAAAAATTTTGAAAAAATTGGAATCGAGACTGGAGAAATAAAACTCAATTTAGATAAAATGATGAAAAATAAAGACAAAGCTGTAACAGTTTTGACTAAAGGAGTTGAATTTTTATTCAAAAAAAACAAAGTCACTTATTTTAAAGGAAAAGGTTCATTTGAGAACGAAAATTCAATAAAAATCGAAGGATCTGAAGGAACTAAAATAATTCAAACTGATAAAACAATAATCAGTACAGGATCAGAGCCAGTTTCATTGCCGGGAGTAGATTTTGATGAAGAAAGAATTCTTTCTTCAACTGGAGCCCTTTCTATACCTAAACTTCCAAGTAAAATGATTGTTGTAGGAGGGGGATATATTGGATTAGAAATGGGATCAGTTTGGTCAAGACTTGGAACTGAAGTTACAGTTGTAGAATTTTTAGACCACATCACGCCTGGAATGGATCGAGACATTTCAAATGAATTTATGAAAATATTAAAGAAGCAAGGTATAAAATTCAATCTTAATACAAAAGTTGATAAAATAATTAAAAACTCTAATGGTGTAACGGTTGAGACTACACAAAATGATGGCCAAAAAGTAAAACATGATGTTGATGTTGTTTTAATTTCTGTTGGAAGGAGACCTTATACTAAAAACTTAAATTTAGATAAAGTTGGTGTAATTTTGGATGAAAAAGGAAGAGTTAAAGTAAATAAAAATTTTGAAACAAATATTAAAAATATTTATGCAATTGGCGATGTTATTGATGGTCCAATGTTAGCACACAAAGCCGAAGAGGAAGGAATTGCAGTTGCAGAATTAATAGCAGGTCAATCAGGTCATGTTAATTACGATATTATTCCTGGAGTTGTTTATACATCCCCAGAAGTAGCTTATGTTGGTAAAAGTGAAGAGCAATTAAAAAATGAAAACATAGGTTATAAAATTGGTAAATTTCCATTTATGGCAAATTCAAGAGCCAAGGCAATTGATGAGCCCGAGGGTTTTGTAAAAATTTTGGCAGATCAATCAACTGATAAAGTGCTTGGTGTACATATAATCGGTCCTCACGCAGGAGAAATGATAGCTGAAATGGCTGTTGCAATGGAGTTTGGGGCTAGTTCAGAAGATATAGCAAGAACATGTCACGCACACCCAACATTTTCTGAAGCTATAAAAGAAGCAGCATTATCAGTAGATAAAAGACAAATTCACTCTTAATATTTATTTTTCTACATTCAATAATGCAAATCTCTTAAATTTTTCTTCAAGGTTTATTTTATTATTATTTGCAAAGTCTTTTATTGCTTTTTCAACACTTTCAATCTTTGTAATACCCGCAAAATCATCACAAACAATTTTAGAATTGTTTTTCATACTGTCAAAAAGTTTTTGTAAATCGCTTATAACAGTTTCGTAACTATGACCTCCATCTAAAAATACAAAATCAATTTTACTTAAAGGAACTTTTTGTAAAGTCACTCTTGTGTCTCCTTCTATTAGCTCAATATTTTGTGAAAATTTCTTTAAAAATTTTTGAACTGATATTTTTGAATTTAAATTTTCTTTTTTTATATAATTATAATAGATAGTTTTAAGAGGATTCGAAAACTTTTGATTCTCAAGAAATTTAGGTTCAATCTCATCTAAACTCGACTCTTTAGTAGATCCAAATAAATCTAATCCGTAATATCTAAAATCATTACCATAATTTGTCCCTAACAGTTCACATATATTTCTAGATGTAACTCCACAAAAAACACCAATTTCTAATACGTTTTTTGGCTTATATTCCTTTACCAAACTCAAAAAATTATCTCCATATGGTTTTTTTAAACCTGATTTTCTCCAGTAATAATTATATTTCATTTGATCTATTTATATATTTTTAAGATATAAAAAAACTAAATTTAAATATTTATGAAATATCCAGTTTTGTTGCCAAATATATTTGATTATCCATTTACATATGAAAGCAACATTAAATTAAAAGCAGGAGATTATGTAAAAGTCCCATTTGGTAAGAAAAATATTATTGGTGTAATTTGGGATTTTTTTGAAGAAAAGAATAATAAGGAATTTAAATTAAAATTAATAATTGAAAAAATTGAAATTGAACCACTAAGCAAAAAGACAATGAACTTTTTAAAGTGGTTTGCTAATTATAATCTTGTGCCCTTAGGAATGTGTTTAAAATTACATTTGATTAATGACGAAAATTTAAGAATAAAAAACGATAAAGATCTATTAAGGTATGCTCTAACAAATAAAAAAGAAAGTTATCAACTTTCTGAAGAACAAGATAAAGCTTATAAAGAATTATCTAAAAATGATAGCAGTTTTAGAGTTCATTTACTTCAAGGAACTACCGGTTCAGGAAAAACATTAGTTTATTTTAAAGCTATTGAAAAAATTCTAAATATAGGATCACAAGCTCTAATTTTATTGCCAGAAATAGGATTAACAAATGAGTTCGAAAAAAAATTTAAATCTTATTTTGGATTTGAAGCTGCAGTTTGGCATTCAAAAGTAAGTCCAAAGAAAAGAAAAATTATATGGAATGGATTATCAGCAGGTAAAATAAAAGTAGTAATTGGAGCGAGATCATCCTTATTTCTGCCATTCAAAAAATTAGGATTGATCACTGTAGATGAAGAACATGATCAATCTTATAAACAAGATGAAGGAATTATTTACAATGCTAGAGATATGGCAATATCAAGATCTATGCACGAAAATATTCCTATAAATTTAGTAACCGCAGTGCCATCAATTGAAACATATGAAAATATTAAAAATAAAAAATATAATTACTCAAGATTACTTAATCGATACAAAGGTGCAAATTTACCTAAACACCACGTGATTGATCTTTATCAAAACCAACTAGCAACTAAAAGTTCTATATCTCTCAAAACTCTTGAAAAAGTAAAAGATCATTTAAATAAAAAAGATCAAGTCCTCTTTTTTATAAATAGGAGAGGCTTTGCACCCTATGTTTTATGTAAAAAATGTTTAAATGTTTTTACGTGTCCGAAATGTTCTATAAATTTAGTTTTTCATAAAAGTAAAAAAATCCTTTTGTGTCATTACTGTGGATATACCTCAAAATTAAATAGAGATTGTAAAAAGGGGAATGTTTGTGAGTTTATATTTAGTGGACCAGGAGTAGAAAAAATTGCAGAAGAAGTTAAAAACTTATTTCCTGATAAAAAAACAATAATTTTTTCTAGCGATACTATGAATAAGGCATCAGGAAAAGATAAATTGGATAAAATCGTATCTGGTGAAATAGACATTCTTGTAGGTACCCAGTTAATATCAAAAGGATTTCACTTTCCAAACTTAAATTGTATTGTTGTATTAGATATCGATTTAACTTCTCAAGGACACGATCTCAGAAGTACTGAAAAAAACTTACAACTTTATCACCAGTTATCTGGAAGAGCAGGTAGAACTGGCAAACCGGCTAATATTTATTTTCAAACATATAACTTAAAACCAGAAGTTATAAATCAAATTACCAATGAAGATCCTTTTAAATTTTTAGAAAATGAATTAATTTTAAGAAAAAGAAATAATTTACCTCCATACGAAAGGTTTGTTGCTTTAATTTTATCTTCATCAAATGAAAAAAAATTAGACATAGATGCCTCAAAACTTAAAAATATTTTGTCAAAGTCAATAGACGCAAAAATTTTAGGACCTGTAAACGCTCCAATTTATAGAATTAATCAAAAATTCAGAAATAGACTATTAATAAGGGCAAAAAAAACATCAAGTATTCAAAAAAAACTGAAAGATGTATTGAAAGATTTTCAACTCTCCAAAGGAATGAAACTATCAGTTGATGTTGATCCTATCAGCTTCAATTAGCCCATTTAATGTATGCATATTTAACAATCTGAGCCTTGAAGACTGATAATTCGTATGTTATCTAAGCGAAATTTTAAATATCTTCATAAATGAGAGTATAAATTGAGCAAAAATAAAATATCAATAAATTCCAACAACAGCTATGCACAAGCCTTGTTTGAGCTTGCTAATGAAGAAAACTCATTAAAAAAAATAGAGGAGCAAGTTTTAGCCATAAGCAAACTTATAAATGAGAGTGAAGAATTCAGATATTTAATAAAAAATCCCACTACAAGCTTAGATGATTTAATTAAAGTTATGGAAACTATTTCAGAAAAAAATGATTTTGATAATCTTTTAAAAAGATTTTTGGTTTTCTTAATTCAAAAAAGAAGATTTTTTTATCTAGAAAAAATTTTGTTTGATTTTTTAGAAGTATGTTCAAAATCAAGAGGAGAAATAAAAGCTGAACTTTTTTCTGCTAAAGAACTTAGTGAAACTGATATATCTAATATTAAAGAAGAACTATCCCAAAACTTTGGAGCAAATATAAAGTTGAATTATAAATATGACCCAAATTTAATCGGAGGTTTGGTATTAAAGGTTGGAAGCACAATGGTAGATAATTCGATTAAAAATAAATTACAGCAAATTCAAAAACAAATGATAGAGGCATAAATGGAAATAAATCCTTCAGAAGTAACTAAAATATTAAAAGAGCAAATAAAAAAACTTGGCGATAGAGCTGAAGTTTCGGAAGTTGGACAAGTTTTATCTGTTGGTGACGGTATTGCTAGAATTTATGGATTGGATAATGTTCAAGCTGGAGAAATGGTCGAGTTTTCAGATGGTTCTAAAGGGATGGCATTAAACCTAGAGAGTGACAATGTAGGCGTTGTTATATTTGGTGATGATAGAGAAATTAAAGAAGGAGATACTGTAAAAAGAACTGGCGCAATAGTTGACGTACCGGTTGGTAAAGAACTTTTAGGAAGAGTTGTTGATGGTCTAGGAAATCCAATTGATGGAAAAGGTGCTTTAGATAAAAGTTTAGAAAGAAAAAGAGTTGAAGTAAAAGCTCCAGGTATCATTCCAAGACAATCAGTTGGCGAGCCTATGCAAACAGGTCTAAAAGCTATTGATAGTTTAATACCAGTTGGAAGAGGGCAAAGGGAACTTATTATTGGGGATCGTCAAACTGGTAAAACCGCAGTAGCCATTGACACAATAATTAACCAAAAAAAGATTAATGAGTCAGACGATGAAAGTAAAAAACTTTATTGTATATACGTTGCGATAGGACAAAAAAGATCAACAGTTGCTCAGATTGTAAAAACTTTAGAAGATGCTGGAGCAATGGAATACACAACTATAGTTTCTGCTACAGCATCAGACTCTGCTCCACTGCAGTTCCTGGCTCCTTATACAGGTTGCACTATGGGAGAATATTTTAGAGATAATGGAATGCATGCTTTAATTATTTATGACGATTTATCTAAGCAAGCGGTTGCATATAGACAAATGTCATTATTGTTAAGAAGACCTCCAGGGCGTGAAGCTTACCCAGGAGATGTATTTTATTTACATAGTAGATTATTGGAGAGAGCCGCTAAATTAAGTGATGAAAATGGCGGAGGTTCTTTAACCGCACTACCAATTATTGAAACACAAGCAGGAGACGTGTCTGCTTACATTCCAACAAATGTAATATCAATTACTGACGGACAAATATTTTTGGAAACAGAGCTTTTTAATCAAGGGATTAGACCAGCTGTAAATGTGGGATTATCTGTATCCAGAGTCGGATCAGCTGCGCAAACAAAAGCCATGAAATCTGTAGCTGGGTCAATTAAATTAGAGTTAGCTCAATATAGAGAAATGGCAGCGTTTGCTCAATTTGGATCTGATTTAGATGCGTCAACCCAGAAACTGTTAAATAGAGGCTCAAAGTTAACTGAACTTCTAAAACAAGGACAGTACTCTCCAATGACGGTTGCAGAGCAGGTTATATCAATTTTCTGTGGTGTAAAAGGTTATTTGGATGATATTGAACTTAGGGATGTAGCTGACTTTGAAAATAAAGTTCTCCAGAAATGTAAGTCTGATAAACCGGAAATAATTGAATCAATTTCAAAATCTGGAAAAATTGAGGAAGATGTAGAGAAGCAATTAATTGAATTAATTAAAGGACTTAAATAATATTAAATGCCAAGTTTAGACGATCTTAGAAAAAGAATTACGAGTGTCAAATCAACTCAAAAAATAACAAAAGCTATGAAAATGGTTGCGGCAGCTAAATTAAGAAAGGCACAAGAAAATGCAGAAAAAGGTAGACCTTATTCTGAGAAAATGAACAATATAATATTAAATCTCTCACGAAGTATAACTGATAAAGAAAATGCTCCAAAATTATTAGTTGGAACAGGAGATGAAAAAATGCACTTATGTATTGTGCTGACAGCTGATAGAGGTTTGTGCGGTGGGTTTAATTCTAATATTATTAAAAAAGCTAAAATTTACTTTGAAAAAATTATATCTGAAAATAAAACCTTAAAAATTATAACTGTTGGATCGAAAGGTTATGATCAACTTAAACGACAATATAAGAGTTATATTATAGAAAATATTTCATTCAAAGAGTCAAAAAGTGTCAATTACTTTGATGCCGATAAAGTTGGAAAAATAATAATTGATAAATTTGAAAATAATGAATTTGATGTATGTGCAATTTTCTATAATAAATTTAAAAATGTTATTACACAAATTCCTCAAGAGCAGCAAATAGTACCACTTAATGAAAATAATGAAGAAGGAGCTAACTCAAGCAGTGATAATGACTACGAATTTGAACCAGATGAAGATGAAATACTAAGTAATTTATTGCCAAAAAATATTTCAACACAAATATTTAAAGCAATGTTAGAGAATTCTGCCAGCGAACAAGGATCAAGAATGACAGCAATGGATAATGCTACTAGAAATGCAGGCGA
Source organism: uncultured Pelagibacteraceae bacterium (assembly GCA_902528735.1). Classification (GTDB taxonomy): domain Bacteria; phylum Pseudomonadota; class Alphaproteobacteria; order Pelagibacterales; family Pelagibacteraceae; genus Pelagibacter. Next base: position 28,956 of record CABZTP010000006.1, read on the forward strand.
ATTGGTTGATAGGCTTACAATTGAGTATAATAGAAGTCGTCAGGCAGCAATAACAAAAGAGTTAATTGAAATTATATCAGGAGCAGAAAGTTTATAATTATGATCAAACAAGGACATATAACACAGGTAATTGGGGCAGTTGTAGATGTTAAATTTGACGGCGAGCTACCAGAAATACTAACAGCATTAGAATGTGATAATGGAGGCAACAGATTAGTATTAGAAGTTGCTCAACATTTAGGCGAGTCAAGTGTGAGAACAATTGCTATGGATAGCACAGAAGGACTAAAAAGAGGTGATGAAGTAAAAGATACGGGAGCTCCTATTCAAGTCCCGGTAGGTCCAGAGACACTTGGAAGAATTGTAAACGTTATTGGTGAGCCAATTGATGAAAAAGGACAAATTTCAACAAAAGAAAACTGGCCTATACACCGACAAGCGCCCTCTTTTAACGACCAATCAACAGAAACTGAAATTTTAGTTACAGGAATAAAAGTAATCGATTTGTTAGCCCCGTATGCCAAAGGGGGTAAAATTGGATTATTTGGAGGAGCAGGTGTCGGAAAAACAGTAATAATAATGGAACTCATAAATAATATTGCTAAAGCACACGGAGGGTTCTCAGTATTTGCTGGTGTAGGAGAAAGAACCAGAGAGGGAAATGATTTATATCATGAAATGATTGAGTCAGGAGTAATAAAGCCCGAAGGTAATGGATCTAAAGCGGCTTTAGTTTATGGTCAAATGAATGAGCCTCCAGGGGCAAGAGCTAGAGTTGCCTTAACTGGTTTAACTGTTGCTGAATATTTTAGAGATCAAGAGGGTCAAGATGTTTTATTCTTTGTTGATAATATTTTTAGATTTACGCAAGCAGGATCAGAAGTGTCAGCACTTCTTGGAAGAATTCCTTCAGCAGTTGGGTATCAGCCAACACTTGCAACTGATATGGGTAACTTACAAGAAAGGATTACGACTACGAATAAAGGGTCTATTACCTCTGTCCAAGCAATTTATGTACCTGCTGATGATTTAACGGATCCTGCTCCAGCGACATCTTTTTCACACCTAGATGCAACAACAGTGCTTTCTAGACAAATTGCTGAATTAGGAATATATCCAGCTGTAGACCCATTAGACTCTACCTCAAGAATTTTAGATCCAAGAGTTGTAGGGGACGAACATTATCAAGTAGCAAGATCAGTTCAAAAAATATTACAAACCTATAAATCTTTACAAGATATAATTGCTATTTTAGGAATGGATGAATTATCCGAAGATGACAAACTAACTGTTGCTAGAGCAAGAAAAATCCAAAGATTTTTATCACAACCATTCTTTGTAGCCGAAGTATTTACAGGGTCTCCTGGAAAGCTTGTTGACCTAGAATCTACAATCAAAGGTTTTGATGCTATCTGTAAAGGAGAATATGATCATCTTCCTGAAGCTGCTTTTTATATGGTTGGAACTATAGAAGAAGCGATAGAAAAAGCCGAGAAAATGGCTAAAGATGCAGCTGCTTAATGAGTAATAATTTTAATATAGATATTGTTAATCCAGAAAAATCATTTCTTTCAAAAAATGATGTTTTTGAAGTCGTTATTCCTGCAGTTGAAGGCGAAATAGGCATATTAAAAGATCATATTTCAATCATTTCATTTTTAAAGCCAGGAATAATAAAAGTATATTCTGATACCGAAGAACAGAATTTTTATGTTGAAGACGGTATTGTGGAATTTAAAGATAATACTTTATCTGTTTTAACAAGTTCAATTTTTGACCTAAAAGATGCAGATAAAAATTTTGTGTCAGAGTCTATAAGTAGTGCAGAAGCAGAATTATCAAAAGATGACATCGATGATCAAAAAAGGTTTTTATTAAATCATAAAGTTGAAATTTTAAAATCTATAAATTAATTACTTTTTCTAACTCTTTTTGAATTTCTTTGTAAACATGTAGTTTAAAATCTACAACTTCATTAGTTAATTCTTTAATATCTATCCATTTCCAATCAAGAAATTCTGGATGTTTAGTATTAATATTAATTTCTTTTTCTTGCCCATTAAACTTAACAATAAACCATTTTTGTTTTTGACCTTTGTATTTACCTTTCCAAATAATTCCCAAAAGCCTGTCTGGAAGGTTATAAGTTGTATAATTGCTTAATTCTTTTATTAAATCTACAGACTTAATGCTTGTTTCTTCTTCAAGTTCCCTCAATGCAGCATCGAAGTAATTTTCACCATCGTCAAGACCACCCTGAGGCATCTGCCAAAAATTACCAGGATTATCAATTCTTTTTGCTACAAATATCTTATTTTCTTTATTTAATACAGCAATTCCAACACCATTTCTCAATGGAAGGTTTCGAAATTTTTCTTTCATTTTTAACCATTTAATAATTTAAGAGCATACTCAAGTTGATTGTCTGTATCAGTATTTATTCTAAACTCATCTGAACTTTCAGCTATAACTATATCTGGATTTACGCCAACTCTTGAAATTGATTTTCCTGATGGGAGAAAATATTTAGATACTGTTAGTCTTATAGCACCTTCGTTATCGAGTGGAATAATTGATTGAACTGACCCTTTGCCATATGTACTTTCACCAACTAATATTGCTCTTTTATGATCTTGCAGAGCTCCTGCTACAATCTCTGACGCTGACGCTGAACCGTAGTTTATTAAAATAACCATTGTTTCTCCATTAATAATATCGCCTTTTTTTGCAAACCATTTTCTATTTTCGTATTTCCTTTTGCTTTTAGTGGAAACTATTTCTCCATTTTCTAAAAAATAATCTGAAATTTTTATTGCCTGTGATAATAAACCACCAGGATTATTTCTTAAATCTAAAATGTAATTCTTAATCTCTTTATTTTTTTTAAATTCTTTAATTTTATTTTTTATTTGCTTACTACTATTTTCATTAAAAGACGTAAGTCTAATGTATGCGGTTTTATCGTCTTTGATTTCTGATTTTACAGATGCAACTTGAATAACTTTTCTAGTTATAGTGAATATTAATGCTTTTCTTTCTCCTCTTCTTCTAACAGTAATTTCAATATCTGATCCAACTGGACCTCTCATCAACTCCACTGCTTCGGAAAGAGTTTTCCCTTGAACTTGAATGTCATCAATTTTTACAATGTAATCTCCAGCTTTAACACCAACTTCTTCTGCAGGAGAATTATCAATTGGAGAAATTACTTTTACAACTCCAGCTTCCATACTGACTTCGATCCCTAATCCCCCAAACTCTCCACTTGTCTCAGTTTGCATATTTTTAAATGAATCTGGTGACATGTATGCTGAATATGGATCTAATGATTGTAATACTCCATTTATTGCAGCATCCATTGCATCACTTTGATTTACTTCATCTACGTATTCTTTATTAATCTTATCTAGAACTTCACTGAATAAATCGATTTTTTTATAAATATCATTTTCATCACTTAAAATTGGTTTTGAAAATGCAAAGAAGACTACAGAAATTATTAATAAAAACTTTTTCATATGATCAGTTTTTCTTTTGGAATTAATTCTGACCACATTTTTTCTAATTCATAAAATTTTCTTTTTTCAGGGTTAAAAATATGAACAATTAAGTCTATCCCATCAACAAGCTTCCAATCATTACTGTCTTTACCTTCAATTTTACAGTTATGAACTCCGTTTATTTTTAATTTTTGAAAAACTTGTTCTGATAATGCTTGAATGTGTCTTGATGATGTACCACTTGCAATAATCATAAAATCTGCGACTGAAGACTTACCTTCAAGATCTATTGATACTATGTCTAGGGCTTTATTAATATCAAGCGTTTTAACTATTTCGTTTTTTAGAGCTGATATCTTTTCCATTAATTAAAAATAGAGTATCAAATTTTTCTTAATTGAGAAGATGAAATATTGACTTTATTAAACTTAATGAATTCAACTGTTTTTTTATTATATTTCTTAAATGATTTTGATTTTAAAGCCTTTGATTTGTATCCATCTCTATCAAAGACTAATATTTTACACATTTTAGTTATTAAATTGCAACCTTTCCATTTATGGAAATTAACCAGGTTGTCTGCTCCCATCAAAAAAAATATATCAGTATTCTTAAATTTTTTTTTTAAATATTTAATTAAGTCTATTGTTCGATTAGATTTTACTATGTCATCAAAACATTGAACTTTTATAAATTTGTTTCTTTTATTAATTTTTTTTGCATATGCTGTTCTCTTATATAAATCATTTGGTTTATTTTTTTTAAATGGATTTTGTTTTGTTATAGCCCATATAACTTGGCTCAATTTATAATCTTTTTTTGCTATTTTTGAGATTTTTATATGACCAATATGTGCTGGATCAAACGATCCACCTAGTACACCAATCTTTTTATTTTCTAATTTGCCCAGACCCATAAACTTCATATTTATAACTTACTAACTGATTTAAACCAACGGGACCTCTTGGTGGTAAATTATTTGTTGAAATTCCAACCTCTCCACCAAAGCCAAATTCTCCTCCATCTGCAAATTGTGTTGATGAATTTTGTATAGCTATTGAGCTTTTTACATTTTTAATAAAATATTTCGCCGTATTTTTATTTTTTGTAATTATTGCATCTGTATGCATTGTTCCATATTTGTTAATATGAGCTACTGCATCTTTAACATCGTTTACTAATTTTACTGAAATAATTGATGAAAGGTGTTCTTTGGACCACGTATTATTATTTGTTGGATAAGATTTGCCTTTAAATAATTTTTTAATTTTTCTATCAGCTAAAATTTTACAGCCATTTTCAACTAAAGAATTTAAAATTAAATTTATTGATTTAGATTTATTTTTATGTATTAAAAGTGTTTCAGTTGCACCACATATGCTAGTATTTCTTAGTTTAGCGTTTAATACAATTTTGTTTGCCATGTTATCTTCGGCTTCTTTATCTATATATGTATGACAAATTCCTTCTAAATGACCAATAACTGGCACTTTTGAAAGTTGTTTCACTTTTTTCACTAAATTTTTTCCACCTCGTGGAATTATAACATCAATTGATCCTTCCATTTTTGATAATAAATAGTCCACAATTTTTCTACTTTTATCACTTATAAATTGGACGTAATTTTCGTTTACTTTATTTTTTTTTAGGGCTTTTCTAAATAAATTCACTAAGATTTTATTGCTATTATAGGCTTCAGAACCACCTCTTAATATAACAGCATTTCCAGATTTAAAACATAGTGCAGATACATCCGAAGTAACATTGGGTCTGCTTTCAAATATTACACCTATTACTCCTATTGGTATTGTAACCCTTTTAATTTCAAGTCCATTCGGCCTTTTCCATTTAGAAGTGACTTGATTCACAGGATCCTTAAAAGAGGTAATAGTTTTAACAGAGTTAATTATACTTTTTAATTTATTACTATTAAGAGCAAGTCTTTTAATCAAATTTTCTTTCACATTCTTTCTTTTTGCATAAAAAACATCTTTCTTATTTTCACTTAAGATTTTGCCTTTATTAATCTGAATTAATTTAGCAAAATCTTTTAAAACTTTATTTTTTTTTTTTGAATTTATTCTTGAGTTCAAAGCTTTCCTTGAATTAAATCCAATTATTTTAACTAGTTTGCTCATTAGATTTTGACCATATCATCTTTATGTATAACTTCGGACTTTGTGACATAGCCCAAAAGATTACTGATTTTATTTGAATGTTCTCCCTTTATTTTTGATATTTCATCAGATGTAAAGCTGCTTAGTCCCCTAGCAAATTCTGTATTATTTTTATCTAAGATTTTAATATGATCACCTTTAACAAATTTTCCTGAGACTTTTTTAATTCCTGCGGCTAACAAACTTTTTCCATTTTTGAGAGCATTTAATGCACCATCATCTATTATGATTTCTCCTTTTGGAGATATCGAGCTTATTATCCATTTTTTTCTGGCATCCAATTTAGATACTTTTGGTAAAAACCATGTCCCAGAATTATGTTCAAGTATATTTTTAATTGGCCTTTCAATTAACCCATTTGCTATAGCCATGTAGCAACCCGAAACTTGACATACTTTTGCAGCATCAATTTTTGTTTTCATTCCGCCAGTTCCATGTTTACTTGTGGTTTTGCTAGAAAAATTCTCAATTTTTGAATCAATATTTTTGATTTCTTTAATCAGTTTGGCATTTTTATGAATTTTTGGATTTTTAGAATACAATCCATCAACATCAGATAATAATATTAAGCAATCTGCACCTGATATTTGCGCAACTCTTGATGCCAGTCTATCATTATCTCCATATTTAATTTCAGAAGTTGCAATACTATCATTTTCGTTAACAACGGGGACAAAATTAAGCTCAAACAAGTTCTCGAAAGTTCTTTTAGCATTAATTGCTCTTCTTCTTTTCTCAGTATCTTCTAAAGTAATTAAAATTTGGGAAATATTTATTTTATTTGAGTTAAATGTTTTTTTAAAAAGATTCATTAATTCGATTTGTCCAATAGACGCAACAGCTTGACTTTTATCAAGTTTTAAAGTTTTTTTATTTAACTGTAATTTTTTACACCCTAAAGCAATAGCCCCTGAACTTACTATTACAACATTCTTGTTAATTTTTTGTAACTCTTTAATATCTTTAGCAAATTCCAAAAGCCATTTTTCTCTTATTATTTTATTGTCATTTATTAATAAAGATGAACCTATTTTTATTACTACAGTTTTGGACTCCTTAAGATACATAGTTTACCAACTTTGACTTTATATCTGATACTGATTTTTTATCCATTGTTGACATTACAAAAATATTTTTTTTCAATTTACTATTGAGTTTTTTAATCTTCTCTACTTTTTCTTCTTCTTCCACTAAGTCAATTTTATTTAAAACTACTATTTCTTTTTTCTTAGCTAAATCTTTGCTATATTTAGATAACTCTTTTCTGACTTGATTGTAAGAAACAAATAGATCATTTTCAGTTATATCAATTAAATGTAGCAAGGTTTTACATCTTTCTATGTGTTTTAAAAATTTTATTCCAAGACCAGTTCCTTTATGAGCGCCTTCAATTAACCCTGGTATATCTGCTAAAGTAATTTCTTTGTCATCATAACTAGCAACCCCAAGATTTGGATTAATTGTAGTAAATTTATAATTTGCTATTTTTGGGTTTGCACTTGTCATTGAGGCAAGCAAGCTAGATTTTCCAGCATTTGGTAATCCTATGATTCCAATATCAGCAATTGTTTTTAGTTGAAGGTATATCCAAAATTCCTCCCCTTGACTTCCTTTAGTAAATTTTCTTGGTGCTCTGTTGGTTGAGGATTTAAACCTAGTATTTCCAAATCCACCTTTACCTCCACTTGCTAATAAAAATTCCTCTTTTTGAGTTTTAAAATCAAAAATAAGTGTTTTATTATCTTCCTCAAAAACCTGTGTGCCTATAGGTACTTTTAAATATAAATCTTCTCCACCTTTTCCAGTTTTGTTTTTTCCACTACCATCTTGTCCTCTTTGCGCTTTAAAGTGTTGTTGGTACCTGTAATCAATTAAAGTATTAAGATTTCTTTCACTTTTGAGAATTACAGAGCCTCCTTTACCCCCATCGCCTCCATCAGGCCCACCAAACTCAACAAACTTTTCTCTACGAAAACTTGGAGATCCTGACCCTCCGTTGCCAGCTTTTACATATATCTTAACTTGATCGAGAAATTTCATATAACAACTATGTATGTGTTGTATTTATTAATTGGGCTTTACTGAAACGTAAGTTCTATCAGATTTTGATTTTTTGAACTCTACTTTACCTTTAACAACTGAAAAAATTGAATGGTCTTTTCCCATGCCAACATTTTCTCCAGGGAATATTTTAGTTCCTCTTTGCCTTACAATAATGTTCCCAGGTATTACCATCTCACCACCGTATTTTTTCACACCCAGTCTTCTACCGGCACTATCTCTTCCGTTTCTCGACGATCCACCTGCTTTTTTTGTTGCCATATTTTATCTTTTATTTTGCCACTTCTTTAGTTTCAATTATTTTTTTTGACGGAATTTCTTTCATTTTTTCTGCTTCAGAAATAATCTTACCATCTTTTGAATAGATTTTACTTATTCTTACCATTGTGAATTTTTGCCTATGACCATTTTTTCTTCTTGAGTTTTGTCTTCTTCTTTTTTTAAAAATAAGAACCGTTCTATTTTTTCCATTTTTTATTAATTCTGCTTCAACTTTAGCACCTGTAATGGTTGGTTCACCCAACTCTAAATGATTATCATCTCCATAAGCTAGGATTTCATTAAACTCTATTTTTGAATTTTCTTTTGAATCTTCGAGCTTTTCAACTTTGAGAATCTCTCCAGCTTCCACTTTATACTGTTTACCACCTGTTTGAATTACTGCGAATGACATAGTTAGCCTTAATTTTTATAGTGAGCAATATAGTCTGGGTTGCATCATAGTCAAGGTTAATAACTTAGAAATTATCCTTTAAATCCCTCAATTTTTTGAAATTTTCTAGATCGTTTGATTTAAGAAAAATGTTACAATTAAGTTCCACACCAATCGTTGATGGCATACTAGTTTTACCTTGTTTAATTTTTTCTTTAATTTCTTTAATTTTGTTTAGTAATTCATTGTTATTGGAATCCTGTGCTAAACAAAATTCAGAATTCTTTAAAGTATACTCATGTCCACAATAAATTTTTGTATCTTTATCTAAATTTTTTAAAACCTGTAGTGAGTTGTACATTTGCTCATAACTCCCTTCAAAAATTCTTCCACATCCCAAAGAGAATAAAGTATCTCCTGTAAAAATTAACTTATTTTTAAAAAAATGAAAACAGATATGACCTATTGTATGACCAGGGACATGATATATTTTTGCTTCAAAAATATCCTCCTTCCAAATTTCACCATCATTTAAGCAAATATCAATTTGAGGTATTCTGTTTTTATCTCCAATATAACCTACTACTTCTGCATTAAATTTTTTTTTTAATTCCCCATTCCCACCAACATGGTCATAATGATGATGTGTATTTAATACATATTTTAAATTTAATTTATTTTTCTCTAAATAATTTATAATTGGATCTGCTTCACCAGGATCAACAACACAACAATTTCTATTAGCTTCATTAATTAGAATGTAAGAAAAATTATCCTCCAGACACTTAATAATTTCTACTTTCATTTAACTTTCTATTAAAAATATACCTAAGTGAGAGTCAAGATTTTTATAATTTAAATTTGATTTATTTATTTCTGAAATTCGACTTTTTTTTAAAGCGATAGACTTAAATATTTTAATATTCTTAGTACTGCAAAAATTATAAAAATCTTTAATTGTGCACATATGTAAATTTGGTGTATTGTACCATTCATGAGGTAAATTTTCTGTTACAGGCATTGTGCCTTTAAATAATAATTGTAGTCTAACTCTCCAGTAACCAAAATTAGGTATTGTAACTATTACCTTTTTACCCACTTTAAGTAATTCATTAATTACTACTTCAGGGTTGAGAAAAGCCTGCAATGTTTGACTTAAGATAACGTAATCAAAGGATGATTTAGCAAATTGCTTTAAATCGCGTTCAGCATTTCCTTCTATAACTGTTAATCCTTTTGATAAACAATTTTGAACTTTTTCTTTAGAAATTTCTAATCCACGAATATCTTTAGTTTTGTTTTCTTGTAAAAATTTCATCAAGTCTCCATTGCCACAACCGACATCTAGAACTCTAGTATTTTCCTCTATCAAATTAGATATAATGTTAAATTCTTCTTTCATTTATAACTTTGTAGGTTGAATTAATATAATCACCAAGTGTCTTTAGGAAACTTGGAACATCAAGCAAAAATGAGTCATGTCCCTTATCAGATTCTATTTCAACAAATCCTACATCTGCACCAATAGAATTTAGTGCTATAACTATTTCTCTATTCTCCGATGTTGGATACAACCAATCTGATGTAAATGATATTACAAAAAATTTTGTTTTAGTTTTTTTGAATGCTTCAGATAAATTTTCTTTGTACTGTTTGGATAAGTCAAAATAATCCATTGCACGAGTTATATATAAATAACTATTAGCATCAAATCTATCAACAAATACAGATCCTTGGTATCTAAGATAACTCTCAATTTGAAAATCTGCCTCAAATCCATATCTTAGGCTATCCCTATCTTGCAATTTTCTTCCAAATTTTTCCTGCAATCCTTTTTCAGAAAGATAAGTAATATGTGCTGCCATTCTTGCTACCGCTAACCCCTTGTCAGGATTTAATTTGTAATTACTATAAAATCCATTTTCCCACTTACTGTCAGCCATAATTGCCTGCCTTCCTAATTCATTAAACGCTATGTTTTGTGCCGAGTGACTAGATGTGCAAGCAATCGGTATTGCAAGTTTTGCTTTATCTGGAAAATTGGCAACAAATTGAAGTACTTGCATTCCACCCATTGAACCACCTACTACAGCAAAAAGTTTTTCAATTTCTAAATATTTAATTAGTTCGTATTGAGCGTTAACCATGTCATTAATAGTTATAATGGGAAAATCAGTTCCTATTTGTTTGCCAGTGGACTCATTTATGGTGCTAGGTCCATAAGATCCCATGCAGCCTCCAATAACGTTTGCACAAATCACAAAAAATTTATTTGTATCTATTGGCTTATTTTTTCCAACAACATAACTCCACCAACCATCTTTATTAGTTATTGGGTTTTTTCCAGAAACATATTGATCTCCAGTTAAAGCATGAAAAACTAATATCGCATTACTTTTTTCACTGTTTAATTCCCCATATGTCTCATATGCTATTGGAAAGTTATTAATTTCCTTACCACAATCCAATTTTAGGGGATTTGATATAATTATTTTTTTTGTATCAATATTCTTATTCATAATAATTTTACTGATTGAATTGTGAGAAAAAAAACATTTTAGCGGTTTTTTTATAGCGCTCGCAATTCAGTATAAATCAGCGCATGCAGCTTTTACTTCAAAGGAATTTATATGTCAAATATTGCTCAATTAATTATTGTTTTATCTAGTCAAAAGACTATTTATAGTGAAATATTTACTATGACAGCGCTAAGATTTAAAAACATAAAATTACAGAGTTACAAACCAGGAAAATCATTACTGACTGGTAATAAAAAAATTATTAAGTTATCCGCAAATGAGTCTGCCTTAGGAGTCAGTAAAAATGTCGAGAAAATTGTTAAGTCTAAATTTGATATATCAAAATATCCTGACAGTAAATTTTCAGAGCTTACACAAAAAATATCAAAAAAGTATAATTGTGACAAATCCAAGATAATTTGTGGCTCTGGTTCTGATGAAATAATTCAGATGCTTTGTCAATTGTTCCTTAGAGAAAATGATGAAGTTGTTGTTCCTAAGTATAGTTTTCTCATGTATAGGATATACTCCAAAATCGTTGGAGCAAATGTAAAACTAGCTAAAGAAATAAATTTTAAGGTTTCAATTACAGAAATTCTTAAAAAGACATCAAAAAAAACAAAAATTGTTTTTATTGCAAATCCAAATAATCCAACAGGCACTTATTTAACAAAAACCGAGCTATTAGACTTAAGGAGAAGATTAAATAAAAATATTTTATTGGTTGTTGATGATGCATATTTTGAATATATGAAGAATAAGGATTACAAATCTGGAATTGAGTTATTTAAAAACTCTAAAAATGTATTTATCTTAAGAACATTTTCAAAAATCTATGGTCTAGCTTCATTAAGAATAGGTTGGGGATATGGCGATAAATCTATAATTAAAGAATTATATAAAATTAAACCGCCTTTTAACGTAAATAAATTTGCACAAATTTGTGCTGTTGAGTCACTTAAAGATAATAAATTTGTTAAAAAGTCAGTAATACATAATCTTAAATGGTGCAAAAAAATTAAAAACGAGATGTTAAAATATAATATTGGTACAAACAAAATATCTGGAAATTTCTTTTTATTAGATTTCAAAAAAGCAATATTTACCGCAGACACAACTTTAAAAAAATTACAAAAATATGGGATTATACTAAGAGAAATGAATTCATATGGAATTAAAAATTGTTTGAGACTTACAATTGGTAATACAAAAGAAAACCAAATATTCCTTAAAAGAATGAAAACTATTTTTAAAAATGTTCAATAATATTCTTATTATTGGTTGTGGATTGATAGGCTCATCAATATTAAAGGCTTCAATACAAAAAAAAATTTCTAAAAATTTTTTCGTATTTGAAAAATCTAAAAACTATAAATCTATTATTAAAAAATTTGACAAGAAAATTAAATTTTTAACAAGGTTAGATAAAAATTTAAATAAAATTGATCTTGTGATTTTAAGCACTCCTATGAGTGAATATCCTAAATTTTTTTCGTCATTAAATAAAAATCTTAATCATAATTCGATTATAACAGACGTTGGTTCAACAAAAAAAAATCTAATTTCTTTAAAAAAAAAAAAATTATCAAAAAATCTTGATTGGGTGATGAGTCATCCTATCTCAGGATCCGAAGTTAGTGGGCCCAAATATGGTAATGCTAATTTGTTCAAAAACAAGTGGTGCATAATAATAAAAGAGAAAAATGTTCTAAAACAAAAAAAAGTAGAGAGATTTTGGAAATCTTTAGGATCTAAAATAATTATTATGAACCCTGATGATCATGATAAAATTTTTTCAGTCACTAGCCATCTACCTCACTTGATTGCTTACAATTTAATAAAAACAGCTCAGGATTTTCAGAAAAAAAAGAATAAAAATTTGATTAAATTTAGTGCTGGTGGATTAAGAGATTTCTCAAGAATTGCCGCATCCAACGAAATAATGTGGAGAGATATATTTTTTGAGAATAAAATTAATATGATTGAAGCAATAAATCTTTTTATGAAAAATTTAAAAGACTTTAAGAAGAATATAAGCAAGAAAGAAAATTCAAAGATAATAAAAAAATTAATTAATTCGAAAGTAGTAAGAAAACAAATAATTTCTCAAAAACAAGATATTTCTAAACCTGATTTTGGTCGAGAATAATTCAGATCCTTGTTATTTTCTTTACATCCAATTTTGCAGTTTCTTTAATTAGTTTTATCGTTTTTTTAATTGGCATTATGATCACTTTTTTTTTTGGACCATAAGCGTGAATAAGATCGTTTGTATTGATGCATATAGCAACATGTCCTTTCCAAAAAATAATATCACCTTTTTTAAATTTTTTTTTGGATCCTACACTTTTTTTTAATTTAACTTGATCAATCGTATCTCTTGGAAAAAAATTATTATTAAACTTATAAAATATTTGTAATAGAGCTGAACAGTCAATTCCTTCGAATGTTTTTCCACCCCATTTATATTTACAGTTTAGAAAACTTTTAAATATTTTTACAAAATCAGTATTTTTTTTTTGAATTGGAAATATATCTTTTGATCTTAGCCATTTATCTTTTTTATACATAATGAAATTTTGATTTCTTTTTAAAATTTGTATTTTGCTCGTAAATGGTAAAAACTTATTTGATTTTTCTCTTCTATTACCCAAATAAATTCTAGCTTTTAAAATTCCAACTTTGTGAGTTGGATTGAATTTTCTGTAGCTATCAATTTTTTTTATAAAGCCTGAATACTTGTCATATGAAGTCTTTATTTTAAAATAATTATTTTTTTTACTAAGTATTTTAAAACTCTCACCGTAGATAAGTTGAGAGCTAATATTAGAGTTCTTCTTTGGTTCTTCTAATATATCGACAACACGCTCTTTTAAAAAAAAACTATTTTGCACCAATTTTAATTTTATTCCTTATAAACCATAAACAAATCAAAGATGGGATAACCATTAAAGTAGTAATTATAAAAAAGGTTCCCCAGTCTCCATTTAGCCAATCAACTACAGCACCCGATGAAGAAGCAAGTGTCGTTCTTCCTGCAGTTCCAATTGAAGCTAGAAGTGCATACTGAGTAGCGGTATAAGTCCTATCCACTAAAAGAGAGATAAAGGCTACGAAAGCAACAGTTGCAAATGCTGCAGATATATCATCAGCGATAACCGCTAAAGCAAACAACCATTCAGATTTACCTGACCACGCGAGAGCCGCAAATAATAAATTTGTTGCTGCCATAAATCCACCAGCAACAAACATTGTTTTTATTGTGCCGGCTCTCATAGCAAATATTCCACCTAATAATGTAAATACAACTGTGGTTATCCAGCCTAAAGTTTTAGAATATATGGCTATCTCACCTTTTGAAAATCCAACTTCTTTATAAAAAACTATGGACATTCTTCCAAGAAAGGCCTCTCCAATTTTAAAAAGAAAGACAAAGCCTAGGATTCCAACTGCAATTGAGAAACCATTTTTTTTGAAGAAACTAATTATTGGACCTCCTATTGTACCAGTAATATAAGCAATAAATTTTGTTATTATATTATTTGATCCAAGTTTTGATTTTATTATTTCGTCTGTTTCTTTTTGTTTGTTTTGCCTATCTGTTGTCATAGGCTCGTGTATGAACATTAAACCTATATTCATCAGGATTACTACGACGCCAAGAACTAAAAAAGTAGTTTGCCAGTAATGTTCAATTCCAATGTTTTGAAAAAATTCGGCAGTGAACAATGCTATAACACCACCTAACTTATATCCGGTCCACCAACCAACTACAGCCATAGCAGCACCTGCTGCCATAGATTTTCCTTCATCAGTATTGATTTGTTCAATTCTTAATGCATCAACTGTAATATCTTGTGTAGCCGAAGCAATTGCTATAACTAATCCAACACTAATTAGTAACGCCAAATTTTCTGTAGGGTTAATAAAACTCCAAACAATTAAACTAAATAAAATTATTATTTGCATAAGGACAATCCAACCGCGTCGATGCCCTAATCTTTTTGTTAAAAATGGAATTTGTATTCTATCAATTATTGGTGCCCACAAGTAATTAAAGGCGTAAACTCCAAATATTAAACCTGCCCATCCAATAGTTGATCTACTTAAACCTTCTTCTTTTAGCCAAAGGCTTAAACTGCTTGCAATTAAAACCCAAGGAAATCCACTAATTGCACCAAGAAGTAATATTCTTAGCATTCGAATATCTTTGTAAACTAAAATAGATTCCGACCAGGTTTGTTTTTTTTCAAACACTAATATTTTCTCCAAAAAGATGGGATAAATAATACTAGAATTGCAAATAATTCCAACCTTCCAAGTATCATTGCTGCACTGAGAATCCATTTAGAAAAATCAGACAGGCTTGAAAAACTTCCGTTTGGACCAATAATATCACCTAAACCTGGACCAACATTTGAAATTGATGTGGCAGCTGCTGAAATTGCGGTAATAAAATTTAATCCATCAAGCGATAAAAGTGCAGTCACAACAAAAAATATTAATATATAAAGGAATATAAAAGAAATAATTGAGTCCATAAATTTTTCATCCACATTATTATTTTGATATTTAATTTTGAAAATTCCTCGAGGGTAAATTATTTTTTTCAGCTGGTTTGATATAAATTGATACAAAATTTGAATTCTAAAAATCTTTATTCCGCAAGTTGTAGAGCCTGCACATCCTCCAATGAACATTAAAATTATAAAGTATACTAATGGAAATTGACCCCAATTACTAAAATTTTCTGTAGCATATCCTGTTCCAGTCAAAATAGAAATTATATTAAAGCTAACAGACAAAAAACTTATCTCAGTAAAGCTTTTATTTATAACAGATAAATAAAAAAACATTAAAAGAATTGAAATAATAACCAAAATTATAAAAGTTTTTATTTGAGTGTCTTTAAAAAATATTTTTTTATCTCCGGCTAAGTATTTGATGTAACTAATAAAAGGTATACTTCCAAGAATAATAAATATTATTGCATTAATTTCTATCAAGGAATTGTTAAAATAACCTATAGACTCGTTATAATTTGCAAAACCCCCAGTCGCTATTGTTGTCATAGCATGCACGATGCTATCAAAAAAACTCATCCCAAATATAAAATAAAAAAAAGCACAAGTTAAAGTTAATAAGGAATATATAGACAATAATCTCAGAGAAACTTCTTTAGTTTTGGGAAAAATTTTTTCTGAAGTATCATTAGAAGAAATATTGAAAAGTTGCATACCCCCTATATTCATTAAAGGCATTAAAGTGATTGCCATTACGATGATTCCAATACCACCAAACCATTGTAACATTCCTCTCCAAAGTAATATCGCTTTAGATGTTTCATTTAGATTCGTGATAATTGTAGATCCTGTTGTTGTAATACCAGACATGCTTTCAAAAAACGCATCTGTAAAACTCAAATTCGTACTAGAAAAAATTAAAGGTAAAGAACCAAATATAGCAATACTTAACCACGAAAGTGCCGTGAGCAAAAAAGCTTGAGGTAAACTTATCTTTTTATCGTGATCATAATTAGAAATGAAAAATAAAAATCCAAATACAATAGTAACAATCATTGATCCGATAAATCCTGCATCAATTTGATCAAATATTAATTGAACCAAAATAGGTACAATCATTGAAAGACCTAAAATAATTTGCAAAACCCCTAATGTAAAAAAGACAGTTTTATAATTGGACATTTTGAATGGACATTATTTTATGGTAAATAAATTTCAACTCTATATGAATTATTAAAAAGGCTGATATTAAGGATATTTAAGTAGTTGTGATAGACAAAACAAATTTTGACAAAACAAACGCCTGGCCATTTGTTGAGGCTAAAAAGCTATTAAGAGAGAGAAAATCGAACATAGAAAAAAAAAATAAAATAGTTTTACAAACTGGTTATGGCCCTAGTGGTCTACCTCATATAGGTACATTTGGAGAAGTTGCAAGGACAACAATGATTGTCAACGCTCTTGATCATTTAACAGATATTCCAAAGGAAATTATTACATTTTCTGATGATATGGATGGTCTTAGAAAAGTGCCTGAAAATGTTCCAAATCAAGAAATGCTCAAAAATAATCTTCACAAACCTTTAACGGATGTCCCTGATCCATTTGAAAAGTTTAGTAGTTTTGGAGAACATAATAATAATATGTTGAAACAATTTCTTGATAATTTTAAATTTAAATATTCATTTAAAAGTTCTACAGAACTCTACAAGTCTGGTTATTTTAATGACACCCTAAAATTAGTTCTAGAAAATTATGAAAAAATTATGGAAATAATTCTTCCAACTTTAGGCAAAGAAAGACAGAAAACCTATTCCCCCTTTTTACCAATATGCCCAAGAACTGGAAAAGTTCTTGAAATACCTGTTTTAGAAATTGATTCTAAATCTTCTAAAATCATATTTGACAATAATGGATCAAATTTGGAAAAAAGTATTTTAGACGGGAACTGCAAATTACAATGGAAAGTTGATTGGGCAATGAGATGGTACGCTTTAGATATTGATTTCGAAATGTATGGAAAAGATTTAATTGAGAGTGCAATTCTTTCAACTAAGATTATTAAAACATTAGGTAAATCTAACCCATCTGGTTTTGCTTATGAACTTTTTTTGGACGAAAAAGGTGAAAAAATATCTAAATCAAAAGGTAATGGAGTAACTATAGATGAATGGTTGAATTATGCTTCTCCTCAAAGTCTATCTCTTTACATGTATCAAAATCCAAAAAGAGCAAAAAAATTGTACAGAGAAGTTGTTCCAAAAGCTGTTGATGAATATCTAGATTTTATAGAAAAAGGAAAAACTCAAAATGATTTACAGAAGTTAATGAATCCAGTTTGGCATGTACATAATGGATCGATGCCAGATGAAAATACAATTATGACTTTTTCAATGCTTTTAAATTTAGTTGAAACAAGCAATGCGGACAGCAAACAATTACTTTGGAAATTTGTAAAAAAATACAAGTCAGAAATTAATGAAAATGATCATCCAATTTTCGATAATTTAATTGAATATGCAATAAAATATTTCAATGATGTTATAAAAACAAAAAAAATTTACAAAACTCCAAATGAAAAAGAGAAAGTTGCACTGAAAGCATTAATTAAGTCTTTAGATAATTGTAATGATAAAATGGCTCCTGAAGATATTCAGACAAATATTTTTACCGTAGGAAAAGAAAATGGTTATAAAGAAAATTTAAGAGAATGGTTTAAGCTTATCTATGAGGTTGTATTTGGTGACGAAAATGGACCCAGAATGGGCTTCTTCATTAGTTTTTTTGGAGTAAATGAAACCAAACAATTGATAAGAAAAAAGGTTGAAAATGTTTAATTTTATAAGACCTTTTATATTTAAATTTAGCCCTGAAGTTGCGCACTCACTAGCAATAAAGGCTTTAAAGTTAAATCAGATACCAGCTATAGATAAAACAACCAGAGTTACTATCCAAACTAAATTTTTAAACAAAACCTTAAATTCTCCTCTAGGTGTAGCTGCTGGATTTGATAAAAATGCAGAAGTTTACAATCCTTTATACAAACTAGGATTTGGTTTTGTTGAGGTAGGTACAATTACACCTAAACCACAATTAGGAAATCCGAAGCCAAGAGTGTTCAGGCTGGAAGAAGATGAGGCTTTAATTAATAGACTTGGATTTAACAATATTGGATCAGAAGAAAGTAAAAAAAATATTGAAAATAATTCACCTAATGGATTACTTGGTATCAATATAGGACCTAATAAAGATACTGAAAACAGAGTTGAAGATTATTTAATTTGTTTTAGAAAATTTCATAATTTAGCAGACTATATTACAATTAATATCTCTTCTCCTAACACAGAAAATTTAAGAAACTTTCACAAAAATGATGAGTTAGATAATCTTTTAAAATGTATAAATGAAGAAAAGAAAAATTTAAATTCAAATGTACCAATAGCAGTCAAAGTATCTCCTGATATTGATGAAAAAAGTATTGATGAAATCTCAGAACTTTTTTTAAAATATAATGTTCAAATACTTATAGTTTCAAATACGACAGATAGAAATAGAGAAAATATATCCAATATAAATAAATTAGAGAAAGGTGGTTTGTCTGGAAAACCACTTGAAAATATCTCTAATGAATTAATTAGTAAATTTTTTAAATTAGTTGGAAAAAAAATATTATTAATTGGAGTTGGAGGCGTTGACTCTGCCGAAGGCGTTTTTAATAAAATTGTAAGCGGTGCAACTCTTGTGCAATTGTACACAGGCATGGTTTATAAAGGACCAGCTATTGCTTCAAAGATTAATAAAGATCTTGATGAAATTGTAAAAAGAGAAGGTTTTAAAAATATTTCCGAAGCTATTGGAACAAAAAATTAATCTTGACTGGTATTCTTTAAGACCATATACATCTTGAAAATTTATGTCTAAAAAATGCGAACTTACTGGTAAAATCCCTCTAAAAGGCCATAATGTTAGTCACGCTAACAATAAAACTAAGAGAAGATTTCTTCCAAATTTAAAGAAAGTAAAATTTAAAAGTGAACTTTTAAAAAAATCTCTGAGATTAACAGTTTCAAATGCAGGTGTTAGATCTGTAGATAAAAAAGGTAGCTTTGATAATTTCTTAAAATCTGCAAAATCAAGAGATTTATCGTTAAGATTAAAAAAGCTTAAAAAAACAATAATCGCAAAAACAGCATAATGAATAAAGTTTTCCTCACTCTCTCATTTTTAATGGGAATAGTTGTGCTAGCATCTAATTATTTAGTTCAATTTCCTATAAAATATTATGGTTTAGAGGAAATTTTAACTTACGGTGCTTTTAGTTATCCAATTGCATTTTTAATTACAGATTTAGCCAACAGATCCTTTGGAAAATTAGTAGCAAGAAAAATTGTCTATATAGGCTTCACAATTGGAATTTTGTTTACTTTAATATTTTCAACTAATTTTACTGATCTTATTTCTATAAGAATAGCAATTGGTTCAGGAACAGCTTTTATAATTGCTCAACTTTTAGATGTTCAGATATTTGATCAATTAAGACAAAAGAAGTGGTTTATAGCACCTTTGACATCTTCTTTGATAGGTTCAACAGTTGATACTTTTTTATTTTTCTCAATATCATTTTATGGAACGGGAATTCCTTGGGTAACTTTATCGTTAGGAGATCTTGCGGTAAAAATATTTGTTGCTCTTATAATGTTGATACCTTTTAGATTATTATTCGGCACACTAAAAGCAGCATAACTAAATTTTAGGTTCTTGTTGGGTCATACAATGTATTGCACCAAATCCCCATATGAATTTGCTACAATCAACTGTTTCGATTTTTTTATGTCTAAAATAATTTTTGAAAATTTTAATTGTAATATTGTCTTCTTTTACTCTGAATATTGGAAGAATTATTTTTTTATTACAAATATAAAAATTCATATAACTTGCAGGAACTCTTGTATTCTCAATATAAATTGGTGAAGGCATAGGAACTTTTATAATTTTGAATTTCTTTCCTTTCTCACATTTACTTTCTTTCAATATATTTAAATTCTTATTTAGGTTTTTGTAATTTATATCTTTTTTATTATTTTCAACTGCAGTCATAATCGTATTTCTTGAAACAAATCTTGTTATGTCATCAACATGTCCATGTGTATCATCGCCTGCAATTCCTTTTTTAAGCCATATAAAGTTTTTTATATTTAAGTATTTATTAAACATTTTTTCGTAGTCTTTTTTTTTAAAATTTTTATTTCTTTCTTGAATTTTGCTTAACAAACATTCTTCAGTTAATAGAATTGTACCTGAGCCATTTACATCAAATGCCCCTCCTTCCATGATTATTTTTCTAATTCTGCCTTTTTTTTTGA